>NZ_CP022604.1:0-317083 GCF_002278035.1 Ochrobactrum quorumnocens | reverse complement strand
CGCCGCGACCCGAACCTGACGGAAGAAGATGTGAAGTCCTTCTGCGCCCAGCGCCTCACCAACTATAAGCGTCCGCGCGAAGTCGAATTCCGTGACGCACTGCCGAAAACCAATGTCGGCAAAATCCTGCGTCGTGAATTGAGAGACTAAACAGTCTCAATCATTGAGGATGACAAACTGCGGCTCTGCTGAGCCGCAGACGGTAGAGCTTTGTGTCAAAGGGAATGGCCGATGATTGAAGAAGTCACCTTTACAGCCAGCGACGGCTTCCCACTTCGTGGGCAGCTGTTCCATGGCGAAGGCAGAAAGCCCCTTGTGCTGATTTCATCGGCAACCGCCGTGCCGCAAGGCTTTTATTCCGCCTTTGCCAAGCACCTCCTCGCCAACGGTGCACGCGCGGTTCTAACTTACGATTATCGTGGCGTCGCCGCTTCCCGCCGTGCCCGCAAGGCAGTGCCTGCAATCCGTTTCAAGGATTGGGCCAAGCTGGACTTCCCCGCTGCCCTGAAATGCTTACAAGCTGTAGCACCGGGACATGAAATGGTTGGCATAGGCCAATCCTTCGGTGGACAAGCGCTGGGGGTGTCGGGATGCTCTGGCAAGTTCACCCGCTATGGTATGATCGCAACCATGTCCGGTGCAGTGCATCTTCTTAATGATAAATGGGTCTGGCCGCGCATGAACATTGTCGGCGTGCCGGTTTCTTATCTCACACCGAGCACACCGCGCTGGATGAATGGAGAGCCTATTCCCGGATCGGTTTTTCGTGATTGGGCGCGATGGTGCCGGATGAAAAACTATTTCTTTGATGACGCCGAGCTTGACGCTGCAGACCTTATTGCCAAGGTCAAAACACCCATTCTGTCCGTCGGGCTTGAGGATGACCCATGGGGTACGCGGCGCGCAGTGAATCACTTTCTGAGCTACCACGTGAACGCACCCATTGAGCAGCGCTGGTATTCGCCAGCAGATACCGAGGGCCAGCCAATCGGCCATCTTGGCTTTTTCCGTTCGCGCTTTGCACAAAGTCTATGGCCAGAAATGACAGAATGGCTGCTGGATGGCGTTTCACCATCCAGTCAGGATCACTTGAACAAGTCAGGCAAGCCTGCGATGGAATCAAGCACCACATCGGCATGAGGCTCAAGTGCCTCCCGCGGACTGTTGCCGGACAAAACACCAACGCCAAGCCCGGCTTTTGCGGCCTGTGCTGTTTCCAGATCGTGCAGATTGTCGCCCACCATTGCGATGGCGCTTGGTTCAAGGCCGACCTTTTCTGCGAAATAAAGCAGTGGATCAGGATAAGGCTTGGGACGTGCTGCCGTATCGTAGCCGATCACGACATCAAAGAAATGGTCGATCCCCAATGCCTTTGCTGTTGCATGCGCACCGGCTTCTGAATCATTGGTGGCGATGCCGAGTATGTAGCCCATTTCACGAAGCGTTTGCAGCGTCTCCTTTAGGCCCTCAATTGCCACTGCGGAACGCGCACCTTCCGCAACCGTGTAGGAGTCGAATTCGTCGATCTTGGCTTTGAAACCGGCCTCATCAATATCCGGGTGCCAAAGCTGCACGATATCTTCGACTGTACCGGCTGCAATCACCGAATTGGCGCGAAAGCGTGAGGCTTCCCAGTCATATCCGCCAGCATCGAGCAAAGAGCGCGCACGATGTTCATCGCCATGTGCGGTACGCTGTGCGAGGTTCCACGACACGGTAAACCATGTGCGGTCGAAATCGATCAAGGTGCCATCCTTATCGAACAGGATGGCACGGATCGCTTTCAGTTTTTCAGGAGAAGACGATGCACTCATGCCTCTAACGCACCCGAACGCTTTTTTACCGCAGACGGCTTCGCGGCGAGCAGTTTTAGCAGATCATCGCCACGGCGAACATAACGCAGCGTGCGGCGCGTGAGGATGCGGCCTGCCTGTGGCGCGGTCAGCGTAATGTCGCCTTCCGGTTCGCCCGGACGAGTGACAATCGTTACGAGCTTTGCGCCCGCTTCCACCACATCACCGGGGGCAACGTGATAAAGCACCATACCGCCTTCTGGCGCACGCAGCATTTCCACGTTTTCAAGCGGCGTCACCAGACCCTTGTAATGAAGATCAAGCTTTACGTTTTCATCAAAGATGACGCCACGATGGACGAGGAATTTGTAAAGGCCTTCCGCATCACCTTTTCCCATATCAGCATAGACATCGCTCAGGCCACGGAACTCGACCGTGGTAACAGCGCGGCGCTTCATGTTGCGCTGATCAGCAGGCAATTGCAGCACCGGATGCGCGCAGGCCTCCTCGAAAGCCGCGTCTGCCGTCGTGTCCCATGCGAGGATCGCAGTCGAACCCAGCGCAATCGCCAGATCCTTCATGTCTTCCACGAATTCCTTGGCGATGTAGACGTAGTTTTCGCTTTCATCATCGCAATGAAGATCAAGCACGATATCGTTGGCAAGAGCGAGCTTCAAAAGCGTTGATTTGAGGCGCTGCGCAAGGGCCACCGGTGCATCCGGGCCGGGCAGTTCCGACGTGTCGAAATCCGGCAGAAGCGGAAAAGCCCGGTTGAAATTGACCGCTGAGAAAAACTCGAAACGACCCAGATGCTGATGCGCCTGCCACTGGTTCGAGCCAATCGGATTTGCCTGTGGGATAACCGTGATATTGCCGAGAATGCGGCCTTCATCGCCAGCTTTTTTCAACATCGGCACGAGAAAATGCAGAGCAGCCTGCCCCGGCAATTCACCACCATGCAGCGAGGATTGCAGATAGGCAGTTGGCGCATCGCTGTCTTTGCCTGCAAAACGCAGCACACGCAGTCCAATGGCGTTACCCGGTACATCGCCGGCAAACTCGATAATCTCGGTCTTCATGTCTCATCCCAATTCATGCACAAAAAAAGCCGGGCAGAGCGCCCGGCTTGCCTTATTGATTTGCCTTAATATCAGGCTTTACGGCGTGCATGCAAATGGGCAACCAGACCTACGGTAGAGGCATCTTTGCCTTCAGCCGATTCAGCGCCGGAAACAACCGGCAGAAGCTCGGTCGCCAATTCCTTGCCAAGTTCCACGCCCCACTGGTCGAACGCATTGATGCCGAAAATCTGCGCTTCGACGAACACGCGATGTTCGTAAAGGGCGATCAGGCGACCAAATGCAAACGGGTCGAGCTTGTCGTGAACAAGCGTCAGCGATGGACGATTACCAGAGAAGACGCGGTGCGGCGCGATACGTTCGATTTCCGCTTCGGGCAGCTTCTTAGACTGGAGCTGCGCACGGGCTTCATCGAGCGTGCGTCCCTTCATCAAGGCTTCTGACTGCGCAAGGCAGTTAGCGAGCAGCATTTCATGCTGATGATCGAGATGCTTTTCATGGCCCTTGGCAGCTACGATAAACTCAAGCGGAATGGTGTCCGTGCCCTGATGCAGAAGCTGGAAGAATGCGTGCTGGCCATTGGTGCCGGGTTCGCCCCAGACAACCGGACCCGTTGGGCCGGAAACAGGCTTGCCATCCACAGTCACGCTCTTGCCGTTCGATTCCATATCGAGCTGCTGAAGATAGGCCGGAACACGAGCAAGACGCTGATCATAAGGGATGACTGCGCGGCTGGAATAATCGCAGATTGCGCGATGCCAATAGCCGATAAGACCGAGCCAGATTGGCAGGTTCTTTTCGAGCGGCGCATCGCGGAAATGCACGTCCATCGAATGCGCGCCCGCAAGGAACTTGCGGAAGTTGTCAGCACCCACCGCAATCATCACTGGCAGGCCGATTGCCGACCAGACGGAATAACGACCGCCAACCCAATCCCAGAAACCGAAGACGCGGTCTTCGCCAATACCGAAGGCTGCAACCTTATCAAGTGCTGTGGAAACAGCCGCGAAATGTGCGCCAACTGCATCTTCTCCCAGCGCATCAGCAATCCATTTGCGCGCGGTTTGCGCGTTGGTCATGGTTTCGATGGTGGTGAAAGTCTTGGACGCGACAATGATGAGTGTCGTTGCCGGATCAAGCGCATTGAGCGTGTCGGCAATATGTGCGCCATCGATGTTGGAGACATAATGCGCGCGTGGGCCATCATGATAAGGGGCCAGCGCCAGTGTCGCCATAACTGGGCCAAGATCGGAACCGCCGATGCCGATATTGACGATATCGGTGATCTTCTTGCCCGTCGCGCCCTTGATCGAGCCGGAACGGATGCCATCAGAGAAGGCAGCCATGCGGTCGAGAACTTCCTTCACGTCCGGAAGAACGTTATGGCCATCGACCAGCACTTCCTTAGACGTGGTATCGCGCAGTGCAACATGCAGAACGGCACGGTCTTCAGTGTTGTTGATGTGCTCGCCTGCAAACATTGCAGCGCGACGACCTTCAACGTCAGCGGCCTTGGCCACTTCGGTCAGAAGCACAATCGTCTCGTCGTTGACACGTGCTTTCGACCAGTCAAACAGAAGATCGTCCAGAGATAGCGAATAGCGCTCAAAACGGCCTGGATCGGCTTTGAAAGCTGCGCGCATGTCTTTTGGTGCAGCGTCCGTCCAGTGCTTTTTCAGCTTTGCGACCGTTGCTTCAAGCTTCGCCGCGTCTCTTGCCATGATGGTACTCCCGGTCAATCAAATCGATTTAATTGTCTTAATAGAGCATTTTAGTAGAGAAGTGCATCCGTTAAATTACAGAAATTTTCCATTTTGATGTGGTTCCATATAGGGATATGCATCAATTTAGGTTGATCAGGAGCAGTGTAAAGCATGGACCTCGTCGGAGAAGAAAGAATCGCCGCACCCCGGCAGGCCGTATGGGACGCGCTCAACGACATTGAGACGCTGAAAAACTGCATTCCCGGCTGCGAAGACCTCGAACGTCTGTCGGAAACCGAAATACGGGCGGCACTGAAAGTCAGCCTTGGTATACTTAAAGTCCGTTTCCACGGCATGCTCGAACTCTCCAACATGAACCCACCCGCCTCCTATACGATCTCCGGACGCGGCGAAGGTTCCATTGCGGGCTTCGCCCACGGCGATACCGATGTAACACTCACCATCGACGGTGATGATACGATCCTCACTTACGTGATCCGAGGTGATGCAGGGGGCAAGATCGCCCAGCTCGGCTCGAAACTGCTTGGCTCGGTGGCGCGCAAGATTGCGGATCGGTTCTTTGCCAATATCGGCGCTGCGGCAGCGCAAAAAGCGCTCGATAATGCCGCTGCAAAAACGGCATAATTTCATTCCAATCTATAATAGGAAGAGACGCGAAAGGATTTTTGCTTTTCGCCCTTTTGAGTTAGTCGATACTGCATAACCCGTAACAAGGCCTATCGGCATGAAACCCAGAGATATCGCAACGTATATTTTCCTTGCCGTAGCATGGGGGCTATCGTTCCTCGTGGTCCTGCGCGTGGTCGAAGCCTTTGGCTGGGTTGGCGCTGTTGCATTCCGCTCCTTCATCGCAGCCGGAACGCTTTTCGCGATTGCGAAACTCTCTGGACGCAGGCTTGATTTTCACGCAGGCTGGAAACCTTTCGCCGTAGTTGGTGCCACAACCGTTGCTGGTCAGCTTATCGGCCTGTCCTACGGTACACCGCTGATCGGAACAGCAATGGCCGCGATCTGCGTCGCATCCATTCCGCTGTTCTCAATGGTTATCAGCCAGCTCTGGGGACTTGAACGTATCACGTCACGCGGCCTTGTTGGCCTGTTGCTTGGTGTTACGGGCATCGTGCTGCTGGTTGGTTTTCCGGCAGTCGCAGTTACGCCAGCCTTCATCATGGGCTGCGTTGCCGTGCTTTTTTCCTGCTTTTCAGCCGCTTTTGGCAGCAATTATGCCAGCCGTCGCCTTTCCGGCTCAGGTTCCTGGGAAACAACCATCGGCGCTTTCGTCTTTGGCGGCATTCTTACCTTGCCGCTGATCTTCGCCGTTCCCGTGCCAACCACACCGGGACTAATCGATTTTGCCTATCTGCTTATTTCGGCCTGCGTGATGAGTGCTCTGACCTATGTGCTCTATTTCAAACTCGTGGGAAATGTCGGACCTACCAAAGCCATCAGTGTTGAATTTGCCGTGACCGTAATCGCGGTTCTGATCGGTGCTGTATTCTTGAAAGAACAATTGTCTTTCATCCAGTTCATCGGCGCATCGGTCATCATCGCAGGCTGTGCTCTGGTGCTCAGTTCACGCCCGGCATTGTCACGTGAAGCAGAAACTTTCTCCGATCCAGAAATTGTAGCAGAGCCAACGCCGGACGCACTCAAATCCGACTCCCTCTGATTTCACAACGTAACTCCTTTCAAAGGCCCGCGCTTTCAAAGCCGGGCCTTTCGCTATTTCTGGTATGGAAATGTCATAAATTGACCAGATGATAAAAAATTTGACCTTCCGTAAAAATCTGTCATCCTGTCATCAACGGGCGTCACGCGACGGCAAAGATCGCAGCCCGGAACAGAGTTAAGGTGCGCAAAGGGAACCCGCGCCGTAACGCAGCAAAAATGGGAGATGCGATCCATGCGATCAGCAGATAATTCGCCTATTGATGCAATCGATCATGCGGCTCAGCCTGATATGTCAGGGCCGGATATTCATGGCGCGCGGCTTGAAAAGGCCGATTATGCGCATGTCTTTGATGATCTGCATCCGCCGCTTACCAAACATGAAGCCATCGTTGAATCTGACCGCTGCTATTTCTGCTATGATGCGCCGTGCATGAATGCTTGTCCCACAAGCATCGACATTCCGCTGTTTATCCGGCAGATCAATGCTGGCAATCCTATCGGGGCTGCAAAAACAATTCTTTCAGAAAACATTCTTGGCGGCATGTGCGCCCGTGTTTGCCCGACAGAAACGCTTTGCGAAGAAGTCTGCGTTCGCGAAACATCGGAAGGCAAGCCAGTCAAAATCGGCCACTTGCAGCGATATGCCACCGATGTTTTGATGGAAACGGGCAACCACCCATTTAAACGCGCACCGGAAACCGGCAAACATATTGCTATTGTTGGCGCAGGCCCGGCAGGTATTTCGGCAGCTCATCGCCTTGCAATGCATGGCCATCAGGTGACGATTTTTGAAGCCCGCGCCAAAGGCGGCGGTCTTAATGAATATGGTATTGCCGCCTATAAGACAGTCAATAATTTCGCCCAGCGTGAGCTGGAATTCGTGCTGAAGATTGGCGCGATCAATATCGAATATAACCAGACACTCGGTCAGGACATCACTATCGAGGCACTTAAGGCTGAATATGATGCCGTGTTCCTCGGTATGGGCATGCCCGGCGTCAACGATCTGGGGCTTGTTGGCGAAGATGCGCCCAATGTGATCGACGCCGTTGACTACATTGCCAATCTGCGTCAGGCAAAAGACCTTTCGTCGCTTCCCGTTGGTCGCAATATCGTGGTGATCGGTGGCGGCATGACGGCAGTCGATGTTGCGATCCAGACCAAAAAGCTTGGCGCTGAAAACGTGACTATCGTCTATCGTCGTGGACAGGAAAGCATGAATGCCAGCGCCTATGAACAGGAACTGGCACAGATTCATGGTGTGGTGATCCGTCACTGGTTACAGCCGCATGCACTGGAGCGGAACGAAGACGGCACAGTCAATGCAATCGTCATGGAATATACAACCGCAACAGACGGTAAGCTTTCAGGCACTGGAGAATATTTGATCCTTGAAGCCGATCAGGTCTTCAAAGCTATCGGTCAGAAGTTCGAACCTGAACCAGTGGCTGGATCAGGCATCAGACTTTCCAAAGGGCGCATCAGCGTTGATGAGGAACGTCGCACATCCGTTGAGGGAATATGGGCGGGGGGCGACTGTGTTGCCGGTGGTCAGGATCTGACTGTTGCATCGGTGGAAGATGGCAAGGTCGCCGCCGAATCCATCCATGCAACGCTGACCAAACGTCCCGAAGCGATTGAAGGCTTTGCCGATGCGGTACTTTCAGGCGGCGCTCTTCATGCGCCTGCGCCAGCATCGCATGACCGTAATGCCCACGTGGGCCAGGAACAGGGCTGAGGAGATTAATCATGGCTGATCTGTCAACGAACTTCCTCGGTATCAAATCTCCAAATCCGTTCTGGCTGGCATCAGCTCCGCCGACCGACAAAGCCTATAATGTAGAGCGTGCCTTCAAGGCAGGCTGGGGCGGAGTGGTCTGGAAAACGCTGGGCTCTGAAGGCCCGCCAGTGGTCAATGTCAATGGTCCGCGTTATGGCGCGATCCATGGTGCTGACAGGCGCTTGCTGGGTCTTAACAATATCGAACTCATCACCGACCGACCGCTCGAGGTGAACTTGCGCGAAATGAAGGAAGTGAAAATGCGCTGGCCCGACCGCGCATTGATCGCTTCAATCATGGTGCCCTGCGAAGAAGAAGCATGGAAAGCCATCCTTCCTCTCGTGGAAGAAACCGGCGCTGACGGAATTGAGCTCAATTTCGGCTGCCCGCATGGCATGAGCGAACGTGGCATGGGTGCGGCTGTCGGTCAGGTGCCGGAATATGTCGGTATGGTCGTCAAATGGTGCAAGCAATATAGCCGCATGCCAGTGATCACCAAGCTGACGCCGAATATCACCGATATTCGCAAGCCTGCACGCGGCGCAAAAGCCAATGGAACCGATGCCGTATCACTGATCAACACGATCAATTCGATCATTTCGGTCGATCTCGACAATATGTCTCCGGTCCCATCCATTGATGGACGCGGCAGCCATGGCGGCTATTGCGGTCCGGCAGTCAAGCCAATCGCGCTCAACATGGTTGCGGAAATTGCGCGTGATCCGGAAACGCACGGACTGCCAATTTCAGGCATTGGAGGCATCACCACATGGCGCGATGCGGCTGAGTTTATTGCGCTTGGTTGCGGCACGGTTCAGGTTTGCACTGCTGCCATGACCTATGGCTTCAAAGTCGTTGAAGAAATGATCGACGGTCTGTCCGACTGGATGGACTCCAAGGGCTATGAGACGCTGGATGATTTTCGTGGCATGGCAGTCGGTCAGGTCAGCGACTGGCAATATCTCAACCTCAACTATGTCACCAAGGCGCGCATTGATCAGGACCTCTGCATCAAATGCGGTCGCTGCCATATTGCCTGCGAAGACACTTCGCATCAGGCGATCACAGCAATGGTCGATGGTGCGCGCCATTTTGAGGTGATCGACGAGGAATGCGTTGGCTGTAATCTCTGCGTCAGCGTCTGCCCGGTCGAGGACTGCATCACCATGGAGCAGATTTCCGACTTTGATCCACGCACCAACGCGCCGATCCCGGATCAGTATGCCAACTGGACGACCCACCCGAACAATCCAATGGCCGTCAAGGAAGCAGCCGAATAAAACAGAAACGCACTAAAACAAAACGCCGGGCGTTGCCCGGCGTTTTTCATTTCAAACAAGCGACTTACAGGCTGACGCGAGCGCCTTTTTCCGGCTCGAACACATGACTGGTTGCCGGATCGATTGCGATGGTCAAGACATCGCCCGGACGAACGGTCAGACGCTCGCGGAACAGACAGGTGATCGGCTGATCTCCCAGCTTGCCCATAACCATGATTTCCGAACCGGTTGGCTCAACGATTTCAACCGTGACAGGCACGCCGTTCTCGGCAATCTTCATATGCTCTGGTCGAACGCCATAAACGGCCTTGCCTGAAAGGCTTGCATAATCCCCTTTTGGCAGCGGCATGCGGAAACCGCCGTCAGCGAGGAAAGTACCCTCGTCGATCTTGCCGTTGATGAAATTCATCGAGGGAGAACCGATAAAGCCTGCGACGAACATATTGGCCGGACGATCATAAAGATCGAGCGGCGCACCAATCTGCTCCACCAGACCATCACGCATGACGACGATCTTATCGGCCATGGTCATGGCTTCGATCTGATCATGGGTCACGTAGATCGTCGTGGTCTTCAGCCGCTGATGCAGTCCCTTGATTTCACCACGCATCTGCACGCGCAGCTTGGCGTCGAGGTTAGACAGCGGCTCATCAAACAAGAACACCTGCGGGTCGCGAACAATCGCTCGGCCCATGGCTACGCGCTGACGCTGACCACCGGAAAGCTGGCGCGGAAAGCGGTCGAGCAGCTTGTTGAGGCCCAGAATTTCCGCCGCACGATTAACACGGCTGTCGCGCTCGGCCTTGGGTGCATTCTTCAACATGAGCGCGAAGCCCATATTGTCGGCCACCGTCATATGCGGATAGAGCGCATAATTCTGGAACACCATGGCGATATCACGTTCCTTGGCGCGCAGGTCATTGACCACGCGCGGACCAATAGCGATTTCACCGTCGCTGATTTCCTCAAGCCCTGCGATCATACGCAGAAGCGTGGATTTTCCGCAGCCCGACGGCCCGACCAGCACGACAAATTCGCCGTCCTGAATGTCCACTGACACGCCGTGCAGAACGCCGACATTGCCATATTTTTTGATTGCATTTCGGATGGATACAGATGCCATCTTGAACCTCAACTCTTATTTGACGGCGCCTGCGGTCAGACCCGCAACGATCTGGCGCTGTGCGAAAACGGTCAGCAACAGGACCGGCAATGTGACCACAAGTGCTGCGGCGGCAAGCGGACCCCAGCTGACCTGTTCAAAGGACAGCATGTTGTAGACCGCAACCGGCAGGGTGCGTGTCTCGCGGCTTGCGAGCACGATGCCGAAAACGAAATTGTTCCATGAAAAGATCACTGCAAGGATGAGCGACACCACAACGCCGGGCTTGGCGATTGGCAGTGCCACCTTCATGAACACCTGCCACGAGGAAGCACCATCGATAATGGCTGCTTCTTCAAGCTCCATCGGTGTTGTCTCGAAATAGCCGATCATGATCCAGATCACGATTGGAACGGTGACGACCAGATGGATGATGATCTGCGGCCAGAGCGTGCCAAGCAGGCCCAAGGTCTGGAACAGCAGGAATAGCGGGATCAGGTAGGACAGGCCCGGCGTCATACGGGCAATCATGATGACGATTGCCGATTTATGCGCCTTGAGCCGTGCAATACCGTAACCCGCAGGAACGCCAACCAGAAGCGCAAGCAAGGTCGCCGTACCTGTGACCAGAAGACTGTTCCAGAAATAGAGCAGAAAATCGTTGGTTGCAAAGATATCGGTATAGTTCGACCAGGCGAAGCGTTCAGGGATCAGGATCGGCGGATAAGCGCCATTGTCGATTTCATATTTCAAAGAAAGCGACAGCATCCAGACGAAGAAGAAGATCGCTGGCGACACAATGATGAAAACCATGAGTGCCGTGCCAAGCTTGGAAAGAATTGACTTGCGTGCCATGGTCGGTCCTCAGCTGTTCCACTTGGTCCGCTGGCGCAGCGCCAGAAGAACAAGCGACATGGCGATAATGACAATGAAGAACACCACGGCAATTGCCGATGCATAACCAATGTCATAATAAGAAAACGCCACGTTATAGAGATAGATGTTGATGGTTTCCGATGCTGTTCCGGGACCGCCCTGCGTCATCGCATAGATGATGTCGAAGCTTTTCAGCGCATCGATCGAGCGAATAATCACAGCCACCATGATGAAAGGCAGGATCATCGGAAGCGTGATATAACGGAATTTCTGCCAGCCATTGGCACCATCAATTTCTGCACTTTCAAACGGATCGCGAGGCATGGAAGCAAGGCCGCCCAGCACGATCAGCATGACCAGCGGCGTCCACTGCCAGGTTTCAACAGCAACCAGCGACGGAATGACTGTGTTCTGGTTGAAAATCCATTCCTGCGGCGGAATGCCGATCAGCGACAGAAGATAGTTCAGCACACCCAGCTGTGGGTGATACATCATCGTCCAGACCAGTGCGACCGCCACCGGTGTTGCCATCATCGGCATGACGAAGATCCCGCGCAGAAGTCCGCGCATGGGCAGTTTGCTGTCAAACACCAGCGCTGCAATCGTACCCAATATCATCGGGGCCACGACGGACAGAACCGTGTAAACAACCGTGTGCCACATGGATTCCCAGAAGCGCATATCGGTCGCAAGACGCAGATAATTGTCAAAACCGACAAAGCTCTGCTCGCCGCCAAGCTGCCACTGGTTGGTACTCATCCAGAGTGTAAACACCCATGGGAAGACGATCACCGCCCCGACGGTGATCAAGGCTGGCAGAACAAACGGCCAGTAACTGGGCCGCAAGCGGCTCGTGACCGACTTGGCGGAGGAAGCTGCCTTCGCAGCAGCTTCCGTTTTTGCTCCTATCGGGGCGGCAGATGTCATTTTCCTTCGCTCCGTGCGAGGACCGGACGGAATTCTTCCGTCGCGCGTTTCATTTCAGTTTCTGCGTCAGCACCATTGAGAAGATTGGTGAGGCCGACACCGATAATGTCGCGGAATTCCGTGACAGGCACGATGACAGGCAGGCAGAGCTGGCTGATCGGGGCAGACTTCGAGAGGGCTTCCACCCAGCCTTCCGGCATGGTGACAGCCTTGCGCACTGCTTCGTCGTCAATGATCGACTTGCGGAAAGGAACGCCCGATCCCGATTGCAGAAGACGTGCACCCATTTCCTTGGAAATAGCCCACTGGCAATAGAGATATGCGGCTTCCTTGTTCTTGGAAGCTTCGGTCACGCCAATGCCGTCGCCTGTCGTTGGTGCTGCCTGAGCATTCGGGCCAGCTGGCATGACGCCATAGCCAACTTTGCCAACAACGCGCGACTTGTTCGGGTCTTCAAGCGGTGGCGCAAAGCCAATACCATCAAGCCACATGCCGACACGTCCTTGCAGGAAGTTCGACTGGCATTCAGCCCAGTTGAAGCCTGCAACACCGGGAGGTGCCGATTTGGTCATCAGGCGCTGATAGAGCTTGGCAGCTTCAATGCCTTCAGCCGAATCCGTCTGCAGATTGCCGTCCGCATCAACCGACTGCTTGCCATAGCCAAGCAGCAAGCTGGTATAGACCGGCGCATTGGCATTCTTCATGCCGCGAGCGACGAAGCCATAGGTTTTGGTCGATGGATCGGTGAGTGCTTCTGCCGCTGCAACCAGCTCTTCAAAGGTCTTTGGATATTCAATGCCCTTGGCGGCAAAGAGCTCCTTGTTCCAGTAGATGATCCAGTAATCGACCGAGAATGGCAGCGCGCCGAAGCGGCCATGGGCATCCTTGGCAAATGTCAGACCAGCGCTTGCGAAATCATCTTCTGTAAGCGATGCATCGGTCAGCGTCGGGTCTTTCAGGAACGGATTGAGGTCGGCAAGCCAGCCGCCTTTTTCAAACTGGCGCTTCTGAACGTGATAGCTGATATGGATGACGTCGAAGCTCGGGCGACCGGAAGTCAGCTCGATCACCGCCTTCTGGCGTTGCTGCTGTTCCGGCATCTGCTCGGAGTTCACCTTGATGCCCGTCAGCTCTTCGAATTCCTTCTGATGCTTCTGAAGGATTTCGCCGCGCGGGCTTTTGATGAGGTTTACTTCAAGTGTGGTTCCGGCAAATTTCTTCCAGTCGACATTTGACTGGGCTAATGACGGGGTGAAGCCCGTGATGCCGGATGCAGCGATTGCTGCGGTTCCCGCCATAAACTGGCGGCGTGTCGGACGTAACAGATTCATTGCTTACTCCTCCCCTGTTGTGTTTTAGGCCTTATACATTTTGGCCTGTCATTCTTCCGGCCCGGCGACTCCTCTCGCCCGACCTTCAGTCTCATATATGCAAAGCCAGTTTCCGCGCATTGTTGATATGAACGGCGATGGCATCCATGGCAGTCTGCGGGTCTCGGGTTTCGATTGCGCTCAGCACGGAAAGATGCTCCTGCATGACCGGGATAACGCGTCCGGTAATGCGGAAGCGCTCCTGATTGATCAGACGCATCTTGATCGTGTTGGTCTGGTAAGCGCGCCAGATGATTTCGTTGTCGAGCGAGCCGACAATCGTATCGTGCAGGCTCCAGTCGATATTCTGCGCCTGCTCTTCCAGCTCAGGCGTTTCGCCCTCGTTCATTGCGCGATTGAGCGTGTTTTCATGCTCCGCGCGCAACGAACGTAGCAGTTCGTCAGATGCCGCCTGACAGAAGATGGCAATCGCCTCTTTCTCGATGAAAAGCCGAAACTGAAACGCCTCGCGGATGAGATTGAGATCAATATGCGCAATCTGAAGCCCGCGCTGCGGCACGGTCTTGATAAGACCTTCCGCTTCAAGGCGCGGGATAAGTTCGCGGATAGCACCGAGCGGCAGGCCCGTCATGGTGACGAGCTGACGCTGAGAAACGAATTGGCCCGGATGAAAATCGCGCGCCAGCAAATGCTGGGTGAAGCTTTGATAAGCTTTATCCCGCAATTTTACCGGTTCGCTGTGATCTTCCGCCAAAGCCTGTCCCCTCTCAGTGCCGTTCGCTTATGCCGTGATCAGGCCGCTTTTGCCATATGCAAACGGTCGAATACACTGCCAATTGCATTGAAATCCGCGTCGTTGAGTGAAACGAGCGGTGCACGCACCCGACGCCACTCCATGTCACCCGTATGACGCGCAACCATAGCCTTCACTGCTGGCGTGACCGGATAGTTCAGCAACTGCTGCACGGCGCTGACGAGTTCAGCGTCGTCCTGACCTTCGTTGACCATGCGCAGAAGACGATCCGGGAACAGATTGGCCATGCCGGAAATAGCACCCTGCCCACCAAGACGAACACCCGCAGCAAGATCGCGCTCATCACCGATCAGGATCGCAATGTCCTTGTGTGCGGCAAGCAGTTTTTCCGTATAGGCCCAGGTCCCCGACGAATCCTTCACACCAGTGATGATACCGCCAAAAGCTGCACGCAGACGGCTGATCAAATCGACAGAAAGCTCAACGGCAGTAACCGACGGAATGTTGTAAAGAATGATGCTGCGCGCATCATCGCCAAGACCTTTGAAGACTGCAGAAAACCAGTTGAACAGGCCACCATCGGAAAGGTTTTTGAAATAGGATGGGGGTGCCAGAAGAATGGCCTTGCAATCGCGACGCAGCGCATCGGCCGATTGAAGGACAGCATCAGCAACCGAGTTTTCCATCACACCGACAACGATGTTGGAAGCTGCAAAGCCTTGAGCAATGAAGCTATCCAGAAGTACTGCGCGTTCGGCATCAGCGATCGACGAACCTTCGCCTGTGGTGCCAAACAAAGTGACGCTTGAGCAGCCACTATCGAGGCGAGCGCGGGCGTGCTTCAGAGCACGACTGACATCGATTTTGCCATCCGCATCGAATGGCGTTGTAAGCGCTGCAGAGAGCCCGAAGCGCTCCTGACCAGAATTATCGTGTGCCAAAACTGGCTCCTCCCAAGTTTGAACTTTAGGTTTGCACATACTAACATGTTAGTAAAGAGTCAATTCGAGTTCAGTGTGTAATCGCATGATTTCGGGAAAATGGGAGAGAACGTAAAATAGCTGAAACGCGGGTTAGTCCAAAGCGCTGACATCTGCGTCCCTCATCCTGAGGAGCTGTTGAAAACAGCGTCTCGAAGGACGAGGGAGGAAGATGTACGTCGCTTAACTTATCGTGCTGGAACAACGCAGCTTTCGATGAATGAAAGAACTTCCGCTTTATGTGGTGAACCGGCTCGTCCGCCGAAACGCGCGCATTTGATGGCGGCAGCGGCATTGGCAAAGCGGATGATGTCCGTCATCGGTTTTCCCTCCACCAGACCATGTGCAAAAGCACCGTGGAACACGTCACCTGCAGCAAGCGTATCCACTGCATCGACCTTGAAACCCGCCACATGTGAAACGGATTGGCCAGCGCCGTCTGACCAATAGCAGCCCTCCGCTCCAGCGGTAACAGCAGTAAAAACATCATAACGGTCAGCTAAAATGCAGACACATTCGCTCAAATCTGTCGTCCCTGCCACGCTGATTGCTGCAGGTTCTGATGCTACGATATGGGTCGCAAGTGGCAACAGCGTTTCGAGCAATTCGACAGGCGCGGTATCGGCATCCAGAATGGCCGGAATACCTGCATCGCGCGCAGCACGCAGCGCAGTTTCAGCAGCCCATGGCCAGCGCACATCGGTCATGACAGCGGCATAAGCTCCCGCTGCAATCGGCGGCACCGGATCAGACGGACTTGCAAGCCTGCGATCATAAAAAGGCACGATGATGCGTTCACCGTTCGCATCAACGAGGATCGAAGAAAATGCGGTGCGAGCGCCATCGAGCCGCCGGATATAGGAACAATCAATACCTTCGGCTTCAAGCTCCGTTATGGCGCGATCGCCCACTGGATCAATCCCCGCAGAACCCCAGAGCGCCACCTCACCGCCAAGCCGGGCAATCGCAGCGGCTGCACTTGATGCCATGCCAGCAGCAATCTCGACCGCCTCGCGAGGCAGATATTTACCTGCCTGTTCGGGAAGCGTATCGAGGCGGAAAATGGTGTCCATGGTGAGGGCACCAACGCAGAGAATTTTGGACGTCATGATTACGAAATGAGACCTTCCGAGCGAAGTGTCGTCCAGAATTCATCCGGGATCGATTGTTCAAACCACACAACATTTTGCCTGATCTGTTCAGGTGAGCGAACACCGATCAGAATGGAACTAACCGCCTCATGCATCATCGGGAACTGCATGGCGGCAGCGGCAAGCGGCACATGATACTCATCGCAAATGTCATGCAGGCGATTGGTGCGCTCGATGATTTTGGCAGGCGCATCGGCATAGTCGAACTTCTGTTCGCCGCCGCGCGGTGCCGCAAGAATACCTGAGTTGAAAACACCGGCGATGACCAGCGCCATGCCACGCTTTTGCGCTAATGGCAGGAATTCTTTTTCCGACACCTGATCGAGCAGTGAATAGCGGCCAGCAAGAAGCGAGCAGTCGAGATCAGCTTCTTCAAGCGCATCGCGAATGATCTGCCATTCGTTCACACCAAGACCAAAGCCCTTGATGTTGCCTGCGTCGCGCAATTCGCTCAGCGCGCGGAATCCACCGCCCCTGGTCAGCGCATTCCAATGAAGCTCGTGCCTGTCGGCATGGGTCACGCGGCCAATGTCATGGACATAAAGCAGATCGATGTCCGGAAAGCCAAGACGTTGCTGACTATCATCAAAGCTCCGCATGATGCCGTCGTAGCTGTAATCAAATACCTCGCGGAAATTCAGCCCATTGTGCCAGCCGGAATCAAGCGGGTTCTTTGGTGGCGCTGGCGGCAGCTTGCGCCCGGCACGCTCATTGGTCATCAGGCGACCGACTTTAGTCGAAATGACCGCACGCTCATTCTTTTCACGCAGCATATCACCCAGAAGGTGTTCACTGCGGCCATAGCCATACATCGGCGCGCTATCAAAATAGCGGATACCACTTTCCCAGCCCGCTTCGAGCAGAGCGTCGGCGTCAGCACGCGCGACCGGCGCATAGAGCCCGCCCAAAGGTGCTGTTCCCAGACCAAGCGCCGTTACAGTCAGACCGGTCCGGCCAAGCGTCCGTTTTTCGGATGCCTTCAATTGCATGGATATCTCCCCAACAACGGCGCTCAACGTGCCGCGCTCCTTATCCAGCGCCTCTTATCCAAAAACCGCTTCACACGTTTCGGGACGCGCTGCCTCTTCCGCCGATTGATAGGAGCAAGTTTGCGCAAGTGCAATCGGAAAAACATGCCCATGCAAAGAGCTTATTCATGCGCAAATAAATCATTCACCAGAGCGCTCTCACGGAGTATAAGAGAAATATTCGATTTATATCAATAAGATAACAGATGATCCCCGATCACCCCATCATAAAACCCTTCACCAGCACCCGCTTGACAATGTCGATTTCCTGTCGATATTACTATGATGTCAGACCAATTTAAAAACCAATTAGGGAACCGGTTCTGACCTGATTGCGCGTTGAGATTCTGGACCGGACACTGGGCCAAACACTAGGTTAGTCTCTGGGCTGATCGCGGGGCTGATCTCTGGGCCAATCTGTAAAATGGAGGCAGGATGAAAGATCGCAGGCTGCTGCAAATAGCGCCATTACCGCCGATGGATCGTGCCCGGCAGGTAACGGATGCTCTCGCCAATTACATCGCGACAGCGCAGCTTCAGGCCGGTGACCGCCTCCCCGCAGAACGTGAATTGATGACTGCACTCGCCGTTGGTCGGTCCACCATTCGCGAAGCAATCCGTCATTTTCAGGCATTGGGGGTGATTGAAGCCCGCAAGGGCAGCGGCACTTATCTGCTGAAGCCGATTTCGGCGGCGACAATCCATATGCCGCTCTCATTCGATCCCGCACAGTTGCGCGATGCATTGCTGCAATCGCTTGAAGTACGCCGCGGCATTGAAGCGGAAGCCAGCATGGTTGCAGCGCGCAAACGCACAGCCGATGACCTCGTGATTATCGAGCGCAATCTGAACGAGATGGAGCGTGTTCACATCGCTGAAGGCACGTCAGGCCCCGAAGATCTTGCCTTCCATCTCGCCATTTATGACGCGACCCATAATCCGCTTTTCAGACAATTGCTCGAACAGATGCGCGAAGCCTTTCTGCACTTCTGGGATCATCCGTTTGAGCGCGTCGATTTCGCGCGGCGGACCTTTCCGTTCCACCGCACGCTCTTTAACGCCATCGTGGCTCAGGACCCTGAATCCGCGCGGCTGGAAACACTCAAGATCCTCGACATTGTTGAGGAAGACATCAAGGAAATGTCCAAATGACCGACGGGATGGATCCGCTGGATTTTGCAGCACTTACGGTTGCTCATGATGAAAGCAATGCATACGACGCCGTGGTTCCCCCCATCGTGCAGACCTCGCTTTTTACCTTCCCAAGCTATGACGATATGGTCGCCTCCTATCGCGGCGAAAAAGTTCGTCCAATCTATACACGTGGACTCAACCCGACCGTGCGGGCATTTGAAGAAATGCTGGCGAAGCTTGAGGGCGGCGAAGATGCGCTGGGGTTTGCCAGCGGTATGGCCGCAATTTCATCAAGCGTATTGGCCTTCGTCAATCCGGGTGATCGCATTGTTGCGGTGCGCCATGTCTACCCGGATGCGTTCCGGCTTTTCGGTACCATCCTGAAGCGCATGCAGGTGCAGGTCGATTATGTCGACGGACGTGACGAAGAAGCAGTCGCAAAGGCTTTGCCCGGCGCGAAAATCTTCTACATGGAAAGCCCGACAAGCTGGGTGATGGAAGCCCATGATGTCGGCGCGCTGGCCAAAATCGCTAAGCAACACGGCGTTCTAAGCATCATCGACAACAGCTGGGCAAGCCCGATCTTCCAGCGCCCGCTGTCGCTTGGCGTTGATCTCGTTGTGCATTCGGCTTCGAAATATCTCGGTGGTCATAGCGATGTTGTGGCAGGCGTTGTGACCGGCTCGAAAGCGCTGATCAATGCAATTCGCGCAGAAACCTACCCATATCTCGGTGGCAAGCTTTCACCATTTGATGCGTGGCTGCTTATTCGCGGCATGCGTACTCTTCCAACGCGCATGAAGGCGCATGAAGCCTCGGCACTCGAAATAGCAAAGCGTCTTCAAGCGCTCGATACGGTGGAAACTGTCTGCCATCCAGCACTTGCCAATCGCCTGCCAGCAGGGCTGACCGGCACGTCCGGTCTGTTCTCGGTGATCTTCCACGAAGGCGTGAATATCCGCGAATTCTGCAACCATCTCAACCTGTTCAAGCTTGGCGTGAGCTGGGGCGGGCATGAAAGCCTGATCGTACCGGGCGAAGTGGTGTTGCAGCAAAAGGCACAGCCAAATTCGGCACACACATTCGGCATTGATGCGCGCTCGGTGCGCCTGCATGTCGGACTGGAAGGAACCGAAGCGCTGTGGAGAGACATTGAAGGAGCGCTCGCTCAGTCAATCGCATGAAATAAACCGTCGTGAGGATAAAAAAAGGGGAACGGAAATGAAGAAACTAGTAGTCGCCGCACTCGCCACCATGCTGATGAGTGGCACAGCGCTTGCCGATACAACATTGAAGCTGGTGGAGGTTATCACCAGCCCGGAGCGCACCAAGACGCTTGAATCAATTGTTGCAAAGTTTGAAGCCGCCAATCCAGGAACCAAGGTGGAAATCATCTCGCTGCCATGGGGAGAATCCTTCCAGAAATTCGCTACAATGGTATCGGCAGGTGAAATTCCTGACGTCATGGAAATGCCGGACACATGGGTGTCGCTCTATGCCAACAATGGCATGCTGGAGAGCCTCGAGCCATATCTGGAAAAGTGGGAAACCACGCCAGACCTGACCGAGCGTGCGCTTGAGCTTGGCCGCAGCGTCAAGAACACTGCCTATACGCTGCCTTACGGTTTTTATCTGAACGCCATGTTCTACAATAAGAAGTTGCTGTCTGAGGCTGGTGTATCCGAGCCGCCAAAGACGATGGACGAATTCGTTGAGGCTTCCAAGAAGATCGCAGCCCTTCCCGGCAAGTCAGGCTTCTGTATGCGCGGTGGTCCCGGCGGACTTAATGGCTGGGTGATCTTTGCTGCGTCCATGGCAGGCAACAATAAGTTCTTCAATGAAGACGGCACCTCAACCATGAACAGCGAAGGCTGGAAAAAGGGTATCACCTGGATGGTCGATCTTTACAAGAACGGCCTCGCACCAAAGGACAGCGTGAACTGGGGGTTCAACGAAACCGTCGCTGGTTTCTATAGCGGCACCTGCGCCTTCCTCAATCAGGACCCGGACGCCCTGATCGCCATTGCCGAGCGCATGAAGCCTGAAGATTTCGGCGTTGCCATTATGCCAAAGGGCCCGGATGGCAAGACCTTCCCGACCATTGGCTTTGCCGGATGGTCGATGATGAGCGGAAGCAAAAACAAGGACCTTTCCTGGAAGCTGATTTCCACCCTTGAAGGACCCGAAGGCAACATCGAATGGAACAAGCGCACCGGCGCGTTGCCGGTTCTCAAATCCGCACAGAACGATCCGTTCTATAGCGGTGAGCAGTTCAAGGGCTGGTTCGATGAACTGGCTGACAAGAACGTCGTTCCAACCGTGATGCCGACCTATCTTGAAGAATTTGCCTTCTTCAAGGATTCGCTCGTCATCAAGACGTCGCAGGAAGCGCTTCTCGGCGACATCACGCCGGATCAGTTGGCCGACCAGTGGGCAGAATATCTGACCAAGGCACAGCAGAAGCACCTATCCAAGCAGTAAGCCGCGTAAACTTGGCAGGCGCGGAGTTTTCGCGCCTGCTCATCATCTTCATGCAATCCCCGCGAAGGGAAAAATGATGACCGACACCGCTTCCATAAAGGCCCCGGTGCGCAGCGAAGTGCCAAAGCAGGACCAGCGCAGCTTTTTGCAGCGTTTTGCGCATGCCTCCGAACCCTATCTTTACAGTGCTCCGGCGCTGATCCTGATTGGCGCTATCATGCTGGTTCCGCTGGTCCTTGGCGTGTCCTATGCCTTTCGCGATATCCAGTTGCTCAATCCGTTTTCCGGCGGCTTTGTCGGGCTTGAACATTTTCGGGAACTTGCAACCGATCAGGCGTTTTATCGCTCATTGAAAAACACGCTCTGGTGGACGGGTTGTTCGGTCCTGCTGCAATTTGTGTTTGGACTTATTCTGGCATTGCTGCTCGACAAGCCGTTTGCGGGTCGCGGTCTGGCGCAAGCGCTGATCTTCCTGCCATGGGCAGTGCCAACATTCCTGACCGGTCTTAATTGGGCATGGCTGTTTAACCCCGTTATCGGTCCACTTCCTCATTGGCTGTACGCCATTGGACTATTGAGTGCGCCTGACAATATCCTGTCCGATCCCAATCTTGCCATGTGGGGCATTATCACCGCCGGTGTCTGGTGGGGGATTCCGTTCTTTGCGATCACCATGCTCGCGGCCTTGCAGGCCATCCCACGCGATCTTTATGAAGCAGCCGCAATTGATGGCGCGGGCCCAGTGCAGCGCTTCCTTTCTATTACGCTGCCTTATCTTGCACCAACCATGGCCATTACCATTTTGTTGCGCACCGTCTGGATTGCCAACAGTGCAGATCTGATTGTCGTGATGACCGGCGGTGGCCCGGCCGACCGCACGCAGATCGTCGCAAGCTACATTTTCACGCAGGCTTTCAAGCGGCTCGATTTTGGCTATGCGTCTGCCATTGCGATGGTGCTGCTCGTGTTGCTGATGGTCTATTCGATGCTCATCGTGCTGTTGCGCCAGACGCTGCTAAACAAGGATTAAGGTCATGACAAACCGTAAATTTCTCCTTGTCGGCGCACATCGCATAGCTATTTTGCTGTTTGTTCTATTCGCGCTTTTTCCGATCTTCTGGCTGGTCAAAGTTTCGGTCACGCCCAATGACCTGCTGTACAGCGAAGGTGTGCGGCTCTGGCCATCGCGCACGACGTTCGATCACTTCAGCCATGTCTTGAATAACAGCTCGTTCCCGCTGTTCTTCCGCAACAGTCTGATCGTGTCCGGCTCAACCGCCATCATCGTCACGCTGTTGGCATCACTTTCCGGTTATGCGCTGTCACGTTTCAACTTCCGCGCCAAATACTGGATCGTAGCGCTAATGCTGCTCACCCAGATGTTTCCGCTCGTGATGCTGATCGCGCCTATCTATAAGATCATGGCGCCGCTCGGCCTTACCAACAGCCTGATCGGCTTGATCATCGTTTATTCGGCGTTCAATGTACCTTTCGCAACCTTCCTGATGCAGTCGTTCTTCGACGGTATTCCGAAAGACCTCGAAGAAGCTGCGAAGATTGACGGTGCAACGCAATTCATGGCGTTTCGCCAAATCATTCTGCCGCTCACGTTGCCCGGCATTGCAGCCACGCTCGGCTTCGTTTTCACTGCTGCGTGGAGCGAGCTTCTGTTCGCGCTGATGCTGATTTCCGGCAATGATTCAGCCACGTTCCCGGTCGGGCTTTTGAGCTTTGTCTCAAAGTTCTCGGTCGATTTCGGACAGATGATGGCGGCGGGTGTGCTCGCACTGATCCCGGCCTGTCTCTTCTTCTTCCTCATTCAACGATATCTCGTGCAGGGCCTCACGGCTGGCGCGGTCAAAGGCTGAAAGGATTTTTCCCTATGGCTTCCATCGATATTCAGTCAGTCCGCAAGAGCTATGGCGAACATGCTGTTCTGCACGGCGTTGATCTTGAGATCAAAGATGGCGAATTCATTGTGCTGGTCGGCCCGTCAGGCTGTGGCAAATCCACATTGCTGCGCATGATTGCTGGCCTTGAAGACATCACTGCCGGCCAGGTGCAGATCAGTGGCAAGCGCGTCAATGAACTCGCACCCAAAGACCGCGATATTGCGATGGTGTTTCAGTCCTATGCGCTCTACCCGCATATGAGTGTCGCCGACAATATGAGCTACAGCATGCGGCTGCGCAAAACGCCGAAAGAAAAGATTGCAAGCGCCATCAAATCGACCGCCGCCAAGCTCGGCCTTGATCCTTTGCTGGAACGCCGTCCGAAGGCGCTTTCCGGCGGCCAGCGTCAGCGTGTTGCCATGGGCCGCGCCATTGTGCGTCAGCCCAAGGCCTTCCTCTTTGATGAGCCGCTTTCCAACCTCGACGCCCGCCTGCGAGAGCAGATGCGCGCCGAAATCAAGAAACTTCATGCAGAGTTAAAGGCTACTTCGATCTACGTCACGCATGACCAGATCGAAGCCATGACTCTGGCCGACCGTATCGTCGCCATGCATGGTGGTGTGGTGCAACAGGTCGGCTCTCCACTGGAGCTTTATGACCGCCCGGCCAATCTCTTCGTGGCAGGTTTCATTGGTTCACCCGCCATGAATTTTCTCGACGTAACCTATCTTGAACAGGATGGTGGTCCGCGTCTGAAACTCAAGGACGGCACGCTCATCGCGCTACCGCATCCCGTAAAACTCAAGGATGGCGCGAACGCCACGCTTGGCATTCGTCCAGAGCATGTTCATATCGAGAATTCAGCAGGCCTGACGGCTGATGTCGATTTGGTCGAGCCGACCGGCTTCGGCATTATCCTGCATCTCAGCCTGCACGGATTGCCGTTCAAGATTTTCACGCTCGATCGCGATGCGCTTCATGCGCAGGGCTCTGTTCAAGTGAGCTTCCCGGCACAGCATCTCCATCTGTTCGATGGCGAAGGAAATCGCGTCGATATTGCTTAAACTGCTTCCGAAAACCGTGTCTGGATGCTTTGTGAAAGCAGGGCTACAGGTCGGGTCTGATCGCCCGCCGCAACCCAGATCAGCTCTTCGATTTCGCTTGAGGCGGTGGGTATCTGCCCATCGTTTAATGCAAGGTGAAACAATTCGGCTTCAACAGTTGCACCTTCTTCATTGGCAGCCGGTGCCGACATCTTTGCAGCATAGCGCAATTGGCTCTCATCAATGAGAATCCCAAGCTCTTCCTCGATCTCGCGGATAAGGGCTGTTTCAGGCTTCTCGCCTGCATCAATCTTGCCACCAGGCTGGAAGAAAATCTCGCTGCCGCGCTTGCGCACGAGGAGGAAACGGCCCGCGTCATCACGGACAATGGCTGCTGCAATAAGAATCGTTTTCATAAGGGCGAAACATCGTCGCGAACACGCACACCGTCAAGAATGATTGCTGCAATGGAGCGTGCTGTCTGCTCATAAAAATCAGGTTCTTCCGTGCGCTTGCCAAGAACGGCTGCGACCTGAACCGAGAAGTCGGAATAATGCTGTGTCACCGCCCAGATCGTGAAAATGAGGTGGTAAGGATCAATCGGCGCAATGCGCTTTTCCTCGATCCAGCGATGAATGACCCGCGCCTTTTCATCGACCAGATCTTTCAGATGACCTTTGAGAAAATCGGTAATGGCCGGAGCACCATGCAGAATTTCATTTGCGAAAAGGCGCGATGCTTCCGGTCTCTTCGCAGAGAGTTCAAGTTTCTGCGTAATATAGTGCCGGAGTTCATCCAGCGGATCGCCTTGCGGGTTGATGCTCTCAAACGGGCCGAGCCATTCTGTGAGTGTCTCTTCGAGAACTGTCACATAGATATTCTGCTTTCGCGGGAAATAATAAAGCAGGTTTGGCTTCGACATCCCTGCCTTTTCGGCGATCTGGTCGACGGTAGATCCGCGAAAGCCATAGGCAGAAAAGACGTCCAAAGCCGCATCCAGAATCAGCCTGCGATTGATTCCCTGAATGCGGGTCGCACCCTCCGCCTTCTCGTTCACACCTGCTTCGACGGGAGCTGTCGCATCTGTGACCATTTAACACCTTTTGACAGAGCAAAATTTCTTAAAACCGCTTGACCAGTGTCGAACGCTCTTCTAGCCTGCATTTTGACCAACTAGTCAAGTTTTTGCAATTGTTGCAAGAAGATTGAGGCCAAAGAGCCAGGTCGCGGGAACAACATATCATGCGAAGCGCTGGCAGCAATGTCGCCGTTGATGCATGCTTGAAATGTGGAGGCAGAGCGTATGGTGCTCAGCAACAATCCCAGTTTCAGCAATCTCAAGGTCGATGGTGATCGCCTGTGGGACAGCTTGATGGATATGGCCAAAATTGGCCCTGGTATTCGTGGCGGCAATAACCGCCAGACGCTGACCGATGAAGACAGCGAAGGCCGCCAACTTTTCCAGTCGTGGTGTGAAAAAGCCGGACTGTCGATGACCGTCGACACGATGGGCAACATGTTTTTCCTTCGCCCCGGCGAAGATGCGGATGCTGATCCGGTCTATATGGGCAGCCATCTCGACACGCAGCCGACAGGCGGCAAATATGACGGCGTGCTCGGTGTGCTGGGCGGACTTGAAGTCATGCGCACATTGAACGACACCAATATCAAGACAAAGCGTCCTATCGTGGTGGTCAACTGGACCAACGAAGAAGGTACACGTTTTGCGCCTGCAATGCTGGCATCCGGCGTTTTTGCCGGCGTGCATGAGCAGGACTGGGCCTATGAGCGCACCGACTCCAAAGGCAAGAAATTCATTGATGAGCTGGAACGCATTGGCTGGAAGGGTGATGAGCCGGTCGGCAAGCGCAAGATCCACTCGATGTTCGAGCTCCACATCGAACAAGGCCCGATCCTCGAAATTGAAAACAAGGATATTGGCGTTGTCACCCATGGCCAGGGGCTGTGGTGGCTGCAGGTTACACTGACCGGCAAAGAAGCGCATACCGGCTCGACGCCGATGAAGATGCGCAAAAATGCAAGCGTGGGCTTGGGTAAGATGCTGCAACTCGTCAACGAGATTGCCATGTCACATCAGCCGGATGCCGTGGGCGGCGTAGGCCATATCGAAGTTTCGCCGAACTCACGCAATGTGTTGCCGGGTCAGATCGTCTTCACCGTCGATTTCCGCTCTCCGAACCAGAAAACACTCGATGCCATGAAAGAGCGTTTTGAGGCCGAAGCGCCTAAGATCGCAAAGGAACTGGGCATCGGTATCGAGATCGAAGTGGCCGGACATTTCGATCCTGTCACATTCGACGAAGGTTGCGTCACCGCCATCCGCAATGCAGCCGAACGGCTTGGTTACAGCCATCGCAATATCGTTTCGGGTGCTGGACACGATGCCTGCTGGATCAATCGTGTAGCGCCAACTGCCATGGTTATGTGTCCATGTGTGGATGGCCTGAGCCATAATGAAGACGAGGAAATTTCAAAGGAGTGGGCATCGGCTGGCGCTGATGTGCTTCTTCATGCCGTATTGGAGACTGCTGAAATTGTGAGTTAGCATTCGTTCCATCCAATACTGCTTAATGTTCGAAACAAAACCAAAAAGGGGAACGCGAACATGGTAAGTTCTGGGGCCAGTAAAGTGATCAAGGGCGGCACAGTTATTACTGCCGACCGCACCTTTAAAGCCGACGTTCTCATCGAAGGCGAGAAGATTGTTGCCGTGGGTGATAATCTGACCGGCGATGAAACCATTGACGCTTCGGGCTGTTACATCATGCCCGGCGGCATCGATCCGCATACGCATTTGCAGATGCCCTTTATGGGCACCTATTCATCCGACGATTTCGATACCGGCACCGCAGCCGCGCTTGCTGGCGGCACGACGATGGTCGTTGATTTCGTGCTGCCTGGACCGGAAGGCAATCTGCTCGATGCGTTGCAGGAGTGGTTCCAGAAGGCAGGCAAGGCCCGCACCGACTATTCATTTCACATGGCAATTACCGGCTGGAGCGAACGCGCCTTCAATGAAATGCCGGAAGTGGTGAAACGCGGCATCAATACTTTCAAGCACTTCATGGCCTATAAGGGCGCCTTGATGGTCAATGATGACGAGATGTTCGCATCGTTCCAGCGCTGCGCCGAACTTGGCGCTATGCCGCTCGTCCATGCTGAGAACGGCGATATCGTTGCACAATTGCAGGCAAAGCTGCTGGCCGCTGGTAATGACGGACCGGAAGCACATGCCTATTCGCGCCCGCCGGAAGTGGAAGGGGAAGCCACTAACCGCGCCATCGTGATCGCCGATCAGGCGGGTGTGCCGCTTTACGTGGTGCATGTCTCCTGCGAGCAGAGCCATGAAGCGATCCGCCGTGCGCGTCAGAAAGGGATGCGCGTTTTTGGTGAACCACTGATCCAGCACCTGACACTGGATGAGAGCGAGTATCATAATCGCGATTGGGATTATGCCGCGCGCCGCGTGATGTCGCCGCCGTTCCGCGACAAGCTCAATCAGGATAGCCTCTGGGCAGGCTTAGCTGCAGGCAGTCTGCAATGTGTTGCAACCGATCATTGCGCCTTCACCTCCGAGCAGAAGCGTCATGGCATTGGTAATTTCACCAAGATTCCAAATGGTACAGGCGGGCTTGAAGAAAGGCTTCCTGTGCTGTGGACACGTGGCGTTCGCACCGGCCGTCTCACGCCCAATGAGTTCGTGGCTGTCACCTCCACCAACATCGCGAAGATTCTCAACATCTATCCGCGAAAGGGTGCGATCCTGCCGGGTGCTGATGCCGATCTCATCATCTGGGACCCGGAAGCGACTAAAAAGGTCTCGGCCAAGACGCAACATTCATCCATTGATTACAATGTCTTCGAAGGTTTTGAGCTGAAAGGCCTGCCGGTCAAGACGTTCTCGCGCGGTCGCCTTGCTTTCGACAAGGGGCATGTAACAGCACAACCGGGCGATGGCCGTTTTGTTGAACGCGAACCAAATGGTGCGGTGAACAAGGCATTGTCGCAGTGGAAGGAAATCGTTGCGCCACGCAAGGTGGAACGCAGCGCCGAACATATGCCGATAGGGGTCTGATACATGGCTCCAGCTCAGCTTCGGGAAATACGCATGAATTCGAATGATAGCGTGGCCCCGAAGAGGGGCTTGGATGATGCGCAGACGGTGATTAACGTCGAGGATCTCTCCTTGGTGTTCGAGACCAATGATGGTCCGGTTCATGCACTGTCCAACATTAATCTCACGATTAAGCGCGGCGAGTTTGTTTCCTTCATCGGCCCGTCGGGTTGCGGCAAGACCACGCTGATGCGTGTGGTGGCCGATCTTGAACAGCCAACCTCTGGCATTGTAACCGTCAACGGCAAGACGCCAGAGCAGGCGCGGCTGGATCGCTCATACGGATATGTCTTTCAGGCAGCCGCTTTGTTTCCATGGCGCACCATTGAAAACAATATCAGCCTGCCGCTTGAGGTGATGGGATATAGTGCCGCCGAGCGCAAAGCGCTGATCGAAAAGAACCTGGCACTGGTCAATCTCACCGGTTTTGAAAAGAAGTTTCCATGGCAGCTTTCAGGCGGCATGCAGCAGCGGGCATCGATAGCACGTGCGCTGTCGTTTGACCCGGACATGCTGTTGATGGACGAGCCTTTCGGCGCGCTGGATGAGATCGTTCGCGATCACCTCAACGAACAGCTTCTCAAGCTCTGGGCCGCAACGCAGAAGACAGTCATCTTCGTAACGCATTCCATTCCTGAAGCTGTGTTTCTGTCCACCAAAATTGTCGTCATGAGCCCGCGTCCGGGCCGCATTCATGAAATCATCGACTGCGATCTTGGTCCTGATCGGACGCTTGATATCCGTGAATCGGAAGCGTTTTTGAAGATAGCCCATCGCGTGCGCGAAGGCCTGCGGCTGGGGCATATCCATGAGTAAATCAGGGGGCATGAGTAAACGGCGGGGGCATAAATCAGGTGAAGGGGGGCGGCAAACATGAAAGCCCTTTTTCACGACAAATTTGTACCGGTTACGGCGGTTCTCGCCATCATCATCGGGCTTTGGTATCTGCTTGCGGTCTTTCTCAATGCGCCGTTTGAACGCGATCAGGCGGAGCGCGCCGGGACCGAGATTACATTCTCGACAATCGTTGCCAACACGATGCATCAGGACCGCCCTGTCCTTCCTGCCCCGCATCAGGTGGCCGAAGAAATCTGGAAAACCGTCTTTGATGTTAAGCCGAGTTCCAAGCGCAGTTTGGTCTATCATGGCTGGGTAACGCTTTCGTCGACCTTGCTTGGCTTCGTGCTGGGATCGGCGCTTGGCGTATTGCTGGCGGTCGGCATCGTGCATTCGCGCACGCTCGACAAAAGCCTGATGCCGTGGATCATCACCTCCCAGACGATCCCCATTCTCGCCATCGCACCGATGATTATCGTGGTTTTGAACGCCATCGGCATATCGGGGCTTTTGCCAAAAGCCATCATATCGACTTACCTTTCCTTCTTTCCCGTGGCCGTGGGCATGGTGAAAGGTCTGCGATCCCCCGATGTCATGCATCTTGATCTGATGCGGACCTACAACGCGTCACAGAATCAAGTTTTCTGGAAACTGCGCTGGCCCGCTGCCATGCCCTTCCTGTTCACATCCATGCAGATCGCCGTCGCCATCAGCCTTGTGGGCGCTATCGTCGGCGAATTGCCAACGGGCGCAGTCGCGGGCCTTGGCGCACGTTTGCTTGCCGGTTCTTATTACGGGCAGACCGTTCAGATATGGGCAGCACTTATTGCAGCCGCGATCATGGCCGGAGTGCTTGTGGCCCTCGTCGGGTTTGTCGCAAGCGTCGTCAATCGACGCATGGGTGCAAAGCCAGAAAGGGCGGTAACATGACGAATGTCATAATCATCATCGCGCTGATTGCCGTCTCATGGGCGATTGTCGGTTGGGTCGCAAGCCTGAAATCCCGCAATCCCCGCAGCCAGAAATTGCTGGACATCGCGGTCCCTGCCCTGTTCGGCCTTGCAATGCTGCTCCTTTGGGAAGTCACTGTGCGGTTGTTTGCCGTGCCGCAGGTGCTTTTGCCCGCACCATCGGTTATATGGGCGCGGATAACCAGTTCCATCCCAATCCTGTGGGCCGACTTTCAGCAGACATTTCTTAAAGCTGTTATCATTGGCTATGTTGCGGGCTGCGGTCTGGGCTTCATCACCGCCATCATCGCTGACCGTGTGCCATTCCTGCGAAAAGGGTTGCTGCCGCTCGGCAATCTCGCTGCTGCCCTCCCCATCGTCGGCGTTGCGCCCATTATGGTGATGTGGTTCGGCTTCGACTGGCAGTCGAAAGCAGCCGTCGTCATCATCATGACCTTCTTCCCGATGCTGGTAAACACCGTTGCGGGGCTTGCTGCGAGCGGTTCGATGGAACGCGACCTGATGGAAACCTATGGCTCAAACTACTGGCAGACACTCGTCAAACTGCGCCTGCCTGCAGCCATGCCTTTCATCTTCAATGCGCTCAAAATCAACTCCACACTGGCGCTGATCGGCGCGATTGTCGCCGAGTTTTTCGGCACGCCGATTGTCGGTATGGGCTTCCGCATATCGGCTGAAATAGGCCGCATGAATGTGGATATGGTCTGGGCCGAAATCTTTGTAGCCGCTCTTGCAGGGTCGCTCTCTTATGGGCTGATCGCAATGATTGAGCGCAAAATGACATTCTGGCACCCTTCGTACAGGAGGGCTTAAGCCTGAATATTTGGCATCTACAAAAATAAGGTAGAGCCTTAACCAGAGGAGAACTGAAATGAAAAAGGCAATTTCTTTATGCCTTGGAACAGCCGGACTGGCGCTCGCGCTTATGAGTAGCTCGGCAATGGCAGCGGACAAGCTGACCTTGCAGCTCAAGTGGGTCACACAGGGGCAATTTGCGGGCTATTACGTTGCCAAGGACAAAGGCTTCTACGAAGCCGAAAATTTAGACGTGGACATCAAGCCGGGTGGCCCGGACGTTGCTCCGCCACAAGTGATTGCTGGCGGCGGCGCGGACGTGGTGGTGGACTGGATGCCTTCGGCACTCGCAACCCGCGAAAAAGGTGTGGCGCTCGTCAATATCGCACAGCCTTTTAAGAAATCCGGTATGATGCTGACCTGCCGCAAGGACACCAACATTACCAAGCCGGAGGACTTCAAGGGCCGCACGCTTGGCGTTTGGTTTGGTGGCAATGAATATCCGTTCCTGTCATGGATGAGCCATCTGAAAATTCCGACCGAAGGCGGCAAGGATGGCGTGACCGTCCTCAAACAGGGCTTCAATGTCGATCCGCTGATCCAGAAGCAGGCCGACTGCATTTCTACCATGACCTATAACGAATATTGGCAGGTGATCGATGCCGGGATTCCTGCCGACCAGCTCGTCGTGTTCCCTTATGAAGAACAGGGCGTGGCAACGCTGGAAGACGGGCTATATGTGCTTGATAAGAGCCTTGATGATCCTGCAATGGTCGACAAGCTCGCCCGCTTTGTCCGCGCTTCGATGAAGGGCTGGCAGTATGCATCAGAAAACCCTGCTGAGGCGGCCGAAATCATTCTCGAAAATGATGCTTCGGGCGCTCAGACTCAGGAAGTTCAGGAGCGGATGATCAAGGAAATCGGCAAGCTGATCGACGGTTCAGACGGCACGCTGGACGTGGCAGCAGCAGACCGCACGGTCGAGACACTACTCGGTGGCGGTTCCGATCCTGTGATTACCAAAAAGCCGGAAGGCGCATGGACCTCCAAGATCACGGATGCGATGAAGAAGTAACAAAGTGCATAACAAAGAACCCCGGAAGATTGCTCTTCCGGGGTTTTTTCTTTTTGCAAAGTTTACTTCAGCTTTTCTTCCAGTGCGACTGCCCTGACCAGCTCGCGCTCAAGCCGCGCTTCTTCCTCAACTCTTGGCTTGGTGAACCGACCAAGAAGAAGATAGGCGACCGGCGTCACAAACAAGGTTGCTATCGTGGCAAGACCCAAGCCGCCCACAATCACCCAGCCAAGCGCCACACGGGCTTCAGCGCCAGCGCCACTTGCCAGAATCAACGGCACACCACCCAAAACCGAACAGATCATGGTCATACAGACCGGACGCAGGCGGATATTTGCCGCCTCTTCAATGGCCTGTCGAACATTCATGCCCTTGTCGCGTAACTGATCGGCAAATTCGACAATCAGAATACCGTTCTTGGCCATGATGCCGACCAGCAGCACAAGGCCGATCTGGCTGTACACATTCAGCGTCGTGCCAGTGAGGATCATCGCGAAGACCGCACAACCAAGACCCAACGGCACGGTTGCCATAACGATCAGCGCACTCACAAAGCTTTCAAACTGTGCCGCCAGAACCAGCAGGATAATGATGATGGCAAAGCCAAATACCAGTGCAATGCCCGTCGAGGTTTCGCTCAGTGTCGAGGCTTCGGCAAGGGGGATGATATGCGCGCCGGGTGGCAATAGCGGAAGGGCTATTTCCAGTGCGGCAGCATAGGCGTCGCCCAAGGCGAAATCGCTGCGCAGGTCACTTGTAATCGCTATAGAACGCTGTCGTTCTTCGCGGTTGAGCTGTGGTGGAACCGCTTTTTCGACCACCGTTGCGATGGAAGACATTGGCACATAACGACCATCTGTCGTCTTCAGGAAGACGTTTTCCAGATCGGTTGGATCGTTGATCGGGTTGGTTGTCGATACAAGCTTCACATCGAAACTTCTGTCGCCAACATAGACCGAACCGATTTTACGACCATCAAGGACAGCCTGAACCGCATTGGCGAGACCGGTGATATCAATGCCCAGATCAGATGCACGCTCACGGTTGATCTCGACAGAAAGCTGCGGCTGTGTCGGTTCGACAGACAAACGCGGCTGCACAAAACGAGGATCTTTTTCGAGCGCTGAAACGATAGCGTCAGTGGCAGGACGCAGTTTCGCATAATCCTGACCGAGCACAGCAAACTGCAAGCCATTGCCTGCACCGCGAATACCCAGACTGTTGGGCTGCGCCGTGAAAATACGCACAGCCGTAATCCCGCGTGTACGCGCAGTGATATCAGCCATGATTTCCTGCTGTGAGCGGCTGCGCTCTTTCCACGGTGCCAGCGTCAGAACCATAAAGCCGTTGTTTGACGAACCGCCTGACCCGGCAATGCCATAAGTGGTCAGGATTTCGCCGCTATCGCGCAAGGGCTGGATAGCCGTTTCGATCTTCTCAAGCTGCGACTGAAGAAACTCGACACTGATGCCCTGTGGCCCATTGATGCGCAACACTGCAACGGCGCGATCTTCCGTCGGTGTCAGCTCCTGTCGCAACATGCCAAAGCCGACATAGGAAGCACCGGCAAAAAGCACTGCAACCAGAACGACAATGAACGGTGCGGAGAGACAGGCATGCAGGCTCTTGCGATAGAAGTTCGCCAACCCACTGCCAATCCGACGCAAAAACTTTGGACCATGACCGCCACCCTCAGAGGCTTCAACACCTTCTTTAAGGAACCGCGATGCCAGCATCGGACACAAAGTCAGCGCAACAATCGATGACAGCAAAATAGCAATTGCCAGCACGAAACCGAATTCGCGGAACAGACCGCCAGCCTGACCGGGTAGGAAGGAAATTGGTACAAACACAGCCACAAGTGTCAGTGTCGTTGCAATAACAGCGAAGAATACTTCCTGTGTGCCAAGGACTGCAGCAGCACGCGGACCCATGCCCTGATTGCGTCGTCGCACGATATTTTCGAGCACAACGATCGCATCATCCACCACAAGGCCGGTGGCCAGCACCAATGCCAGCAAGGTGAGAATATTGACCGAGAAACCGCTCAGATAGATCGCCGCAATTGTGCCGATCAATGCCACAGGCATGGCCAGAGCAGGAATAAGCGTTGCACGGATATCCCACAAGAACATGAAGATGATGACGACAACGATGATGACCGAGGCAATCAGCGCAATTTCAACTTCGTGGATAGCACCGTTAATAAAGCTCGCGTCGTCACTGGTCACTGTCACATCGACGCCGGGCGGCAATGTGTTTTTCAGATTGGCGACTGCTGCCCGAATACCTTCCGAAATATCAAGCGTGTTCGACTGCGCCTGACGCACGATGCCAAGACCAATGGCTGTCTTGCCGTTCGACCGGACAGCCGAACTTTCAATATCCGGACCCAGTGTTACCGTCGCAACATCGCGGATCTGCGTGCGCCCTTTAACATAGACACTTTCGAAGTCTTCTGGCCGTTCAAGATTGGCCGTGGCACGAACCACAATCGACTGATCGGAACTACGCAACGAGCCCGCTGGCGCATCAAGGCCCATGGACGAAAGTGCGCTGGAAATATCCGCGATGGTCAACCCGTAGCTTGCCAAGCGCGCCTGATTGATATCGATACGGAAAATCTTGTCGCGATCACCATTGATCTGCACATCGGCGACACCGGGAACAGCCGAGAGAACATCCTGGATCTGATCTTCAACCAACACCGTCATATCGTCGACCGCCATTGTGTCGGACGTTACAGCGAGGCGCATGACCGGATCGGCATTGGAATCGGCCTTGATGATGCGCGAAGGATCAGCTTCCTCAGGCACATCGTTTGCCACACGTGAAATGGCGTCACGCATATCGGCTGCAGCGACATTAAGATCAACGCCGTCGTTGAACTCAACCGTGACACGGCTGCGCTCAAAAGAAGACGACGACGAAATGGATTTCACGCCCGATACGCGGGCAACGGCATTTTCAAGCACCTGTGTCAGCTGACGGTCAATGGTTTCAGCCGAAGCGCCACTGAAATCGGTGCTGATGGTAACGACTGGCCGGTCCACATCCGGCAGCTCCCGGATGTCGACACCGGTAAAGGCCGCAAGGCCCGCAACGATGATCAAAACATTGATGACGAAGGCAAAGACCGGGCGCCGAATGAACAGCGCTGTCGATCCACCGGTATTGCCCGAAGGCGAATTAGGATTGCTCACGCTTTATCCTCACCCTGCAACGCGGCTTTTGGCGGAAGGATCAATGCGGGCGGTGCCCTGCTCATCCTGCAAACGGACCGGTGCATCATCGCGCACAGTCTGCACGCCTTGCGTAACGATCATGTCGCCTTCCTTAACTGCACCGTCGATCAATATGTTGGTCGAATTGCGCTGTACGATGCGCGCAGCAACCTTCTTCGCGACGCCTTCTTCCACGCGCCAGACGTAAGAGCCGTCAGCACCCCACTGGATAGCCAGCGGATCAACGGAAGGATAATTATCTCCCGGGAACAAAACAGTCACCGAGAACGACATGCCAGCACGCAAGCGGTCCTGATCGTTGTTGATCTCGGCACGAACATGCAACGTACGGCTGGCTTCATCGAGCATATTATCAACAGCGTTGATTTCACCCTTATGCGTCACGCCGGGAAATGCTGTGGATTCGGCTGTCAGCGGCTGACCAACTTTGATCTGTGGCGCAAAACGTTCCGGCACCCAGATGTCGATCAGTACCTTGGAGCGATCATCAATGCGGGCGATTGAAGTTTGTGCCGTGACATAGTTCCCGGCATTAACCGGCAAGATACCAACAACACCGGAAATCGGTGCGCGTACCGTGCGGCGGCTCAGTGCGAGCTGTGCATCTTCCAATACAAGCTTGGCGTTGGACAAAGCCAGATCAGCTTCAACTTCCTGCACCACCGTTGCCGTATTCGTGGCCCGCAAACGTACGATGCGCTGGCGGGTGGTTTCCGCATCTTTCAGCGCGATCTGCGCCTTGCTGACCGCAATGGTCTCGGTTTCATTATCCAGCACTGCAATCGGATCACCAGCCTTGATGGAATCGCCTGCTTTCACAAGCAGCTCATCCATATAACCGCTCGAATAAGGCGTGACTGAAACTGTGCTCAGCGCGCGTGCGGAACCAATGGCTGTGAGGCGACTGTTGATCGTCTCCTCGCCTGCCGGTTCAACAACAACCAGCGGAGCACCGCGTCCTGAGGCTGATCCATGCGTCTGCTGTCCGGGAGCTGCGCCTGATGCCGTTTGCGCCGAAGAGTCCTTGTTTTTATAGATGTACCAACCGCCACTGGCGGCAATAATAACAAGCAGGCACAGAACAATCTGCTTCCAAGACTTCATTCAACTCTCCGGCAGGGCCTTATCGAATGCCTCGACAAGCCGCTGATTCAAACCATTCATATTCACGTTGGGCGCAGGATAAGCTGCAAACAGTATCAAAATAATGATCGCCCCAATAGATTGCACCGAAAGTGCCGCCATTGAAGCATCACAGATTTCCCTTTTTGCGAGTTTGCACGTCGCGATTCAGCACGTCGAGTTAAATTTCGGTAATGCTGGCAAAGGAGTGGGCTACAGCATTTCTGGATTAAGTTGAATCATTAGAAATGCGTTTCACTTTTTGTGTTACGCACATCTTGTTCCGAAAATCGGCGCCCACTTTTCGGGATATGCTCTCAGTTGTTTCAATCAAAAACGACAAAGTCCGTTGGAATTATCGTGTGCCACCATATATAGAAGACGATATTTATATGTATCGCATTGTGATGAGCTTTCTGGATAAGGCACGGCTGCATTGCAGCCACACAGCCTGTCGGTTTGGATTTGACGTATGGCGGCTGTTGAAAAAACCATGGATACGGGTGGGGTCGTTGCCGATGCAGCTGCGCAGCATTCCGCTGTGGCATCTCCCAAAGACGATAAGATGTCGCCTATCCATTTCACGCGTCTTCGCTGGCGAAACCGGCTTTCAAGCAAGCTCCTTATCCTAACCGCTCTTGCCGTTCTTATCGCTGAAGTTCTGATCTTCGTGCCTTCCATCGCCAATATGCGTGTGCGTTGGATGAGTTCACGCCTCGACACCGTAGATGCTGTGAGCGAAGTGCTTATTGCGAGCGGCAACATCAATATTCCACGCGAGGTTCAGGATAAGGTTCTGCTCGCAACCGGTACCAAAGCAATTGCGTTGCGTGAAGCCGGTGCATCCCATCTTCTGGCAATGAGCGAAATGCCGGGCACGATCGATCAGGTGGTCGATCTCAATAATATCAGTGAAGCCGCTGCCATCTGGGATGCATTTGGAACGCTCTTTAATGGCGGCAATCGCACGTTGCGCGTTTATGGATCGAACCCGCCATCGGCCAATCCGGGACGGATTATCGAAATCGTCACATCGGACGCCCCGCTGCGCCATGCCATGCTGAGTTACGCGACCAATGTAGCGATCATCTCTCTGCTTATCTCGGTTATAGCCGCGAGCCTTATCTATCTGATCATTCATGAGATGCTGCTGCGTCCTGTGCGCCTTATGCATCGCAATATGATTGATTTTGCCTCGGCACCCGACAATCCAACCCGGATTCTCGTGCCTGAAAACCGCAAGGATGAATTCGGTATAGCGCAACGACAGATCGCACACATCCAGAGCGATTTGCAGCGCACCCTGAAAGAACAGAAACATCTGGCCGATCTCGGCCTCGCTGTTTCCAAGATCAATCATGATATGCGCAACATTCTGGCATCGGCGCAGCTCATGTCAGATCGACTGGCCGACACTCAGGACCCGATGGTGCAGCGCTTCGCGCCAAAGCTCATCCACACGTTGAGCCGCGCCATCAATTACTCTGAAAGCGTTATGGCCTATGGCCGCTCGCAAGAGGCCCCACCTGCCCCGCGCCGCGTACAACTGAGCACCGTCATTCTTGATGTGCAGGAAACGCTCAATCTGAAAACGGAGAGCGGTATCGAGTTCGAAAATCTCATCCCCATTGATTTCGAACTGAATGTCGATTCCGAACAGCTGTTCCGTGTATTGCACAATCTGTGCCGCAACTCTGTTCAGGCCATGGAGCGTGATCGGCGTAGCGATGTGTCTACCGTCAAGCGCCTCACGCTATCTGCAGGTAGAATCGGGACCACAACAATTATCGGCGTCGAAGACACTGGCCCTGGCCTGCCGCAGAAAGCACGCGATAATCTCTTTACTGCGTTTAAGGGCTCTACACGCAGCGACGGCACAGGCCTCGGCTTGGCGATTGCACAAGAGCTGGTGCGCGCGCATGGCGGCACGATCGAACTGCGTGAAGATCGGCCCATCGGCGCGCATTTCGAGATTCGTCTTCCTGACCTGCCGAATTGGAATGACAAGCGAAACAGCCAATCTGAAAGCGAAGTGGCCTGATTTTTACGGTGCACTCAAAAAATGCTCATAAAAAACAGAGCGTTGATACAGCTGATTCCTGTTTGCGACTGCCTTAAAACGAGTGCGGCGGAAGGTTTTCGCGCTATAGGTTAGTTTTCCACGTTCTAAAACACGGCGGAAACCCTTGGAAATGCGGGCTTTGACAAGAAAACTTCACATAAGCGCATTTTTTTCCAAGAAGGTGCTTGCTTTTAGTAATCCGTCCGATTATCAACCGCCCATCGCCGCAGCAATCGCGGCACACAGGCAAGCACCCGTAGCTCAGCTGGATAGAGCACCAGACTACGAATCTGGGGGTCAGAGGTTCGAATCCTTTCGGGTGCGCCATTCTTTCTATATAAAATTCAATGTTTTTAGATCAGCGGAAACGCTGATTTACTAAAACTATTCAGCTACTTAGAGCGCCGTGCACCCTCTTGGGCGTACAAAGGTCGCTCTAACACTTTATATTTACAGCATAATTCCTTAAACTGATTCAAGTTTAAGGAATTATGCTGTAGCCGATAAGTTTCTGCAGGAATTCTTCTTTGTAAAGAGACTCGGACGAGTGATATGAATTTGCTTTTCCATTCACAAAATCAAATCGCAGGTCATCGCAAGTCATGGCGAACCGCAATGATATCTATCATTGTGAAGTTTGAACTTTAATCTCGGGGGGATACGGCCTTGGTTTCCAACCTGGAGGAAACTGGTGCTGCGAGAGAGGATTGAACTCTCGACCTCTCCATTACCAATGGAGTGCTCTACCACTGAGCTACCGCAGCATTCTCTTGAACGCGGCGGACTTCTGCCACATCATTACGCAAACCGCAAGCAAGCAATCGCATTTCTTTTCACTTAATGTGGAAATCATTGGATACTCGCTTTGAAACCGGCTTTTCGTAGGCTTTTTACCGTAGTACATGAGACCTATGAGCGAAAAAAAGACAAAAAACGACAACGAAGCCCAATCTGATCCACGCGAAAAGCGGCGCGCGGAGCAGCTCCGTGCGAATCTGATGCGCCGCAAAGTGCAATCACGTTCGCGACGCGCGGGCGATGCAGATGAGCGAAATGACGGCATTACAGCCGGCAAAGAAGATAATGATTAGAGCCGTTTCACAAAATGTAAGAACCGATTTTCTGCGCTGAACTGCAAATTGCCCGAGAAGCGGGTAGCGCTTCATATCCCGACATTTGAGCCACACTCGTAGCAGATAGATGCAAATGCCGGAATCGGACCACTAGAGCGCCGTGCACCTTCTTGGGCGCACAAAGGTCGCTCTAACACTCTATATTTACAGCATAATTTTACCTTAAACTGATTCAATTTTAAGGAATTATGCTGTAGGCAAGCTTTAAGGAGTTCGATTTAAGCTGAAACAATCGCAGCAAAGCCTTCCTTGAAGATAGGGAGCACCTGCGTTAAAAGCGCAGTTCAATTCTTGATGGCGTTGCGGTCCGGGTACGATTCGTGATCGACGTAATTTTGCCGCAAGAACAGTCATTTCATAATGCAACGCCGCATGCTTGAACGCTGCGGAATTTGCAAAAATCGATTACCGGGCAATGGCTTCGGCCCAGAAGGTGAAACAGCATGGATCGCATCAAAATCGTCGGCGGCAACAAGCTCAACGGCGTTATTCCTATCTCTGGCGCGAAAAATGCTGCGCTTCCTTTGATGATCGCCTCCCTTCTCACCGACGATACGCTGACGCTGGAAAACGTGCCGCACCTCGCCGATGTCGAGCAGCTGATCCGCATTCTTTCCAATCATGGCGTTGATTATTCGGTTAATGGACGCCGCGAACACCAGAATGGAGCCTATTCGCGCACCATTCATTTCACAGCCCGCAACATCGTCGACACCACCGCTCCTTACGAGCTGGTTTCCAAGATGCGCGCGAGCTTCTGGGTAATCGGACCGCTTCTGGCGCGCATGGGTGAAGCCAATGTGTCCCTGCCCGGCGGCTGTGCGATCGGCACGCGTCCGGTTGACCTGCTGCTCGAATGCCTTCAGGCACTCGGCGCTCAGATCGACATTGAAAACGGTTATGCCAAGGCGCGCGCGCCAAAGGGTGGCCTTGTCGGCTCACGATACAAGTTCCCGAAGGTTTCCGTCGGCGCGACCCATGTCATGCTGATGGCTGCAGCCCTTGCCCGCGGCGAAACGGTTATCGAAAACGCAGCCCGCGAACCAGAGGTCGTCAATCTTGCGGATTGCCTGAATGCAATGGGCGCAAAGATCAGCGGTGCCGGAACCAGCACGATCCATGTTGAAGGCGTCACCAGCCTGTCAGGTGCACGTGTTCGCGTCATTCCTGACCGCATCGAAACCGGTACTTATGCCATGGTCGTTGCCATGACCGGTGGCGATGTGCTGCTCGAAGGCGCACAGGAAAGCCAGCTTACAGCAGCGCTTGACACATTGCGTAAGGCTGGTGCGGAAATCACCGAAACCAACAGCGGCCTGCGCGTTGTGCGCAATGGTCACGGAATTCATCCGGTTGATGTGACGACCGATCCATTCCCCGGCTTCCCGACCGATCTTCAGGCGCAGTTCATGGGCCTGATGACCATGGCAAAGGGAACCTCGCGCATTACCGAAACGATCTTCGAGAATCGCTTCATGCACGTGCAGGAACTGGCGCGTCTTGGCGCAAAGATTTCGTTGTCCGGCCAGACCGCAACCGTTGAAGGCGTTGATCGTCTCAAGGGTGCGCAGGTTATGGCGACCGATCTGCGTGCCTCGGTTTCTCTCGTCATCGCAGGCCTTGCTGCCGAAGGCGAAACCATCGTCAACCGCGTCTATCACCTTGATCGCGGCTTTGAACGCCTGGAAGAAAAGCTCTCGCGTTGCGGCGCGAATGTCGAACGCATCAGCGGTTAAAATCTAAAAGCCGGAAACTTGTTTCCGGCTTTTCTTTCATTTCAGGCTTATTAATCAACAGGCTGAAAAGCCTGTCGATTTTTTTGTGCTGGCATGTAAAGTTGCACTACGCGATCTGAAAAATAGCAGGGAACGATGCCAGATATGGAAATGTTGAAGCTTGTGGCACTGGATGAGGAGGATTTGCAGGTCCTGTCCGCCCATCTTCAGGATGCAGTCCTAAAAGTCTCCGATCTTCAATATCTTGCGAAGGACAAACGCTTTGTCCTGACTGCCAACCGTTTTGCTTGGGAAGAAGCCAAGCCAAAGCTGTTTCGCAAACCCCAGTATCAGCGCCGTCGCGCCACATTGCATTTCAATCGTGTAACGGTCGCGAAAGCAACAGGCATTGATCGGCAGAAACCGGATGAGGTTCTCTCGCTGCTCGCCATCCGTTTTATTGTCAGCGAAGCGCCAGCTGGAACAATCGAACTGACTTTTTCGGCAAATGCGGCTATCCGACTGGATGTGGAATGCATAGAAGCACAGTTGACGGATCTGGGGCCTGCCTGGGAAACAGCTTCTGTGCCGCGACACGACACCTGATTGTCGCGGACGACTGCTTCACATAACTGACGGGCTACGCCCAGACTGCCAATTACCAGACTGACTTTTAAAGGAATACCAGCGTGGTCACGACGCTCAGACAAACCGATCCCGATTTTGAACAGAACTTTGCTACTTTCCTGACCGGTAAGCGCGAAGTCTCGGAAGATGTGGATCGGGCTGCCCGCGAAATCGTTGATCGCGTGCGCCGCGAAGGCGATACAGCGCTTATTGAATATTCCCAGCGGTTTGATCGTATCGATCTTCATAAGACCGGCATCCGCGTGACGGAAGCGGAAATCGATGCGGCCTTTGATGAGGCACCCGCCTCGACTATTGAAGCATTGAAGCTTGCTCATGAACGCATCGAAAAGCATCACGCACGACAGCTGCCCAAAGACGACCGTTATACCGATGCGCTTGGCGTTGAACTTGGTTCTCGCTGGACGGCAATTGAAGCGGTAGGCCTTTATGTACCTGGCGGCACGGCAAGCTATCCAAGTTCTGTGCTGATGAATGCAGTGCCTGCGAAGGTTGCAGGCGTTGACCGGATCGTCATGGTTGTCCCCTCGCCCGATGGCAAGCTGAACCCACTGGTTCTGGTGGCAGCACGTCTCGCAGGTGTATCGGAAGTCTACCGCGTGGGTGGTGCTCAAGCCATTGCAGCTCTCGCTTATGGCACCGAAACCATTGAGCCGGTCGCCAAGATCGTTGGCCCCGGCAACGCCTATGTGGCAGCCGCCAAGCGCATTGTGTTCGGCACGGTGGGCATCGACATGATCGCAGGGCCTTCCGAAGTGCTGGTGATTGCCGATAAGGACAACAATCCAGATTGGCTGGCCGCTGACATTCTGGCGCAGGCGGAACATGACACCGCAGCACAGTCGATACTGATGACCAATGATGAGCCTTTTGCAAAGGCTGTCGAAGAAGCCGTGGAGCGTCAGCTCAAGACGCTGCCACGCGCTGAAACAGCCGCCGCAAGCTGGCGCGATTTTGGTGCTGTCATTCTGGTCAAAGATTTCGACGCTGCCATTCCACTGGCAAACCGAATTGCCGCCGAGCATCTGGAAATCGCCACCGCAGATCCTGAAGCGCTGCTGCCCAAAATTCGCAATGCCGGTTCGATCTTCATCGGCGCCCATACGCCGGAAGTGATTGGTGATTATGTCGGCGGATGCAATCACGTTCTGCCAACAGCGCGCTCTGCACGATTCTCGTCCGGCCTTTCGGTTCTTGATTATATGAAGCGCACCTCGCTTCTCAAACTTGGCCCGGATCAGTTGCGCGCCCTCGGCCCCGCAGCCATAGAAATCGCTCGTGCCGAAGGCCTCGACGCCCACGCGCAATCTGTCGCCATCCGGCTCAATCTATGAGGTATCATGACCGCCGGCGTTCCTAATGCCCGTCTAGTTGACGTCGAGCTCGATGAATCCATCGGCCGCTCGACGCCTGACGTCGAGCATGAACGCGCGGTCGCGATTTTTGACCTGATTGAAGAAAACGCTTTTCACCCGGTCGGCGATGATACGGGTGGTCCTTACAAGCTGAAGCTTTCACTGATGGAATCACGTCTGATTTTTTCCATCATGCGTGAAAGCGGTGATGACGTTGCTACTCACATCCTCTCGCTAACCCCATTGCGGCGCGTTGTGCGCGACTATTTTCTGGTTTGCGAAAGCTATTATGAGGCCATTCGCTCTGCGAGCCCCAGCAAGATCGAGGCGATCGATATGGGGCGGCGCGGCTTGCACAATGAAGGCTCACAAACTCTTCAAACGCGACTGAACGGCAAAATCGAAGTCGATTTTGCGACTGCGCGGCGTCTTTTCACGCTCGTCTGCGTGCTGCACTGGCGGGGCTGATTCTTGATGAGTGCTCAGGAAGCGATTGCCCCTGCTGAAGAAAGTGAAGCCGCCAAACGGCCCACTTCAGTGCTTTTTGTCTGTGGAAAGAATTCTATCCGTTCACCAATTGCCGAACTTCTTGCAAGAAAGCTGCTTCCACCCAATATGTATATAGCTTCTGCCGGTGTTCAGCGCGGCGAGCGTGACCCGTTTGTCGATGCAGTGCTCAATGAAGAAGGCCTGTCACTCGATGCCCGGCAACCGCGCGGACTGGAAGAACTGGCAGACGGCTATTTCGATCTTATCATCACGCTCACCCCGCTTGCGCATCATACGGTGCTGGAGCGGATGCGTGGCTTTTCCGTCGATGTGGAATATTGGCCTACGCCCGATCCCACACTTATGACGGGAAGCCGTGAGCAGATCATGAATGCTTATCGTGATGTACGAGACCGCCTGAAGCGGCAAATCACACAGAGATTGGCACCGAATTAAAAGCTCCTGAGCCTAATCCAATTCGGTTGTTCACAAATGCCGTCTAATCATATAGGTTCCGGCCAAATTTAAAGCTGCGGCCCGATTTCGGGCCAATTTTATCAAAGAAAGTAACAGGTATCGCATGGCGAAAGAAGAAGTCCTCGAATTTCCGGGTGTTGTTACGGAACTGCTGCCGAATGCAATGTTCCGCGTGAAGCTCGAAAACGAACATGAGATTATTGCCCACACCGCAGGCCGCATGCGCAAGAACCGCATCCGCGTTCTCGCTGGCGACAAGGTTCTGGTCGAAATGACCCCTTACGACCTTACCAAAGGCCGTATCACCTACCGCTTCAAGTAAGCGACTAACTACCTTTCAGGAAAACCTTGTCTCAGGAAAAAACTTGTCTATGAGCGCGCAACATAAGCTGGTTCTTGCCTCCGGCTCTCCCCGCAGGATCGAGCTTCTGGGGCAGGTCGGCATTGAGCCAGATCATATTCAGCCAGCTGATATTGACGAAACGCCTGAGCGCGCCGAACATCCGCGTTCACTGGCGCGTCGTCTTGCGCGCGAAAAGGCAAAAGCCGCACAGGAACAATTAAAGGGCGACGAAAACTTCGCAAATGCTTTTGTTCTGGCGGCTGACACGGTTGTAGCTGTGGGGCGTCGTGTTCTGCCCAAGGCAGAGATCAACGACGAAGCACGGGAATGCCTGCGCCTTTTGTCAGGACGCACGCATAAGGTTTTCACTGGCGTGTGCCTCATTCTGCCCAATGGCAATTTGCGTCAGACGCTTATCGAAACGCGCCTGCGTTTCGAGCGGCTGACACGCAAACAGATCGACGCCTATCTCGCTTCTGGCGAATGGCGTGGCAAGGCTGGTGGTTATGCCATTCAAGGGCTCGCTGGCAGCTTTGTGGTCAAGCTTGTTGGATCATACACCAATGTGGTTGGCCTCCCCTTGCAGGAAACTGTGAGCCTGCTGGCCGATGGCGACTATCCCGTTTACGATAACTGGATAAACGGCAAGGTCTGAGAACTTCCATGAGCGACAAGAAAGATATATCCGCAGCTGCCGGTTCGCGCGTTACACCGTTGCGCCCGACTCGCCCCTGCCCTGAATGCGGTAAGCCGTCGGTCCGTGACACGTATCCATTCTGCTCGCCACGTTGCAAAAGCATTGATCTTAATCGTTGGCTTTCAGGAAGCTATGTCATTCCTGGAAAAACGATTGAGGAGGAAGAAGAAAACGACAACTGAGGCTGTTCAATAGGGATTTCCACAGTGAAATCGGCACTTTAGCGTGTTTATAAGAAATCTTATAAAAATTGCGATGGGGTGCTGGACAGCGCGAAATTTAATGCTATAACCCACCCACTTCCGGCGGACACCAACACCGCCACCCAGTGAGAAATCACTGATAGGATGCCCGGATAGCTCAGTTGGTAGAGCAGCGGATTGAAAATCCGCGTGTCGGCGGTTCAAATCCGTCTCCGGGCACCATTTTTCTCCTGAGAATGATTTTCTGATGTTACGCAGTATGTTAGCGACTGCCTGATATTCGGTGAGTTTGATCCGGAGCACTCATGAAATTTTCCCCTGCCGATCAAGACGCCCTCTTCCGCATTCTGCAGTGGCGGCGGGATGTACGCCATTTCCTGTCTGATCCTGTTTCCGATGAAGTGCTCGAAAAACTGCAAGAGGCAGTGGCCTACGCACCATCTGTCGGAAATTCGCGCCCCTGGCGTATCTATGTCGTCCAAAGCGCCGAAATGCGTGAAGCGGTGCACCACCTGTTCGAAAAAACAAATTGCGATGCGGCTACTGTCTATGACTACGCTCGTGCAGAGGAATACGGAAAACTGAAGCTCGAGGCGATCCGCACGGCCCCGGTTCAACTCGCCATTTTCACCGAAACAGACCCCGCTGAAGGCCACGGCCTTGGGCGACAGACAATGGCCGCTACGCTTGAGCAAAGCACCGCAATGGCCGTCCAGAATCTCAATCTCATGGCCCGTTCACTGGGTCTTGGTGTCGGAATGGTTTCCATTCTCGATCCGCTCGCCATGAAGCACCTGTTCAACGTGCCAGAACATTGGATTTTCAGTCATTATCTGTGTATCGGCTGGCCATGCTTCACCAGCGATATACCGCTCTTGCATGAGAATGGATGGCAGGAAAATACGACCCTCCGTTGGAAGATGTTATAGGTCACAACTGCTCGTTGACATGACCACCCAGCAAGTGGCTGGCGCGCATATTTGATAGTTGATCGCGCCAGTCCAATTTGCTTAATGAGGCACATGCTTCTACACGACAAACATCGGCTCGCTGTTCTCACTTCCTATAACACGATCGAGATGGGGCAAGATCGCACACTGGATGCGCTCTGCAATCTGGTTCTATCGACGTTTGGTGTGCCCATGGCAGCGGTGTCGCTTGTCGATGAGCGTGTGACGCATCATATCGGCATGGCTGGCTGCGTGTTCGGTGATGTAGCCAATGAAAACACGTTCTGCTCCCGCGCAATCGAGAGTACTGATCCTTTTCTGATAGAAGATGCCACTTCCGATGATCGTTTTGCCACGAATCCTTTCGTGAAAGATGCGCCGGGGATTCGATTTTATCTTGGTGCTCCACTGATCGCGCCCGATGGCTCTACACTTGGCGCAATCTGTGCTCTGGATACCAAAGTCAGACAATGCACTTCTGAGGAAAAGATAAAGCTCATCAGTCTCGCCAGCACTGCTGTCGAGATTCTGAGCATGCGTCGCTACATGCGCGAAGCGCGTAAATTGGCGCTTGTCGATGGATTGACCGGCATTGCCAATCGTACTGGCATCGAGTTGGAAATCGAAAAGGCAATCCTTGCACTTCGCAATCACGACCTACCCTTTTCGCTGCTTTACTTCGATGTCGACCGGTTCAAGCAGGTCAATGACGAGTGTGGCCACACCGCAGGAGACGAATTGTTGCGGTTGATCGGCGAAGTGCTGGCCGGGCGCAATCGTCCTGACGAGGTCAGCGCACGTCCTGGCGGCGATGAATTCATCGTGCTACGCCTCGGCGGTACAAGAGTAAGCGATCTCGCTGAAGCCCAGCAGATCAAGGCTCTTCTGGATGATGCCGTTTCCCGCGCAAGTTTCCCTGTCAGCTTCTCGATGGGCCTTGTGAGCTTCACTGCGGCTCCTAAAGATGTTACGGCAGCTCTCTATGCGGCTGATGCACTGCTATATGACGCCAAGCGGCGCGGTAAAAACCTGATCTCGGCCGGCGAACAGAAATAAGGCTTCACTTTTCAGTGAGACATTGGCCTATTGCCCCTACAGATAATTGGGAGTGTTATCTGTAAAGTTTCGGTGCACTCCGTTTATCTTCACACAATTACGATCCACATCTAAGCGAGGATTTTCCATGATCTGGACCTTGTTCGGCATTCTTTCGGGTGCCTGTATCGCCATTCAGGCTCCCATCAATGCGGCGCTCGCGCGCGGACTTGGTTCTCCGGTCACCGCAGCAGCGATTTCCTTTCTGTCAGGCGCAGTCATTCTTGGCATAATCGCAGCCATAACCGCACGAGCAACAGGCGCGATGCCAGCGTTCAACGTGCCTTCTGGCTGGCTGTTTGTGGCTGGCGGTGCGCTTGGCTGTATTTATGTGACCACGTCTGTATTGCTTACACCACGCATCGGTGCTGCGGCCGTGATGGGGCTTGCCGTCGCCGGGCAATTGGTGGCGGGACTTGCCGCAGATCGTATCGGTTTCATGGGGGTAGCAGTACGCGAAATCACTGCAGGGCGCGTAGCCGGAGCCGTGTTATTGCTGACCGGCGCTTTGATGATCCGCTTTCTCTAGGGTCCAGACTCAATTGAGCCACCATGTGACGATGGCAGCGATATAGCATGTGGCTGTAAAGTTCAGCATGAGCTTGTCATATCGTGTCGCGACCCTCCTCCAGTCCTTGAGGCGGCAAAAGGTGCGTTCGATGATGTTTCGGCGGCGGTAGGCAATTGGGTTGAAAGGTTTGATCCGCTTACGGGTCGGATTATTTGGAATGACCGGTTCAGTGCCGCGAGCTTTGAGAAAATCGCGTAACGCGTTGCTATCGTAAGCCGTATCGGCAGCGCACAGGTTGCTTGGCGGCAGTGGCTCAAGCAGTGGGATGGCAATGGGAGCGTCACCGCGCTGCCCAGGGGTTATTCTCAGTGCGACTGGGCGGCCACAACCATCGACAACAGCATGTATTTTTGTCGATCTGCCGCCTCGCGATCGACCGATGGCTTGAGCTTCCGCCCCCCTTTTCCGCCAGCAGCAGATCGGTGCGCCTTTGCGGTGGTGCTGTCGATCATGTGAATGTCGCGATTGGTCGTCTGCACCAGTGCTTCGAATAGTTGCCGCCATATGCCTTTGGCAGACCAACGATGGAAACGATTGTAGATGGTTGTCGAGGGACCGTAGACAGCGGGGCAATCCTGCCACCGACAGCCAGTGCGCAGCACATGGATGATGCCGCTAATCACCCGGCGGTCGTCAGTTCGATGCGCGCCGGGTTGGTTCGTTGGAAGCAAAGGAGCGATCACTGCCCATTGCCGATCATCAAGCCAGAATTCTCCTGCCATGCTCCAAAACTCCCGTTATCAGGAGAGTGAATCATGAAGAAGTAATTTGATCAAATGTTTAATTGGGTTTGGAGCCTAGAGAGGCTATCTGATAAAACCAGATCGAAACGCGCTCTAAAAGCAAAAGCCGCGCTGTATTTTTTCAGCGCGGCTTTTTTTATCAACCCTTGAAGGTGTATTCCGTAATCGACTGCGGCTTCATTTCGATGGAGAAGCCCGGCAGCGATGGCGGCATATAGGCCGCATCCTTGATGATGCATGGCTCAATGAAGTGCTCGTGCAGATGATCGACATATTCGATCACGCGACCGTCCATAGTGCCTGAAACGGCAACATAATCGATCATCGAAAGATGCTGCACATATTCGCACAGACCAACACCACCTGCATGTGGCCAGACCGGCTTGTTGTACTTGGCAGCAATCAGCAGCACGGCCAGAACTTCATTCAGACCACCCATGCGGCATGAATCGATCTGAACGATGTCGATGGCGCCTTCTGCGATGAACTGCTTGAACATGATGCGGTTCTGGCACATTTCGCCGGTCGCTACCTTCACGTCGCCAATAGCTTCGCGGATCTTGCGATGACCTGCAACATCATCCGGGCTGGTCGGCTCTTCGATGAAGAACGGCTTTGAGAAAGCAAGCTTGTTGACCCACTCAATCGCCTGATCGACTTCCCACACCTGATTGGCGTCGATCATCAGATAACGGTCTGGACCGATGACTTCACGTGCGATGGTAAGACGACGAATATCGTCTTCAAGATCACGGCCGACCTTCATCTTCACATGATTGAAGCCTTCGTCGATGGCTTCCTGACAAAGACGGCGCAGCTTATCGTCGTCGTAGCCGAGCCAGCCTGCCGAAGTCGTGTAGCAAGGATAGCCAGTCGCTTCGAGCTTCGCGATACGCTCCGCCTTGCCGCTTTCTGCTTTGCGCAGAATTTCAACGGCTTCGTCGCGGGTGAGCACGTCGGTTAGATAGCGGTAGTCGACGATGTCGGCGATTTCCTCTGCTGAGAGTTCCGACACCAGACGCCAGACCGGCTTGCCGGACTGCTTTGCCAGAAGATCCCAGAAAGCATTGACGACAGCACCGGTTGCCAGATGCATCGCACCTTTTTCAGGGCCGATCCAGCGCAGCTGGCTGTCGCTTGTCAGATGGCGCCAGAACTTGCCGGGTGCGGAGCGGACAACGTCGAGATCGACGCCGACCACCAGATGGCGCATCGCAAGAATAGCCTGACAGCAGATGTCATTGCCGCGACCGATAGTAAAGGTGAGGCCATGGCCCTTCAGAGCCTCGTCATCCGTATCTAGGATGACATAGGCTGCCGAGTAGTCCGGGTCCGGGTTCATCGCGTCAGAACCGTCCAGACTTTGCGAAGTCGGGAAGCGCAGATCAAAAACGCGCAGATCAGTAATTTTGGTCATTTGTAATTCCGCGATCCGAACATGACCCCCAAAAGTAGCAACGCGTTTTGGGAATCATGCTCAAAAAAATTAAACGTCAGCGCGCACGTTCTGCTTCTGCGAGCCGAGGCCTTCAATGCCGAGTTCGACAGTATCGCCAGCCTTGAGATAACGCGGTGGCTTCATGCCCATGCCAACGCCCGGAGGCGTGCCGGTGGAGATGATGTCGCCCGGCTGCAGTGACATGAACTGCGAGAGATAGGAAACCAGATGACGCACGCCATAGACCATGGTCTTGGTCGAACCGTTTTGCATGGTCTCCCCATTGACCTTGAGCCACATGGCAAGGTTTTCAGGATCAGCGATTTCTTCTTTCGTCACCAGCCATGGTCCGGTCGGGCCGAATGTGTCGCAGGATTTGCCCTTGGTCCACTGGCCCTGACGCTCGATCTGGAAGGCGCGTTCGGAAACATCGTGGATGGTGCAGTAACCGGCAACATAATCAAGCGCATCGTCTTCACTGACATATTTTGCGGTCTTGCCGATGACAATGCCGAGTTCGACTTCCCAGTCGGTCTTTTCAGAACCGCGCGGAATGAGCAGATCATCATTCGGGCCGACGATCGCAGACGTTGCCTTCATGAAGATGATCGGCTCTGGCGGCACAGTAGCACCCGTTTCAGCCGCATGGTCGGAATAGTTGAGACCGATGCAGATGAACTTTCCGGTGCCGGTAACGCATGGGCCAAGACGCGGGTTGCCGTCAACCTTTGGCAGAGAATTCACATCGAGCGAACCGAGCTTGGCAAGCGCTTCAGGGCTCAAAGCGGCACCCGACAGATCGCTCACATGAGCAGACAGATCGCGGATATTGCCGTCAGCATCGAGAAGGCCCGGCTTTTCGTGACCGGTTTCGCCATAGCGAAGAAATTTCATGAGTTTACTCCTTTGCGGGGATAGAATTGGCAGCTTGGACTAGATCGTCCAGCCACCGTCGATGTTGTAAGCCTGACCCGTGGTATAGGTGGCACCAGCGAGATAGACCGCGAGATCCGCGATCTCTTCCGGCTGGCCAATACGGCCAATCGGCTGACGGGCGATGAAGGCTGCACGCTGCTCTTCATAGTCACCTTGCGCGCGCAGACGATCCTGCAGCGACGGGCTTTCAACCGTACCGGGGCAGATCGCATTGCAGCGAATACCCTTCGCGACATAATCAGCCGCGACAGCCTTGGTAAGACCGATGACGGCAGCTTTGGTGACGCCATAGGCAAAGCGATTCGGCACACCCTTCACGCTGGAAGCAACCGACGCCATGTTGACGATTGCGCCGTCTTTGCGTTCCAGCATACCCGGCAGCACGGCACGGATGGTGCGGATCATCGCCTTGATGTTGAGATTGACCGCGAAATCGAGGTCTTCGTCCTTCATTTCCAAAATCGAACCGCCATGGACAACACCTGCGCAGTTGAACAGGATATCGACCTGACCGATCTCGGCAACGAGTGACTTCACTTCCGCCTCATCAAGCACGTTGAGCTTGCGGGTGATGATGTTAGAGACACCTTCGAGTTCTTTGAGAGCGCCCTCGTTGATGTCAGTCGCATAGACCTTTGCGCCAGCTTCCGCAAAAGCCAGCGCACTTGCACGGCCAATGCCCTGAGCTGCGGCTGTCACCAGTGCGGTTTTTCCATCAAATCGTATCGTCATCTTTATGCCTTTCGTTCAACAAGCAGGATGTGGTCGCAAGCAAGCACCACTTCGTCCCGCTGATTAAGCACTTCGCACCGCTCCGTAACGCGGCCCAAATTTGTCCGTTTCGGATCATCTTCCTTGGCACTGATCGTCACGCGCGTGCGGATCGTATCGCCGATATGCACCGGACGCACGAAACGAAGGCGATCATAGCCAAAGGAAAACGCAACAGGGTTAATAAGCGTCGCCGTCAATCCAACGCCGATAGCAAAGATCATCGTGCCATGGGCAATGCGCTGACCACCTGGCAATGTCTTGGCAAATTCCGCATCCATATGGTGCGGAAAGAAATCGCCCGTATGACCGGCATGCACCACGAAATCCGTTTCGGTGATGGTGCGGCCATAGGTTACGCGCTCATGGCCAAGTTCATAATCTTCAAAATAGATCGTCTGTTCGGACATGATTAAAACTCCGGCTTTGCAGCGAGCGGGGTAGCGGGTGAGCTACTTGACTGATAGGCCGCTTCGACCAGTGCCATTGTATGCCAGGCATCCTCAACCGAGCCGATGAGTGCTGCATCTTCGCCGCACGCAAAACGCTGCAACTGCGCCATGCGATTGAGAAATGCATCCGGGAACCACGCGCCTTCAAGCGCGACCTGCACCCAATCGTCGCCACCCTTCGGCTTGATCCAGAGCTCGTCCGGTTCGCCACGCGGATAGTCGAGATTAACGCCAAGCTTCACGTAGGCAGCACCCTCAGTTCCACAAATGCGGAACTCGCAGGCCTGAAACTTGCGGCCAAAATCATGATCGTGATTGATCGACAGCGCACAACGTACGCGGTCGCCGTAATCAAGGATTGCAGCAGTGCGGGTTTGAGCGACTTCGTGGTTTGGGTGACCGATAGTCTTGGCGTGAACGCCTTGCGGATTGCCGAGCAGACCGCGCACGAAATCCAGATAATGGATCGAATGCATGGCGATCTCGATACGCGGCAGACCTTTGAGGAACGGCCACAGACCCCAAGGGGTCGCAAGCGCCAGCCATGCATCGAAATCCACCACTTCGCCAAGCAAGCCCTTATCGACGGCATCGTAAAGTGCCAACATCATTGGCGCGAAACGCAGCTGAAAATTCACCGCAGCTTTCAGATTACGCGCACGGCAGACCTTCAGGATTTCCGTAGCAGCGGCAAGATCACTGCCCATCGGCTTCTGAATGAGACAGGCCGCACCTTCCGGCAATTGCGCAAGGATCGAAGCATGGGCTGAAGGCGGTGTCGCCAGATCGAAGATCGCACCTTCAACTGCAATCGCTTCTTCAAGACTTGCAAAAGCCTTGACGCCCCACTGGTCAGCCAAAGCTTTGGCCTTCTCGAAATTGGGATCGAAAATGCCTGCAACCGGAAAGCCGCCCTGCTTATAGGCGGGCAGATGCGCGTCGCCGACAATGCTGCCTGCACCGAAGATCACGATAGGCTTCGGCTCAGACGGCTTGGCCGACCATTGGCGCAAGGTTTTGGGATCGAAGGTCTCAGTCATGGTGGAAAACCTCCTCCATCATGGCCCACCACTCGCCCTCTTTACGGGTTTCAAGCGGCTTCTGGCATGGCATGCAAACCGACCACCATTCCTGATTTTTAGGGTTATCAGCCATCTTCTTCATGTCGGCCTCAAAGTCTTGGCCGACATATTCCCACGTACCGAAAAGCAGGTTCTCAGGCTCTTTCAAAAAGATCGTATAATTGGTGATATTGCACTCGGAAATGAGTGCCAGAATTTCCGGCCACACGCTCGCATGCAGCTTTTTATATTCTGCGATCTTTTCAGGCTTGAGCCCGATAACCATACCCATACGTGTACTCATGCCGCGCTCACGATCTCACGGGTGAACTCAGCAACAGAACGGCTGCGAACGGCATCCCAATCCCACTCGATACCAATGCCCGACTCGGACGGCGCGATGGCGTGACCATCACGGATTTCCATGCCCTTGGTGGTCAGTTCATCGAGCTGCGGGATATATTCCACATAACGGCCATTCTGCACAGCACAGGTGAGGCTGACATGCAGTTCCATCAGGAAATGCGGGCAGACAGGAATGTCAAAAGCTTCTGCCGCATGCGCCACTTTCAGCCATGGCGTGATGCCGCCGATGCGCGCCACATCGACCTGCACGATCGAGCATGCACCCTTCTGCATATATTCGCGGAAATGGCGGATCGAATAGATCGATTCACCCACTGCAATTGGCGTCGCGGTCGAGCGCGTCAGGCGGATATGACCATCAATATCATCCGCCGGAAGCGGCTCTTCGATCCACGCCAGATCAAGCTCTTTCAGACGCTCGGCACGGCGGATTGCCTCATCGACCGTAAAGCCCTGATTGCAATCAGTCATGATTTCAAAGCCGTCACCTACGGCTGCACGAACAGCCGAAAGACGTGCGTAATCTTCCGAGCCATGCGGCTTACCGATTTTCACCTTGGAGCCGGAGAAGCCCTTGGCCTTGGCTTGCAGTGCGTCCTCAACGAGCGCTTCTTTTTCGATATGCAGCCAACCGCCTTCGGTCGTATAAAGCGGGCAACGATCCTTGGCACCGCCTGCGAGTTTCCACAGTGGCAGGTTCTGCTTTTTCGCACGCAAGTCCCAAAGGGCCGTATCAATGGCAGCCAGCGCAAGTGCCGTAATCGCGCCGATGGTCGTGGCATGGGTTGCAAATTCGAGCTTGCGCCAGATTGCTTCGATACAATCCGCATCATCCCCGATGATCAATGGCACCAGATGATCGTTGAGCAGCCGCATCACCGACGAGCCGCCGGTTCCGATTGTATAGCTATAGCCGGTGCCGACCGCACCATCACTATCGGTGATGGTAACGATAGGCGTTTCCTGGCTGACAAAGCTCTGGATCGCATCGGTACGCTTGACCTTCGGCTGAAGGTCGACCATCCGCAGTTCAACTTTTTCAATACGCGCCATGATTACACCACCAGGTCCTGGGCCTGATTCTGGGCCAGGCTCTTGCCGCTTGCGGCATCGAAGAGGTGCGCCTGCGACAAATCAAATTGCATCGGAATGGTTTCGCCCGGTTGCAGGTGACGCGGGTTCAGCATGCGCGCCACCCATTCCTTTCCTGCGAACTCCGCAAAGACCAGTGTTTCATTGCCGAGTGGCTCAGTGATGGAAACGCGCAAGCCGCCTTCGTGAATGGCCTCACCCGACGAAAGGCCATGGCCTTTCGGGAAAAGATCATCCGGTCGCAGGCCGAACGTCACCTTTGCACCATCCTTGACCTGAGCCTTGAATTGGGCAGGCACCGGCAAGCGGTCACCATTGGCAAAAACCAGCTCTGACGCTTGCACCGTTGCTTCAGCCATATTCATCGGCGGCGAGCCGATAAAACCTGCCACGAACTGGGTTGCCGGACGCTTGAACACTTCATCGGGTGTGCCGACCTGCTCGATATGGCCGTCGCGCATGATGACAATACGATCAGCCAGCGTCATGGCCTCGACCTGATCATGCGTTACGTAGACGACCGTGGACTGCACCTTGGCATGAAGCTTCTTGATCTCGGTGCGCATCTGCGTGCGCAGCTTGGCATCAAGATTGGAAAGCGGTTCGTCGAACAGGAACACTTCCGGATTACGCACGATAGCGCGCCCCATTGCAACACGCTGGCGCTGACCGCCGGAAAGCTGTGCCGGGCGGCGTTCCATCAATGCTTCAAGACCAAGAATGGCTGATGCTTCATTGACGCGACGGTCGATTTCCGCTTGCGGCTGCTTGGCAATTTTGAGCGAGAAACCCATGTTCTCGCGCACCGACATATGCGGATAAAGCGCATAGGACTGGAACACCATAGAGATGTTGCGGTCACGCGGCGGCAGATCGTTGACCACCTTGCCGCCGATTTCCAGCGCGCCGTCGGAAATGCTCTCAAGACCCGCAATCATGCGCAGCGTCGTGGACTTGCCACAGCCGGATGGTCCAACAAGTGCTACAAATTCCTTGTCGGCGATTTCGAGATTAATGCCATGCACCACTTCGATTGTGCCGTAGCGCTTGACGAGATTTTTAATGGAAAGCTGAGCCATTACTATATCAACCTTTAACCGCGCCGAACGTCAGACCAGCAACAAGATGCTTCTGAACGATGAATGTGAGGGTCAGCGCCGGGATAATCATCACGACTGCAAGCGCGCACATGCCACGCCAGTCGATGGTGAATTCAGCGGTGTAATCGAGAAGACCAACAGGAAGGGTCTTGGAATTCACCGAACGAGTGAGCTGGGATGCCAGCGCATATTCGTTCCATGAGGTGAGAAATGCGAAGATGCCTGCGGTCGCAATGCCGGGACCGGCCAGCGGAAACTCCACCTGCCAGAATGCTTGCCAGCGTGTGCAGCCATCGATCTGGGCTGCTTCCGCCAGATCTTTTGGCACCTGACGGAAGAAACCATCGATCAGCCAGATGGTGAAAGGCACGTTGAGCGCCACATAAGTTACGATCAGACCGAAATGCGTATCGATGATACCAATGCGCGAATAGAGCATGAAAAGTGGCAGCGACAATGCAATACCCGGTACAGAGCGTGTCAGCATGAGGCCAAGAAAGGTCGTCGACTTGCCCCAGAAGCGGAAGCGCGCGAAAGCATAACCGCCCGATACACCGACGATGAGCGCAATCACTGTCGACGTGACCGAGATAATCAGCGAGTTGCGGAAATAATCCCAAACCGGAATACCGCCCCCACCTGCGCCTGAAAACATCGAGTAATAGGCATCAAGCGTGATTTCCTGCGGAATCCAAACCGGCGGCTTCGCCATGATTTCAACTGGCGGTCTGAGCGAAGACAGAACAATCCAGAGACCCGGCAGGCAGATAACGGTCATCGCGAGGAACAGGCCGACCAGATAGGCGACTTTCTTGACGCGACGCAGCAGACGATGCTGGTTATTGGAGAGTACTTTGTGAGCCATGATTACCACTCCGCTCCAATTTGCGCGCGTGCGGCAGCAAGCTTGCGGAAGAACATTACGGTGAAGAGGATCGAGAGCAGGATCGCGACATATGCCATGGCATTTGCCAGTCCCATTTGTGCATCCGAATAGGCGGTGCGTCCCACAAGCGTCCAAATAAGCTCGGTTCGCCGTGCCGGGCCACCATCGGTCATGATCTTCACAATATCATAGGCGCGTGCCACATCGAGCGAACGAATGGTCATTGCGATGAACGCAAACGGCATCAGATAAGGCCAGATAACATAGCGGAAGGTCTGCCATGGCGTGCAGCCGTCAACGCGCGCGGCCTCAACCGGATCCTGTGGCATGGACAAAAGACCGCCCAGAATAAGAATCGCAAACACCGAGGTCGACATCCAGACTTCTGCCATCAGAATGGCAAACAGCGCCAGATTGCCATCGATCAGCCATGGAATGGCTTGACTGGTGATACCGAGCGACTGAAGCGCATTGTTCACCAGACCAATATTATCGTTGAACATGAACTTGAACTGGAAGCCGACCAGCACGGGCGAGAACATCATCGGGAACATCATCAAGGTGCGCAGAAGGCGCTGACCATGGGTAGCCTTGTTGATGAGCAGCGCCAGCCCGAGGCCAAGCAGCATTTCCAGATTGAGTGCGATGGTAAGGAAAATCACCGTACGAATGAATGCAGCCCAAAACACCCAATCGGTCATGATGCGCTGGTAGTTGCGCAGGCCGATGAAGGTGAACAGGCTTTCTGGACGCGTCAGCCGGAACGGCGTGAAGCTTGAATAAAGCGAAAGCGCGAGGGGAAACAGGACCACCGCCGCGAGAATGATGAAGGCCGGAAGCAGAAGCAGTACCGGCGGGGAAATTCGTTTAAACATTGTTCTTCCGAAGCGGCGGACCACAGCATCGGCCTAAAAATCGAAATCGATTTTTGGAAAGCACGATGCGTAGATTCAATAGTTTAGAGCGTCCTTTATGCGTCCAATTGGATGCATGGCACTCTAAGCGGAAAACCTGTCAAAACGGCCCGCCAGTCGGTTTCCCAAAGGCGGGCCATAAAGTTACCAAGCGAAATCAGAGTTCGCCTGCATCCTCGAGGATCTGCGTTGCTTTCTTGGCTGCATCGTCAAGCGCCTGCTGCGAAGTCTTGTCGCCAAGGATCGCGGCCTGAAGCTCAGGATAGACAGCGTTTGAAATTTCGATCCAGGATGGTGTCTGAGGAACCGGGAAAGCGGTCTTTGCCGTTTCCTGGAATACCGAGAGCACTTCCTTCTTGTATGGATCGGACGCAGCCTGTTCGATGACGTAATCCCAGACAGCTGTGCGCGTTGGCAAAGTGCCTGCAGCCGATTCCTGCTTCTGCGAATCCTCGTTGGTCAGGAACCAGACGAGCGATGCAGCGGCTTCCTTGTTGCTACAGGTTTCAGTGACCGAGAAGCCGTGATGACCCGACCAGCCAGTGCGCTTGCCCGATGAACCTGCAGGTGGAGGAACGATCCCGACATTGCCTGCGACTTTCGACGACTTTGGATCGTTGAAATAGGTCGCCCAGCCTGGCCAATCCAAGTTGATTGCGATGGTGCCCGATGCAAAGCCAGCGCCCAGCTCATCCCAGAGATAGTTTGTCGTGCCGGCAGGAACTGCCTTGGCCTTGTAGAGATTGACAAACCAGTCGAGCGCACGAACACCGGCTTCCGAATTGAAAGCTGGCTTGCCGTCCTTGAGATATTCGCCGCCTTCAGCAACGAGCATTTCATAGAAGCGGCCATTGATGGCTTCTTCCTTGCCCGCAAACTGTGTGCCGTAGAAATTCGGTGGATCAGCAAAGAACACAGCCTGATCGGAAACTTCTTTCCAGGTCTTTGGCGGCGCCAGATCGTAGCCGTATTTCTCCTTGAATGCCGTCTTCTTGGCGTCATCCTCGTAGAGGCTCTTCTGATAATAAAGTGCCGATACGTCGAACTGTGCACGCGGCAGCATGATCAGCTTGTCGTTGAGCGTTGAAGCCTTGATGACCGATGGCACGAAGCCTTCGATTTCTTCTTTCGGAAGCAAGCCGTTCAGATCGGCATAAAGGGTAGGATATTGCGGTGCAAAGGATGAATGGTTGGAACCGACGCACCAGTTGATCGAACCCGATGCGATGTCAGACTTGATTTCCTTGTCCAGTTCGAAGTGGTTCTTCTTGGACAGGATGTTGACCTTGGCACCGGTTGCCTTTTCCCAATCGGCAATGCGCGAATAAAGCGCTTCATATTGCTGACCGCCGATCAGCTTGGCGTCAATTGTAACGCCTTCAAATTTGCCCGGAAGTTCCGCAGCCCCCGCGGAAACCATCCCTGCAGCCAGCAGCACAGAACCTGCCAGCACAGATGTCGTGAAATTTCTCATGCTTCTCCTCCTCTTGACGGGCAACTCCCATGCCCACCCCCAATTGTGAATTGTGTATTTATATGCAAACATAATATTCACACCCGGTCAAGGCGCTTTCGATGCGTTCACGACTTTCGTCATTTGCAATGTTCGTATATGAAGAAGGCTATTCATGAAGGGGACGAGTTTGGAAACAGATGACCGCTATCGCGCGCCAGCGCTGGACAAGGGGCTGGACATTCTTGAATTGCTGGCAAGCGTTGATGGAGGTCTCAGCCAGGCCGAGATTGCAAAACATCTCGACCGCAGTCCGAATGAGTTTTACCGGATGCTCGACCGGCTGGTGAAGCGCGGCTACGTCACGAAACTCGAAGGCGACCGCTATTCTTTGACCCTTAAGCTGTTCGGTTTGGCGCATCTGCATGCGCCGGTTCGCAGGCTTGCATCCTTCGCCACGCCCTATATGCGTGATCTCGCCGACCGCTCAAAACAAGCCAACCAGCTCGCGGTTTTTGACCGTGGCTCGGTGGTGGTCATCGCCCAGCAGGAAGCCCCGGATTACTGGGGAATCTCCATCCGTGTCGGCTCGCATATCAGCCTGTTTGATACGGGTTCCGGTCATGTACTGCTTGCCTTCCGCTCGCCTGAAGAGCGTAAGATGATGATTGCCGAATATGTGAAAGACAGCGATAGCATCAAGCTGGATGAAAGCTTCTATGAGAGGCTCGACCAGATCAGAGAGCGTGGCTACGAGATGATGCCGAGTGCGCAGGTCGCAGGCGTTTACAATTTGTCCGCACCGATTCTCGGTCCCGATGGTGCCTGCATTGCAGCACTCACCTGCCCCTATGTGACGCTCGTCAATTCTGCCCCTGCACCAGACATTACTCAGACGATTACACTGCTGCAGAATACGGTAAAAGACCTGTCCAAACTGGTTGGTTCTGATATCGGCACAACAGAATAGTTCACTGCGATAATTCTTATTTGAAAACTCTCTTCTTTTTTGAAAGTATGACATAGGAGGAGAGTTTTCATGATTATCGATACCCATCTGCATCTGATCGACAAAAGCGCGTTGAATTATCCATGGCTGGGAGACGTACCAGCCTTGAACCGCGACTTTCTGTTTGAGACCTATCAGAAGCAGGCCGAACGCTGCGGCATTACAGCAGCGCTTCATATGGAAGTGGATGTTTTACCGGCACAAATTGTGGCCGAGACCGCTCACATTGAGGCAATCTCGCGGCAATATAATGGCTACATTAAGGGTGCAATCGCATCCTGCCGCCCTGAAGAACCAGAATTTGCCGAATATCTGGAACAGCAGCTTGGCAATCCTTTCGTGAAAGGTTTTCGGCGCGTGTTGCATGTCGTGCCTGACGATTTGTCGGAAAAGCCTTTGTTCCGCGAAAATATCAGGCGCTTGGAAGGCACCGGCCTGACATTTGATCTCTGCACTTTGCCGCATCAAATCGACAAAGCCGTGGCTCTCGCCGACCTCGCAACAGATGCACAATTCGTACTCGACCATTGCGGTGTGCCGGACATCAAATCAGGTGCGCTGGAAGTCTGGCAGAAGGGAATTACTGAGATTGCTCAGCGCGACAATGTGGTCGCCAAGATTTCAGGCGTTGTGGCTTATGCGGACTCCGCAAGCTGGACCGTAGAAACCCTGCGCCCTTATGTGGAGCATGTCATTCAGTCGTTCGGCTGGGAGCGTATCGTGTGGGGGAGTGACTGGCCGGTCTGCACCTTAGCAGTTCCGGGGGCGAGCAGTGTCGATGCTGGGCTTTCGACATGGGTTGCCACAACCCATGCGCTTCTTGAAGGATGCAGCGAAGACGAAAAAGCGCTGCTGCTTTCTGAGAATGCAACGCGCCTCTGGAAGCTGTAAAATTGATCAGGCTGGCGACAAACCGCCAGCCTTTTTTTTAATTAAAAGCTTTCGCGGAAAAGCCTATTGAGATCGACGATAACATCTTCCGCCTTCTCATTTTCCACTAAGCCCTTGTTAATGCGCTCGGATGCCGCTTCCTGAAATGGCATATAGCCATCGTGACGTGGGCGCACCCATGCGCCTTCAAGCGTTGCACGCGTATCCCGATAGAAGTCTGACGTCGCTGCATTTACAATGGCGTCTTCCCAGGCACTCGCATGCCCCGGCTGGCCGTTGGAGGCCGCATAAAGCCCCTTCTGCACATCCCCACTCGCAATCCAATAAGCAAAATCAATGGCTGCGACTGAATGCTTGCTGAAGGCAGAAACCGCAATACCCGTGCCGCCGAGAGCAGAACCTGCAACACCCGCCGCACCCGCTGGAATATCGGAAAAGCGGATCAAACGTTCACGGAATTCTGGCATGGCATAATTCACATAGCCATAGATCAGCGGTGAGCAGGCTATCTCGGAATCAGGCTTCGCCATTTCCTCAAACACAGCAATCGGGTCCATGCCAAAACATTCAGGCTTCACCAGTGAAGCAAGCTCACGTAACTGCTCGAAAGCCTTGGCACCATCCTCAACAGAGATCAGCTCGCCTTCCACTGAGCAAGGTGTTCCGGCATTGGCGACAAGTGTGTAAAAACTCATCAGCGAATGCGGCGAACGCAGTGGCAACAGCACTTTTCCAGAGCGTGCAAGCCGCAGCACTTCGCCCCACGAGGTTGCAGGCTTGTCCATCAGATCAGGACGCAATGCCTGAACCTGCGTTGCAGCATCCAGCGGAAACGCCCATTGCCGCCCCTGCCAGTTATAGCTCGGGAAAGACTGCCCGACCGAACCATCCGCAAGCGCCGCAAGTTCTGTTTCGCGTCCAGCTACATCAAGCGGCAGCAGGCAATTTTCCTTGGTAATTTGCCCCACATGCGGATGATCAATCACGATCATATCGAAATTGCGCGCCAGTTCCTCGACAGGATAAGTCTCAAAATCCTGAAGCGAGCGCTTTTCCCACTCAATCTCGACGCCCTTATCCTGCAACCATTGTTGAGCCGCCGCCACCATCGGATCATAACCGCGCGGGTGGCTCCAGGTCATGCCTTTAAGCGTGATCTTGCTCATAGGCCGAACTCCTCGCGAATTTCCCTGCTGTTTTCGCCAATGCGCGGTGCCGCACGCGCAACCTTCGCACGCAAACCATTGATGCGCAGTGGTGAACGTGTAGTGGTGATGGAAACATCGTCTTCACGTGTCACCGTCTGGAGCATGTCGAGGACCGAAAAGCCTTCGCTTTTGAGCAGTTCTTCCCAGTTGAGAACGCGGGCACACCAGATATCGGCCGGTTCCAGAATGGCGAGCCACTCATCGACTGTTTTCTCAGCAATACGCGCCGCAATCAGGCGTTTGATTTCATCGCGCTTAGCGAATGCGATCTTCGGATCGTCAATGAAAGGCGCAAGTGTATCTGTTTCAAGCAGGGGCGCGAGTTTTGCAATCGGCATCATGGCAATGGCGAGATAACCGTCCGCTGCCGGATAAACCCCATAGGGTGCTGAAAGATAAGCGTGGGCGCTGCGGAACTCAGAACGCTTCGGCAGACGGCGACCATCGTTCAAATGAGTGGTCAGCACTTCAAACTGGAAATCAACCAGCGCTTCGAGAAGGCTGGTTTCGACATGCGAGCCTTTGTTGGTAATGCCACGGCGGACCAGTGCGGCGAGAATGCCCTGCGCTGCGGCAGCGCCTGCCAGCATATCAGCGACCGCCAAACCGAATGGCACCGGCCCCTGCCCTTCATCACCATTCAGCCACATCAGGCCTGAACGCGCTTGCGCCAGCAAGTCCTGTCCCGGACGCCCGACCCATGGACCTTCTTCGCCATAACCGCTGATCGATGCATAGACGAGACGCGGATTGATTGCTTGAGCTGCTTCATAATCGAGGCCAAGACGCTTTATGACACCGGGACGGAAGTTCTGGATCAACACGTCAGCCTGTGTGAGAAGCTTCTTCAACGCCGCCAAATCGTCAGGGTTTTTCAGATCGATTGCAAGGCTGTCCTTGCCGCGATTGATCGCATGAAAAATCGTGGAATCACCACCTATTTCCGTGTCACTCAGATAAAGCCTGCGCGAGAGATCGCCGCCATCGGGCCGCTCAATCTTAATAACGCGTGCGCCTAAGTCCATCAGGCGCAACGAGCAATAAGGCCCCGACAAAAACTGGCTCATATCGACAATGACGAGCCCGCTCAGCGGCAGTTCGTTTTCCGACATCGGGAAATTCCCTCCTCACGAATTTCTATGTGAATACAGTCTTCACATATGGATTTATGGAAGGCAAGGTGAAATTGGGGTTCGAGCGCGGTTCGGTGTGAATGTGCCAGATCGGTGCTCTGGGAGAGCGAAAGCCTCTCGCTTTCAGAAATATGGGGTTTTCGAACGCCCTCCTCATCCTGAGCCAGTGCGAAGCACCGGGTCGAAGGACGAGGGCATAGGCTTGGTTCGTTTTCCCTCGCCTTCGAGACGCCGTTTTCAACGGCTCCTCAGGATGAGGGAAAGAGATGTCACGCTCTAGAATGCAAAAACGCCACCCGGTTGGGCGGCGTTTTTGGAGGAATAAGGTATCAATCAGACTGCGAGTTCGACTTCGTTACTGGCAAGTTCCAGCAGGGTCCAGACGTGATCGGCGAATGAGTTCCACACCTCAATGCGATAATGATCTTCGTCCCATTTCAGAAGAATAATCTGGGCATGATCGAATATCGTACGGGCGGCTCCTGGCGCTTGCATCTTGGCCAGTTCCAGCGGAGAAGCGGCATTCAACAACCATTCGGCCTTGGGACCAGTAATATCGACGCCGGTTTCGCGGTGGCTCACTTCCGTCAGGCTGTGCTGCTCGGTTTCATAGAGCTTGGCGAATGCCTGCGTGATGGTTGCGCCCTTGGTTTCCTCGGCCCAGATATACCATTCATCCGGCCCGATGCAGGCGACTGCGATATCATCCGTGCGGATAAGATCGCCGATCTTTGCTGGGATTTTTGCACCTAGCGCTTTTTCCGCTAGCTTCAGTTTTGTGGCCGCAATGCGCAATACGAAACGGGCAGCGTCATCGGCTGCGTGGATTTCCAGACGACCCGGAATAACGACCTTGCGGTTCGAATAAGGTTTTGTCTCAACAAGCATGGTTCAATCCTTATCCGTTCAACTTCGCGCCTTCGGGATCATAAAAGACCATTCCCGAAACAGTGGCTTCATGTACGCTTCCATCGGGCATTGGCATATAAAGCGTTTCACCTATACGGTCCTTGCCGCCAGCAACAACCGCCATGGCAATAGACCGACCAAGGGCCTCGCTCCAATAGGACGAAGTGACATGGCCAAGCATGGTCATCGGCAGCGCCTGTTTTGGATCGGCAACAATCTGTGCGCCTTCTTCCAGAACCAGCTTCGGATCGTTGGTCAACAGACCCACAAGATGCTTGCGATCAGATTTAAGCATATCAGGGCGAGCCAGCGAGCGCTTACCGACAAAATCCGGCTTCTGCTTGCCAACAGCCCAGCCGAGGCTTGCATCATCCGGCGTTATCGTACCGTCAGTGTCCTGACCGACAATGATATAGCCTTTTTCCGCGCGCAGAACGTGCATAGTTTCCGTGCCGTAAGGCGTGATGTCATATTGCTGACCGGCCTCATAGAGTGCCTTCCAAAGTGAAAGACCGTAACGCGCAGGCACGTTGATTTCGAAGCCAAGTTCGCCGGTGAAGCTCATACGGAACAGACGTGCTGGCACGCCGAGGAATGTGCATTCCGCGACCGACATATGCGGGAAGTTTTCGTTTGAGATATCCAGCCCTTCGACCATCGGTTCGATAAGCTTGCGCGCATTGGGACCGTTGATCGCCACAACTGCCCATTGCTCAGTGGTTGAGGTGAGCGAGACTTTCAGCTCCGGCCATTCGGTCTGGAGATAGTCTTCCATCATATTGAGAACACGCGCGGCACCGCCGGTTGTGGTTGTCACATGGAAACGATCCTGCATGAGACGACCAACTACACCGTCATCACGGATGAAGCCATCTTCGCCAAGCAGCAGACCATAACGGCAGCGCCCGACACCGAGCTTCGTCCATGGATTGGTGTACATGCGGTTCATGAACTCTGCCGCATCGGGGCCGACCACTTCGATCTTGCCAAGCGTTGAAGCGTCGAACATGCCCAATGATTGACGCGTGGCCTTGCATTCGCGTGCCACCGCCTTGTGCATGTCTTCGCCGGTTTTCGGGAAGTACCATGCCCGTCGCCACAGCGAGACCGGCTCGAAAGCAGCGCCATGCTGCTCGGCCCAGCTATCGATTGGCGTCTTGCGTGTCACATCAAACAGCTTGCCACGATTGTAGCCGCAGAAAGCACCAAAGGTGGTCGGTGTGTAAGGCGGGCGGAAAGTTGTGAGACCCACCTGCGGCGTTGGCCTCTTCAACGCATCCGCTGCAATCGCCAGACCATTAATGTTGGACGTCTTACCCTGATCGGTCGCCATACCGTTGGTGGTGTAGCGCTTAACATGCTCGATAGAGCGGAAGCCCTCGCGCACAGCCAGACGAATATCCTTGGCCGTCACATCGTTCTGGAAATCGATGAAAGCCTTGGCCTTGCCGGGATCGCGATCTGTCGGCAGTTCGCGCACGCTCTCACCATCGCAGATGAAATCACCAGCAACTGCATATTCAGATGCTTTGGCCTTATGCCCAACATCCTTTGCGGCAGCAGCGCCTGCATCTGCACCTTCGCGAAGAGCGGCCTGCAAATCGAAATTGCCATTGCCTGCTCCTGCACAACGGCTTTCCTCGGTCGGCTTACCCGGAAGATAAATCTGACGCGCGTCATCCCAGACAAGCGAGCCTTTTGTGTGCGAAAAGAGATGCACGCTCGGATTCCACCCACCAGACATCAGCACCACATCGCAGGCAATTATGCGTGCAGCACCGACCGAGCCATTGGAAACCGGATTGACGCGCACGGACGACACACGATGACGTCCGCCAGTGTCCGTAACAGTCCAGCCGGTCAGTGTTTCAATGCCGAGCATTTTGGCACGGTTGATAAGGCTGTCGGCAACGCTCGAACGCACATCGATGATGGCAGGAACCTTGACGCCTGCCACCGCCAAATCGAAAGCCGCGAGCCATGCACTGTCATGCGAGGTGACGACGACAGCCTGATTGCCAACCTTGACGCCATAGCGATTGAGATAGGTGCGTCCCGCGGAAGCCAGCATCACGCCGGGACGGTCATTGCCTGCAAAGACCAGCGGCTTTTCAATCGCGCCCTGCGCCAGCACCACCTGCTTTGCACGCACACGCCACATACGTTCACGCGGTGCATTGGAGGCGGGCTTTGCCTGATGATCGGTCAGGCGTTCGCAAAGGCCGACCATGTTCTGATGGTAATAGCCAATGGCCGTTGTGCGCGGCAAAAGCGTGACATTCGGATTGGCTTTAAGGGCCGCTATGGTTTCATTGAGCCAGTCCCAGCTTGCGCGGCCATTGATGACCGGCTCTGGCTCGGACAGAAGCGAGCCACCAAATTCGGCCTGCTCATCCACGAGGATGACCTTCGCGCCGCTCTTTGCAGCTTCGAGCGCAGCAGCCAGGCCGGCAGGTCCACCACCGGCGATCAGCACGTCGCAGAAAGCATAGCGGCTGGCATAGGTGTCTGGGTCCGGTTCGGATGGCGACTTGCCAAGACCGGCAGCGCCTCGGATGAAAGGCTCATAGACCTTGTTCCAGAAGCTCTTCGGCCACATGAAGGTCTTGTAGTAAAAGCCCGCAGAGAAGAACATGTAGAACGCATCATTGATCGCGCCTACATCGTGCTTGAGCGACGGCCAATGGTTCTGGCTTTCGGCTTTCAAGCCGTCATAGAGTTCGAGAACCGTTGCGCGGGTGTTCGGCTCATAACGGCCCGGTCCTCTTGAGACGCCCATCAGCGCATTTGGCTCTTCGGAACCGGCAGAAAGAATGCCGCGCGGACGGTGATATTTGAACGAACGACCGGCCAGATGTTCGCCATTGGCAAGCATGGCGGATGCCAGCGTATCGCCTTCAAAGCCCGAATAGGACTTGCCGTTGAAGGTGAAACGCACAGCCTTGGCCTTGTTGACGCGGCCTTTGTTATGAATGCGCATATCGGTCATTATTTCGTCTCCGCAGCCGGAGTTTCTGCCAAAGCAGGACGGGGTTCACCGGCCTTGTAGGTGGTGACAAACTTGTCGCTTACCGTGTCGCGCACAGCATTGAAGAAGCGACCGCAGCCATTGATATGCCGCCAGCGTTCATAATGGGTACCGCGAGGGTTTGAGCGCGTGAACAGGAAATCGCGCCATTCATCATCGGAAAGCGTCGATGGATCGGCTGGACGTGCAATATGCGCTTCGCCCGCATAGGCGAATTCCAGTTCCGGGTGTTCCTTCTCGCAATAAGGGCAACGGATAAGAAGCATTTTGTGTTTCCCCTATTCCTTAGTGCGCGACAGCAGCAGCAGCCGCTTCATCGATCAGGCGACCGGTGGTGAAGCGTTCAAGCGTGAACGGTGCGTTGATCCAGTGTGGCTCGTCGCGGGCGATTGTGTGCGCGAAGACATGCGCAGAACCCGGCGTTGCCTTGAAGCCCCCGGTGCCCCAACCGCAATTCACAAACAGGCCCGGAACCGGCGTCTTGCCAATGATCGGCGAACGATCAGGCGTGACGTCAACGATACCACCCCATTTGCGCAGCATCCGCATACGGGTGAAGATCGGGAAGACTTCGCAAATGGCCGCAAGCGTATGCTCGATCAATGGCAGACCGCCGCGCTGGCTATAAGAGACATATTGGTCAGTGCCGGAACCAATCACCAACTCACCCTTGTCGGACTGGCTGATATAGGCATGCACCGAATTGGACATAACTACGCATGGGAAGATCGGCTTGACCGGCTCAGACACCAGCGCCTGTAGCGGGAAGCTTTCAAGTGGCATGCGCACGCCTGCGGTATCCATGACAATCGATGTGCTGCCAGCAGCGGAAACCGCCACCTTCTTCGCCTTGATAAACCCGCGTGGCGTATCAACGCCGGTCACACGGCCCGAAGCATCGCGACGAATGGCCGTCACCGGGCAATTCTGTATGATATCAACGCCGCGCTCGGTTGCACCGCGCGCATAGCCCCAGGCCACGGCATCGTGTCTGGCCACACCGCCTCGCCGCTGCAAGGTGGCACCAACAACCGGATAGCGCGCATTCGCCGAAATATCGAGCGGCGGACAATATGCCTTCGCCTGCTCCTTGGTCATCCATTCATTGTCGATACCATTGAGACGATTGGCATGGATATGACGCTTGAAGCTCTGCACGTCATGAACCGTATGCGCCAGCATCATCACACCGCGCTGCGAGAACATGACGTTATAATTGAGGTCCTGGCTTAGACCTTCCCACAATTTCATCGCGTGTTCGTAAAGATGCGCGCTCTCGTCATAGAGATAGTTGGAGCGGATAATGGTGGTGTTGCGTCCGGTATTACCGCCGCCAAGCCAGCCTTTTTCGATGACCGCGACATTGGTGATGCCGTGTTCCTTGGCCAGATAATAGGCGGCACCCAGACCATGGCCGCCAGCACCGACGATGATCACATCATATTCGGCCTTGGGTTCGGCATCCGGCCATTGCGGCTTCCAGTTCTTATTGCCGGAAAGCGCGTTGCCAACGATAGAAGCTAACGAAAAACGGGACATGAACAACCACCAGTCTTACGGTTCATGCACCCATGCAGCACATGAAAAATCTCTGGTGATATTTGTATTGGCTTGCGCGTGAAACCGACAGCAGGCTTGCGTCAAAAGACGTCACAAATACGACATTAGCACCATTTCGCGACATGGCGAAGATCGGAGCGCCCAAGTGTTGCAATTCGCGTCTGACAAGGACAGTAGTGGAACCGGATTGAATGCGTCACATCAACTTCAACTGGATTGCCGATGACCGATACATTGCCGCTTAAGCCGCTAGACCTGCCTGAGAGCGAATTTGCAAATCTTGTGCCGAATTCCAGACTGCGACAGCAATTCCAGTTCATTCTTGAAGTAGAAAAACTGAAACAGGTGATACGGCGGACCCCACTTCTGGATGTTTCGCGGCGCGAAAATGATGCCGAGCACACCTGGGAACTGACGCTCATGGCGATGGTTCTGCATGAACATGCGAATGAGAAAGTCGATCTCCTGCGTGTACTCAAGATGCTGATCATCCACGACATCGTGGAGATCGATGCGGGCGATACGTTCATTTATGATGCCGTGGGAGCTGTTGATCAGGAAGAGCGCGAAATACAGGCCGCCGACCGGTTATTCGGCATTCTGCCGGAAGATCAGGCGCTGGAGTTTCGCGCGCTGTGGGATGAATTTGAGGCGCGTGCAACGCCTGAATCACAATTCGCGCGCGCGATGGATAGGCTACAGCCGCTCCTTCATAACTTTTTCACCAGTGGCGGAACCTGGCACACGCCGGGTGTGACCGCATCAGACGTACTGGATAGAAAGGCGCCCATTTCACAGGCATCTGACACACTTTGGGACGCCGCTCAGCGGATAATCGCAGAAGGTGTAGAACGCGGATATCTGAAGCAGGGTTGAACTAAACTTTTTAGTTTTGGCTGGATATTGCGAAGCTCTGGTTGTTTTCACGGACGGCCCGAAGGAGCTGCTATGTCCTTAATATTAGTGATTAATAATATTAGAAATCCTCCAAATAGTTTTTATCAAAATAGGACAATATTGTTGTCCTTTTCTCTTTTCTTTTATTGCGTGAAGCGCTACTCAAGCGTTCATAAACGCCTCTTTAAAGAGGGATAAAAGCAAGAAAGGTGATTTCATGACTAGGGAAAATCTACTTGAAAGTGCGCTCGTTCGTCTTGATGAAGCCGCAAGCCATATCAATATCGATCCGGATGTTATCGAAAAGCTGAAATACGCGCGCGAAACCATGAAGGTGCGGTTGATGATCCGCATGGACGACGGCTCGCGTAAATCCTTTCTTGCATGGCGCTGCCGCTATGACGACACTCGCGGACCAACCAAGGGCGGCATCCGTTATCATCCCGAATCAACGGCTGAAGAAGTCGAAACACTCGCTTTCTGGATGACCTTCAAGTGCGCCGTGATGAACCTGCCTTATGGCGGTGGCAAGGGTGCTATCCAGGTTGATCCACGCAAGCTTTCCAAGGCTGAGCTTGAGCGTCTTTCACGCGCCTATATTCAGGCTTTCTCCGGCATCATCGGCCCAGACCGCGATATTCCGGCACCAGACGTCTATACCAACTCCATGATCATGGGCTGGATGGCAGACGAATACTCTCAGATCGTCGGCCAATCCTCACCTGCCGTGATTACCGGTAAGCCATTGGCACTCGGTGGCTCGCTTGGTCGTAACGATGCGACAGCACGCGGCGGCTTCTATCTGGTTCGCCATCTGGCGCACGACCTCGGGCTTGCTTCGCAGCTTCGCGTTGCAGTTCAGGGCTTCGGTAATGCTGGACAGTTTTTTGCGAAACTTATGGCCAGTGACGGCCACAAGATCGTAGCAGTGTCAGATTCGTCGGGTGCGGTTTATTGCGCCAAAGGTCTTGATCTTGATCTGCTTCTGGCAGCAAAGGAACAGGGCAAATCGGTTGTTTCCACTGCTGGTAACAAGGGCCATGAAGCGATCAGCGCTGATGAACTTGTCGCCGTTGATTGCGATGTATTGGCACCAAGCGCCATGGAAAACATGATCCATGTCGATAATGCTGCATCCATCCAAACCAAGTTGATTGTTGAGCTTGCAAACGGTCCTGTTACGCCTGAAGCCGACAAGATTTTGGAGGAAAAGGGCGTCATCATCCTGCCAGATATTCTGGCCAATGCCGGTGGCGTAACTGTTTCCTATTTTGAATGGGTTCAGAACCGTCAGGGCTATTACTGGACGCTTGAAGAAATCCATGAACGCCTGAAAACCATCATGGAACGCGAAGGCCGTGCCATCTGGAACCATGCCAAGCAACACAAGGTTACTGTCCGTTCGGCAGCTTATGTGCATGCGCTGGAACGCCTTGCACAGGCCATCGAAGCGCACGGCACACAGAACTACTTCTCTGCCTGATCGAGCATCTTAAAACGTCCTCCTGTCAGATGTCTGGCGGGAGGGCGTTTCATCGGCAAGCGTCCTTTGCCAGATGGCTATAGTCTGGTCTCTTAACATAACAATCGTCGAATACCTGCTCGCAAGACTCTTTGAATGACGCCTTGCCATCCCTATATCCTGTAAAACCACGATACAGCGAGGAACGGGATGAATATCGGGCAAGCCGCCAAAGCATCGGGCATATCGGCGAAAATGATCCGCCATTATGAAACCATCGGGCTTATCGAGGCTGCCGATAGAACCAGCTCGGGCTATCGCGTCTATACGCAGAATGATGTCGAAACGCTGCGTTTCATCCGTTCAAGCCGTGATCTCGGCTTTCAGGTCGAGCAAATCAAGGAACTACTGGCGCTCTGGCGCGATCGCAACCGCGCATCTGCCGATGTGAAGAAGGTCGCACTCCAGCATGTTGAAGATCTTGAAGCCAAGATGAAGCAGCTGCAGAATATGGCCGATACGCTGCGCCACCTTGCCCATAATTGCCAGGGCAATAATCGCCCCGACTGTCCGATTATTCACGAGCTTGCCACCCATAGCGTGCAAAAGCCTGTGCGCCCCGCACCGCGAAAGGGCGAGTTGCTGCACGGGAAAGTTTGAAACGCTCTTTGGACAAGAGACATATCAAAAAGGCAAAACGCCGGGAATTTCCCGGCGTTTTTGTTTGATGTGCTCTGTCGGTTTATTTTTACGCGCATCTTGTTCCGCAAACCGCTTCGCACTTTTCGGGATACGCTTTATTTCGGAAGCGTATAGGCAATCACGTAGTCGCCCGGCTTAGTCCCGACCGAACCGTGGCCGCCAGCAACCATCAGCACGAATTGCTGATCACCGACCGTATAGGTCATAGGTGTGGACTGACCACCTGCCGGCAAACGTGCCTCCCATAGAACCTCGCCATTGGTAAGATTATAGGCGCGGAGATAGTCATCGACCGCAGCACCCAGGAAGGCAACTCCACCTGCCGTAATCATCGGCCCGCCAATGCCCGGCACGCCAACCTTGAATGGCAGCGGAACCGGTGCCATGTCGCGGATGGTGCCATTGCGATGCTTATAAACCGTCTTGCCTGTGCGCAGATCGACACCCGCAACATAGCCCCAAGGTGGCGACTGACACGGAATGCCGAGCGGGCTTAAGAATGGTCCCATGAAGACGCCATAAGGCGCGCCGTCATTGCGGTTCAGCCCCTGCTCGCTGCCCTTCTCATCCTGTCCACGCGGCGGAATATCCGCACGCGGCACAAGGCGGGAGGTGAAAGCGAGGTAGGTCGGCATGCCGAACATCACCTGACGCACCGGATCAACCGCCACGCTGCCCCAGTTGAAGACACCGAAATTACCTGGATAGACAATCGTGCCTTTCAGAGAAGGCGGCGTATAGCGCCCTTCATAGAAGTGCTGATGGAACGCGATGCGGCAAGCGAGCTGATCGAACAATGTCACGCCCCACATGTCGCTTTCTTTAAGCGGTGGTGGGCTGAATGTCAGATCAGAGATCGGCTGCGTTGGCGACGTATGATCCTCTGGGATTGCGCCGGTTGGAGCCGCAATCTCACTGATCGGAATGATCGGCTCGCCCGTGCGGCGATCAAGCACATAGATATCGCCCTGTTTGGTCGGCCCGACCAGTGCAGGCACACCATCGATGTCAAGAAGAACTGGCTGGGCTGGAACGTCCATATCCCAAAGGTCGTGATGCACTGTCTGGCGCACCCATTTGACTTGACCCGTATTCACATCGAGGGCGACAATGGAAGAAGAATATTTCTCGACATTATCGCTACGCCCCATGCCGAGCTGATCCGGCACCTGATTACCGAGCGGGATATAAACAAGGTTGAGCTTGTCATCGACGCTGAATACCGACCAGCTGTTGGGCGAATTGGTCGTGTAATGCTCGCCTTCCGGCAGCGGCGTCGTAACATCCGGATTGCCCGAATCCCAATTCCAGAGCAGCTCACCCGTGCGGATATCGAAGGCGCGGATAACGCCTGACTGTTCTTCGGTCGAATAGTTGTCATTGACCGCACCGCCGACGATGATCTTGTCACCAACCACAGCTGGTGGCGAGGTCGAGTAATAATAGCCAGCCGGATTATATTTCATCCCATGGCTGAGATCGAGCGTGCCACCATTGGCAAAGTCAGTGCATATTTCCCCGGTAGCAGTATCAAGCGCGATCAGACGCGCATCCGAAGTCGGCAGATAAACGCGCTCAGAGCATTTGGCTCCCGCCGTTGCCGTTGAATCCTTCCAGTAGCTTACACCACGGCAGGTCTGGTGCTGGCGATCGGTATTAAAACCAACCTTGGGATCGAACTTCCACTTTTCTTTGCCCGTCGCAGCATCAAGCGCAATCGCCCAGTTATGTGGGGTACAAAGATAAAGCGAGTCGCCGATCTTGAGCGGTGTCACCTGGTAGGTGGTTTCGCCAACATCCTGCGGCTGTTTCACATCGCCAGTCTGATATTGCCAGGCGACCTGCAGTTTGGAGACATTTTCAGGCGTTATCTGCGCAAGCGGTGAATAGCGCTGCCCGTAAGGTGTACGCCCATATTGATGCCACTCACCCTCGGGCACGTTGCCACCAAGATCAGGTGTTGCAGCAACCTTTTCCGTTGGCAGATCGCCCTTGATATTGGTCGGGTCCTGCGTCATCGAGTAACCCGCGACAACAAGAGCTGCGAGCGTCGCAATGGTCAGCGGTAAACCACCACCATTCAGCGGCTTCCTGATCCATGGCGTGAGCAACCAGAGGCCAAGCAGGACAATAATGCCGCCAGTGGAGCCGAGACGCCACCAATCAAAGCCGACTTCATAAACGGCCCAGCCAAGCGTTCCGAGAATGACCAGCGCATAAATCCAGAGCGCCAAAGCATTTCGTTTGAGAAGGAAAAAGCCGGTCAGCAGGAGGCCGACAGCGATGGCTATGAAGGCCCAGCTGCCACCCAGCGTGGCGAGATAGATCCCGGCTGCGCCGAGCGCAAGACCAATCAGTAACAACACAATAGCCGTAAGAGAAACAAGCAAGACATTACCCCCTTCAAGTAGTGACTGCAGTCCCGCCGTGCATGACTGTTACTCTAATGAAAGCTGCACGGATTAAACCGAATTCGAGGTATTCCTGATTTGGGTGGGAGTGTCGCAGCAAATCCTTTGCCGCGCAACACTACGTTGCCTGCTCATCCACATAGGCGGCAAAATAAAAAATCCAGAGGGAGTGTATCGAAAAGTTCTTATTGATGTATCGGCAACCAATGTGGCCGCCGATACAAGTATTCAATGATTGTTTTTATTAACTCGCCATTGGGCTTTTAAAGCCCCTCAGCCGCAGCGCATTGCTCAGGACAAAGATACTTGAAAGCGCCATGGCACCAGCAGCCAGAACAGGCGACAGCAACGTGCCGGTGAACGGATAAAGGATACCCGCTGCAACCGGGATCAGCGCCACATTATAGGCAAAGGCCCAGAACAGGTTTTCGCTGATATTGCGGATCGTTGCCTTCGAGATCGCAATTGCATTCACCACGCCGCGCAGATCACCCGACATCAGCACCACATCGGCACTTTCAATCGCAATATCCGTGCCGGTACCGATGGCAATTCCGACATCGGCTGCGGCAAGTGCTGGCGCATCATTGATGCCGTCGCCAACAAAGGCAATGCGCTTGCCACCAGCTGAGAGACGCTTCAGTGCTTCGACCTTGCCGTCAGGCAACACTTCGGCCACCACTTCATCAATGCCCAGACGCTTGGCAATGGCTTGCGCCGTGCGACGGTTGTCGCCCGTAATCATTGCCACTTTCAAACCCTGCTCATGCATGGCTGCAATAGCTGCAGGCGTGGTTTCTTTCATCGGATCGGCAACCGTGATAATTGCTGCAAGCTTGCCATCAATTGCTGCATAAAGCGGTGTCTGACCTTCATCGCCAAGGCGACTTGCATCATCGGCAAAAACCGCCACGTCATAGCCAAGCTTTGCCATATAACGGTCAGCACCGATGGCAACCTCATGACCGGCAACGCTGGCTTTAAGGCCAAAGCCGGGGACAGATTCAAAGGCTGAGACATCCGCAAGCTTCAGACCTTTTTCCTTTGCTGCGGTAACAATGGCATCGGCAATCGGATGCTCAGAACGTGCTTCTACAGCGGCGACCAGCGCCAGAGCTTCATCTTTGTTGACACCATCGACAACAGCAAAATGTGCAAGTGCAGGCTTGCCTTGTGTGAGTGTCCCGGTCTTGTCGACAGCGATCACCGATGCATCACGCAGGGTTTGCAATGCATCGCCACGACGGAACAACACACCAAACTCGGCTGCACGACCCGTTCCGACCATGATCGAGGTCGGCGTTGCAAGGCCCATGGCACATGGGCATGCAATGATAACCACAGCAATGGCATTGACCAGCGCAAAGCCCATCATGCCTGTGCCGCCGATGACCAGCCAGACCACGAATGTCAGTGCCGCTGCGACCAGCACTGCAGGCACAAACCAGCCGGTGACTTTATCAACTTTCGCCTGAATAGGCAGCTTGTCGGCCTGTGCATCTTCGACCATACGAACGATCTGCGAGATCACCATATCACGGCCAACCTTGGTCGCGCGGAAGCTGAAGGCGCCGGTCTTGTTGATCGTGCCGCCGACGACTTCTGCGCTCTCTTCCTTGGCAACCGGTACCGGCTCACCGGTAATCATCGATTCATCCACATAAGATGAACCCTCAATCACCTCACCATCCACAGGCACCTTTTCGCCCGGACGCACCTGCACGATATCGCCGACGCGCACATCGTCGAGCGGCACATCGACCGTTTCGCCATCACGGACCACACGTGCAGATTTTGCCTGCAAACCCACCAGACGGCTGATTGCGGCCGAGGTGCGGCCTTTGGCACGTGCCTCCAGATAACGACCAATCAGGATCAGCGTGACAATGACTGCCGCTGCTTCGAAGTAAACATTCACTGTGCCTTCGGGCAGAATATCAGACCAGAAGGTTGCAACGACGGAGAAGCCCCATGCGGCTGTCGTTCCGACGACCACCAGAGAATTCATGTCTGGTGTGCCGCGCAGCAATGCCGGAATGCCTTTCTTGAAAAAGCGCATACCGGGGCCGAACAGTACCATTGTGGTGAGCACGAACTGGAAATACCAGCTGTTCTGCATTCCGATCGTGTCCATGACGAACATGTGCACAGCCGGAATGATATGCGATCCCATTTCAAGAATGAAAACCGGCAGCGTCAGAACTGCGGCAAGGATAACGCTCTTCTTCAGTTCTGCAGCTTCTGCATCGCGCTTGTCAGACTGCGTTTCCTGCGTCGCGTCGCTGCGCGCTTCATCAAGCGAACGGGCTTCGTAACCTGCAGTCTCGACTGCCTTGATAAGGTCACTGAGCGGCACCTGACCCGCAAGCTCTACATGTGCACGCTCTGTCGCAAGATTGACACTGGCGCGCGTTACGCCCGGAACGGCGTTCAATGCCTTTTCGACCTTGCTGACGCAGGACGCGCAGGTCATGCCTTCAATAGCGAGATCAGTGCTACCGGATGGCACGTCATAGCCAGCCTTGCGAATGGCATCGATGACCGCAGGCATATCGGGAGCTGCTTTAAAGGTCACGTCAGCGCGTTCAGTTGCAAGATTGACCAGCACCTTGTCAACGCCCGGCACCTTCGCCACGGCTTTTTCAATGGACGAAACACAGGAAGCGCAACTCATGCCCTCAACGGGAATGGCAAAACTTGTGGCTTCCGGTTTGACTGGCTTGTTCATGGCAATCCCTTTCAGCCCCTGTTTTGAGGAGCGATATTACGAGTTGCACAATAATTAACCCTTCCCACCGTTGGAAGGTCAAGCCTTAATATGGAATGATTTTCAGACTGCCATTTCGTTCTGCGGTTGCATCGTCGCGAGGATCGATCCGCAGCGGGTCTGAATGAATTCCGGCACGTCAGCTGCAGGCATCGGGCGCCCCATGAGGAAGCCCTGCACCTCACCGAAATTCTGTTTACGCAGACATTCGAGCTGTTGCGTTGTCTCCACACCTTCGGCGGTCGTAACAATCTTGAATCCTGCTCCAAGCGTCGCAACAGCCTGAATAATCGCCAGATCGCGGGTGTCTATTTCAATACCGGAAACGAAGCTTCGGTCGACCTTGATCTTGTCGAAAGGAAAAGAGCGCAGATAACTCAGCGATGAATAACCGGTGCCAAAATCATCCATGGCAATGCGGACGCCCAATCGGCGCAACTCGAACAGCAACTCCGTATTGTGCTTGCTGTTTTGCAGAAAGACGGATTCCGTAATTTCCAACTCAAGACGATCCGGCGAAAGCCGGGCTGCATGTAATGCATCCTTCACAGAATCAAGCAACGTGCACTGATTGAACTGGACTGGAGAAAGATTGACCGAGACCTTGATGTCCTCGGGCCATGAAGCTGCCTCCCGACATGCCTCACAAAGAACCCAATCACCAATCGGCCCGATCAGTCCTGCTTCTTCGGCAATCGGAATAAATTCGACCGGAGACACCAGCCCCAATACGGGATGATACCAACGCAGCAAGGCTTCAAAGCCGGATATGCGCCCGGATTCCAAATTGAAGATCGGCTGATAATGCAACTCAAACTGCTGTGCAGCCAAAGCCAGACGCAGGTCGGTCGTCATCGCATGGCGTTTCTCAACGGCAAGGCGCAGGGAATGCTGATAAAAGCAGAAAGTCCGCCTTCCATCTGCCTTGGCCGCATAAAGCGCAAGGTCGACATTTCGCATCAGCACATCAGGATCGTCACCGTGCATAGGAGCCTGTGCAATGCCGATGCTACAGGTCACAAATTCAGAGATGTCACCAAGATCGAACGGCTCCTGGAATGCCGAAAGGAGGCGATCTGCGAACATGGCGATCTGTTCAACCGTATTGCAGTGATAAATGATGGCGAATTCATCGCCACCAAGCCGCGCGATGAACTGATCACTGATGATGTTTTTAAGACGAACTGCGACTTGCTGGAGAAGCAGATCACCAATCTGATGACCTCTGCTGTCATTGATGTTCTTGAAATGATCAATGTCGAGATAAAACAGCGCGAATGCAGGCGCGCACTCTCTCTGTTTCAACACCCCGGTAATGTGCTGCGAGAAATAGGCACGGTTTGGTAAATCCGTCAGACTGTCATGCATGGCGACATGAGCCATACGTTCCTCAATCTGTCGCCGCTCCGTCGTATCTTCTATCATACCAATGAGATAACGCGGCTGATCACCCTCAATAGGAGGGATCGAGCGCTTGATAATACGCATGCGGCGCGGCTTGCCATCGGCGCAACGGATATCACGTTCGACTGTCAAAACACTGCCGCGGCGCATAGCCAGACGGTCCTGCTGGGTCAGAAGCTTTGCTTCCTCCGCAGGAAAGATTTCTGCATCAATCGAACCAATAACCCGATCAATATCGTGCCCGCTGATGCTGGACGCTGCCTGATTGTAGAGGAGGTAACGCCCCCGATCCTTCATGTCCTTAACGAACACGCCAAGCGGCAAGTTATTGACGAGACTGTCGAGAAGCGACTGGGCATGATTTGCCTGCCGGTTGGCCTCTTCCAGCTCGGTAATATCCTGCACAATTGCAAGAATGGCTTGCTTACCGTCAAAGATAACCTGACGCCCATAAGTCAGAACATCGATGGTCTGACCGTTGGCGTTCAGGTGCTGCCAGCGCTCAGGACGTTCCAGATCGCTCCGGTCGCGCACGGCAGCAAACATTCTGTCGCGTTCGGTCTGTGGGCGGATGTCCAGCACTGTCATGCCGGGTATTTCGTCAACGGAATAACCATAGAGCCCATGGGCTGCTTCATTCATGACAATGAAGTGCAGCGTGTCAGGATCATAGACCCACATTGGTGTCGGATGGGTTGTAAAAAGAATGCGGAAATCTTCTTCGGAGGTACGCACCATGGCACCATCCGAGCGAGCCTGACCGGCTTCCCGCTTCCTCATCATTGTCCCCTCATCAGACATATCCTGACTGGATGTTCTCTGTTCTCGTGTCTGGAGAATCAGACCAAACTGTCTGTAGCAGGACGAAACAATCCCGTGGATAGCTTACTGCGTATAATTTTAACAAATTATATATAAATTATCGGAATCGCTAAATTAGCACCTTTGATTTTGATATTCAGAGAGCTTTGCTCTGTCTCTTGACCGGCCTGCTGTTCCGGCCTATGCCTTAAAGCACAAAATTCGTTGGGGTGCCTTCCAAGCAATATCAAGAAAAGTGCTTAGCGCTTTTCTGCCCGATATTGCGACACAAAAGGCTGAGAGACGCTGATCGCGTTAACCCATTGAACCTGATCCGGGTAATACCTGCGTAGGGAACGGAGTTTGACGCGTCGCGGCCGAGGGAGTTCCCTCATCGGAGTTCAGGCTCCCAACAGGTTCATGACGTCTCATTTTTCCGTTCGGAATGAGAGACGACATGATGGACCAAAAAAACAGTTTCTCCCGAACCACATCAAGCTGCATTGCGGCGCCCGTGCCCATATGCGTAACTATTGCTGGCTCTGACAGCAGTGGGGGCGCGGGCATTCAGGCTGATCTCAAAACCTTCTCGGCACTTGGTGTCTATGGTGCAAGCGTCATTGCCGCCATCACAGTGCAGAATACCCGCGCCGTAACCGCGGTGCATGATGTGCCGCCGGAAATTGTCGCTGGCCAGATCGAGGCGGTTTTCAGCGATCTCAATGTCGCCGCAGTCAAAATCGGCATGGTGTCGGTGCCTAAGACTATTCAGGCAATCGCGTTTGGCCTTGAGCATTTTTCCGGCCCTATCGTGCTCGATCCGGTGATGATCGCCAAATCAGGTGATCGTTTATTGAGTGAAGACGCTATTTCGATCCTGCGCGAAAAGCTGATCCCCCTTGCCGCCCTTTTGACCCCCAACAGGCCCGAAGCTGCCTGCCTTCTCGACGCACCAACGGCAGTGACTGACGACGAGGCAGAGGAACAAGGTCGCGCCTTGCTCAAGCTTGGTGCAAAGGCTGTCTTGATGAAAGGCGGACATGCGGAAGGGGCAATTTGCACCGATCTTTTGATCCGCAGTGACCAGCCAACAATTCGGCTTGAAGCACCCCGCATTTACACCGCCAACACGCATGGAACGGGCTGCACGTTGTCCTCCGCGATTGCAGCAGGACTTGGCAAAGACCTCTCGCTTGAACACGCTCTTCGAGAGGCGCACACCTATCTGCAAGCCGCGATCCGGAACGCAGACAAGCTTAAGGTTGGTCACGGACATGGCCCTGTGCATCACTTTCATGCCCTCTGGAATACAGATATCAGGGAGCAGGTATGATGCGGGTTACGATCATCGGCGCAGGCGTGGCGGGCCTTGCCACTGCCGCCGAATTTACCGATCAAGGCCATGCAGTTACCATCATTGCACGCAGTCCGAAAATCGGCAGTGATTGTTGCTCGTGGCTTGCTGGCGGAATGCTTGCACCATGGTGCGAAGGCGAAAGCGCTGAAGAGCCGGTCGTTCGTCTCGGACAGGAGGCCATTGGCTGGTGGGAACGCCAGGTATCTGGCGTCAAACGCGAGGGAACACTCGTGCTTTCGCATCTGCGGGATACCACAGAATTGCGCCGCTTTGCCCGTCGAACGGATGCTTTCGATATTATTGATCAAGCACGCATCGATGCTCTGGAACCCGATCTTGCAGGCCGTTTCCGACAGGGATTGTTCTTCGCGCAGGAAGGACACCTTGACCCACGCAAGACGCTGATCGAACTGGCAGACCGGCTGCAGAAAAAAGGCGTGGTCTTTCATCTTGGAACGGATGCACAAGAGACATCTCTCGACGCGGATATCATAGTCGATGCGCGTGGCCTTGCCGCCCGCGACGTGCTGACCGAACTTCGTGGTGTGAAGGGCGAAATGCTGGTGGTCCGCTCACGCGACATCAACCTCACCCGTCCTGTGCGCCTCCTGCATCCACGCATCCCGCTTTACATCGTACCGCGCGGCGATGGTGTTCATATGATCGGCGCGACCATGATCGAAAGCGATGAGCGCAGTGGGATCAGCGTGCGCTCGACGCTGGAAATGTTGAGCGCGGCTTATGCTTTGCACCCTGCGTTCGGCGAGGCGGAAATTCTCGAAACCGGCGTCGATGCCCGCCCGGCCTTCCCCGATAACCTGCCGCGTGTAAGCAGGCGCGGCAAAACCATTTATGTCAACGGGTTGTACCGGCACGGCTTTCTGCTGTCACCGGCGGTCGCACGTATGGCCGTTGCAGCAGCAACGCAGCCGGAAGAAAGACCTGAACTTTTGGAGGAACTTTCATGACCATCGTTCTCAATGGCGAGGTCGTAGAGACGACTGCGGCCACTCTTGCAGCTTTGCTGACAGAAATCGAACTCGACGAGGCTGTGGTGGCAACGGCACTCAATGGTGAGTTCATCGCGGGTGACGAGCGCGAAACGACTACAATTTCTACTGGCGACCGCATCGAAGTTCTCGCTCCGATGCAAGGAGGTTAAGTTGCTGGAGTTTTATGGAAAAACGTTTGAAAGCCGTCTGTTGCTTGGCACAGCACTTTACCCTTCACCGGCCATTCTAGCGGACAGCGTCCGTTCATCAAAGACGGAAATCGTGACTGTTTCGCTCAGGCGCGAAAGCGGTGACATGCGTGCAGGTCAGGATTTCTGGAAACTTATCAAGCAGATGGACGTGTCTGTCCTGCCCAACACCGCTGGCTGTCACACGCCACGCGAAGCGGTCACTACGGCCAGGATGGCACGTGAAGTCTTCGGCACCAATTGGATCAAACTCGAAGTCATCGGCGATCATGACACGCTGCAGCCTGACCCTTTCGGGCTGGTGGAAGCAGCACGCATCCTTTGCGATGACGGCTTTGATGTTTTTCCCTACATGAATGACGATCTGGTGGTGGCCGAAAAGCTGCTCGAAGCTGGTTGCAAAGTGCTCATGCCATGGGGCGCACCCATCGGTTCGGGGCGCGGGTTGAACAATCCTTATGCGCTCAGAACCATGCGCGCGCATTTTCCCGACGTTCCGCTGGTGGTGGATGCAGGCATCGGCGTGCCTTCACATGCAGCGCACGCAATGGAGCTTGGTTATGACGCGGTGCTGATCAACACCGCCGTCGCCAAGGCTGGTGACCCCACCGCAATGGCCTGCGCTTTCGCACTTGCCGTTGAAGCCGGGCGCCTCGCCTATGAAGCCGATCCGATCGACGCGCGCGATATGGCCGCCCCCTCCACTCCCCTTATCGGAAAGGCATTTTTGTAATGGCCCTCGATCCGTTCTACCCGATCTTTGACAGTGCAGACTGGATCAAACGCATGGTGCCACTTGGCATCAAGCTGGTGCAGTTGCGTATCAAGGATAAGGATGATGCAGAACTGCGCACAGAAATCCGTGCAGCACGTGACATTTGCAAAGCACATGACTGCCAGCTCATCGTCAACGACTACTGGAAGCTGGCGATAGAGGAAGGCTGCGATTTCATACATCTTGGTCAGGAAGATCTCGATGACGCCGATCTCGATGCAATCCGTGCGGGCGGCGTAAAGCTCGGTATTTCCAGCCATGATGAAGCAGAACTCGATCGCGCAATGGCGCTTGAGCCTGCCTATATCGCGCTCGGTCCTGTCTATCCGACCATTCTCAAAAAGATGAAATGGCACGAACAGGGACTGGACCGCGTGCGGGAATGGAAGACAGCCCTCGGTAACATTCCACTCGTTGGCATCGGCGGCATGAATGTCGACCGCGCGCCTGGCGTCTTTAAGGCGGGCGCCGACATTGTTTCAGTCGTCACCGACATCACCTTCAATCCCGATCCGGAAGCCCGCGTGCGGCAATGGATCGAAATTACCCGTGCTTACGTAATTTAGTTTCTGGAGGAAACATTGAAAAAGCTGATTTTTGCTGCGCTTTTCAGCGCCACGGCTTCGCTTGCCCTGATGTCACCTCAGCCGGCACACGCCAACGATAAATTCAAGCTCATTCTGGACTGGTATGTGAACCCTGACCATGGGCCTATCATCGTGGCTGACAAGCTCGGTTACTTCAAGGATGCAGGACTTGATGTAGACATCGTGGCACCAGCGGACGCTTCCGTGCCACCCAAAATGGTTGCGGCCGGGCAGGCTGATCTCGCAATTTCCTATCAGCAGCAGGTGCATCTCGATGTGCATGCCGATATTCCGCTGATCCGTGTCGGCACGTTGGTGGATTCCCCGCTCAACTGCCTGATGGTGCGCGATGATGGTTCGGTCAATTCAATCGCCGATCTCAAGGGCAAGAAGATAGGTTTCTCGGTTGCGGGTGTTGAAGAGACAGTGCTCGGCACAATTCTCAAAAAACACGACATTCAGCTTTCAGATGTTGAACTCATCAATGTGAACTTCTCGCTCGCACCATCGCTCATGTCGAAGCAGGTTGATGCGGTGATGGGCGCTTATCGCAATGTCGAACTCAACCAGATGGCGGTTGAAGGTGTTGCGGGCAAGTGTTTCTTCGTCGAGGAAGAAGGTGTGCCAGTCTATGACGAGCTGGTTTATGTCGCCAACTCCAACAAGCTTGATGCCGCCGAAAAAGACAAGATTTCGCGCTTTCTCTCTGCCACGGAAAAGGCAGCGCAATACATCGTCAATCACCCGGAGCAGAGCTATGAGGTGTTTGCGTCCTACAGTTCTGAACTCAAAGACGAGCTGAACCAGCGCGCCTGGAAAGATACCGTCGCCCGTTTCTCACGCTCCCCTGCCAGCCTCGATTATGGACGCTGGAGCCGCTACGAAACCTACCTCAAAGAAAACGGCCTCGTGCCTTCGATCCTGCCTGTCGAGAAATTTGCCATCGACATCAATGCTGAAGGGAGCAAATGATGAGCGTGCCACAGCCGCATTATTCGTCAGAATTATTCACCCGTCTGCGGGCAGCAACCCTTGAGGACTGGAAGCCTTATATCGATCATGAATTTGTACGTGGGCTTGGCGATGGTACGTTGCCCAAGTCAGCTTTCCTGCACTATCTCAGACAGGATTATGTCTATCTGCATCATTATGCCCGTGCCTTTGCGCTTGGTGTCGTGAAGGCAGGCAGCTTGCAGGAAACGCGGCTTTGCGCGGAAATCATGCATGGGCTGGCGGTTACGGAACTGCCGCTGCATGTCGGCATCTGCGCGCGCGAAGGCATCAGCGAAGACGATCTTTACAACACCCGCGAAGAGCCGGAAAATTTGGCCTATACGCGCTATGTGCTGGATTGCGGACAGGCGGGCGACTTCCTTGATCTGCTGACCGCCCTTGTGCCTTGCGCACATGGTTATGGTGAAATCGGGATCAACCTTGCCGCAACGGCAAAGGCTGGCACACCTTATCAGGAGTGGATCGACACCTATGCCGGGGCTGATTATCAGGACATGTGCCATACGGTCGGCAAGCTTTTTGATCAGGCCGCCAAAGATCGCATTGGCACTGATTTCGAGAACAGTCCGCGCTGGCCAAAGCTCTGCCAGATTTTTGCAATCGCCAGCAGGCTTGAAGCGAATTTCTGGAGCATGGGGCTAAAAGCAAAGTGACGAGCGTGGTTTCTCGCTCCCGTAAAAAACGCATCGCCGACGGGTTTCTGTCGGCGTTTGCAGTGCTCGGATTGTGGCAGGCAGTGGTGAGCATCTGGCAAATGCCACGCTTCATTTTGCCCGGTCCACTTGATGTGGTTCTCTCCCTCCTCACCAATGCGCAGCTGATCGCGGATAATGCCATCGTGACATTTGGCGAAGTACTGGGTGGGCTTTTTCTTGGCTGTGCCATTGGTGTGCTGACCGCAATTGGCCTGATGATGTCGCCGCTTGCTCAACGGCTTGTCATGCCCGTGATGGTGTTCAGTCAGGCCATCCCTGTATTTGCACTTGCCCCGATCCTCACCCTCTGGCTCGGATACGGCCCGGCATCCAAAATTGCCGTCACCATTCTAATGATCTTTTTCCCGGTCGTTTCCACCTTTTTGGATGGAATGCAGCGCACCGATCAAACCCTTATCAACGCGGCGGAAAATCTCGGCGCCAAACGGATGCATATTCTGTTTCGCGTTCGCATACCCGCGGCCTTCCCTTCGCTTGCTTCAGGCTTGAGCTTGGCGGCAGTCTACGCGCCAATCGGTGCCGTTGTGGGCGAATGGGTCGGCGCATCGAAAGGTCTTGGCTATCTTATGTTACTTGCCAATGGGCGCGCCAAGGTCGATCTCATGTTCGCCAGCCTGTTTGTGCTGGCAGCCTTCACAATGCTGCTGCATGCAACCATTTCGCATTTCTCGCGCAAGCTCGCGGCTTGGCCACGAAAGGTATAAAGCGCGATGTGCTTTAAAGCATTTCCAAACGCAAAAGCGGTTCCCGCTTTTGCGTTTGGAAATGCGTAAAAACAAATAGTTACAGCAGCTTCAATGATTCAATATTAACTGGAACCGCTGTAAGTCTTTGCTCTACGCATGTCTTAGCCTCAAAACCGTTCCAACTTTTGGGAGACATTCTGGTCTGACATTTTTGCCACACTCAATAGGTTGAAAGCAAAATTCCGCATTTTGCCACTTGGCAAAAACATTTGCTCATTTATTGTGCAGACATCTGAAACACTGGCAAGAGGTATGAGATGCGTGTCTATCCATTTCCGTCGGTGCCCGGTGTTAACGCGGGCGCTTCCAAGCTTTAAGTCTTTGGCCCGTGCTGCAGGCTAAGGCCTGACCGCCCTCCCTAAAAGGGCACATTCCTAAAAACTTCCCAATTTGCCGCAGCCCTTCCGGCTGCTTGTTTTATCTTCGTTTCACGCTTTGTCCGACGCAAAACCGCTTCGCACTTTTGCTGGAAATGCTTTTAAAGGAACCAGAATCCGCCGTTTTGCGGGCTGGTATTATTCATATGACTCGGTTTCGTATAGATTTCCGGGGACCTGCGTTCCGCAATGTCCTTGGCTACACTTTCAGCCACTGGCGAAGTCAGCCCGTGCGGCTGTCGCTGATGATTATCGGCATGCTGCTTGCAACAGCCGCAGATGTTTTGACTCCGCTCTATTCAGGGCGACTGGTCGATGCGCTTTCGCTTAGCGGCGACAATGCATGGAACGCCGCAATCGAGGCCCTGATCGTCCTGCTTGTGCTGGGCGCAGTAGCGCTCATAACACGCCAGCTGACCTTCTATGTCATCACAGACTTCACACTGAAGATCATGAGTGACATGGCAGCAAGCTCGTTCCGCAGGCTGCAACGGTTTTCAACCGATTGGCACGCCAATGCTTTTGCGGGATCAACGGTGCGCAAGGTTTCGCGCGCCATGTGGGCGCTTGACCTGCTCAACGACACGCTGATCGTCGCACTGCTGCCGTCAATACTGATGTTGCTCGGTTCGGTTGCTTTGCTTTCGTGGTACTGGCCGATGATGGGCTTGCTGGTTGCTATCGGCTCGGTGCTTTTCATCGTGTGCACGATCGTGATTTCGCTGGGCTTTGTTGCACCTGCAGCAACGCTCGCTAACAGCTGGGACACACGCATGGGCGGCGCTTTGGCCGATGCCATTTCGTGCAATGCAGTCGTTAAGGCTTTCGGTGCTGAAAGTCGTGAAGATGCGCGTCTTGCAAAGGTTGTCACCAAGTGGCGCGGCCGGACACGCCGCACCTGGCTGATTGGCACACTGAACGGCTTCATTCAGGGTGCAAATCTGCTGATTATGCGCGGTGTGGTCATTGCCTTTGCGCTTTACCTGTGGAGCCAGGGTAAAGCAACGGCGGGTGACATCACCTTCGTTCTGACCGCTTTCTTCATGTTGCAGGGCTATCTGCGCGACGTTGGTATGCATATCCGCAACCTGCAGCGTTCGGTCAATGACATGGAAGAACTGGTTCAGATTGAAGCCGAGCCTTATGGCATTGCCGACAGGCCGGGTGCGTCTGCAATCAAGATTGGAAATGGCGAGATCACATTCGATAACGTCACCTTCCATTACGGCAACCACGCAGCAGCGCTTTATCGCGACTTCTCGGTCAAGATTGATGCTGGTGAGCGTGTGGGGCTGGTCGGTCATTCGGGTTCGGGCAAGACGACATTCGTCAAGCTCATCCAGCGTCTTTACGATGTCAGTGGCGGTGCCATTAAGATTGATGGTCAGAACATTGCGGAAGTCACACAGGCTTCGCTGCGTTCACAGATTGCCATCGTGCAACAGGAGCCAATTCTGTTTCACCGGACGCTGGCCGAAAACATTGCTTATGCCCGTCCCGGCGCAACACAGGCCGAGATCGAGCACGCAGCAATGCTTGCCAGTGCGCATGATTTCATCATGCGTCTACCAAAGGGCTATGCGACGCTTGTTGGCGAGCGTGGCGTGAAGCTTTCTGGTGGCGAACGTCAGCGTGTGGCAATTGCCCGTGCGTTTCTGGCAGATGCACCGATCCTTATTCTGGATGAGGCAACGTCGAGCCTTGACTCAGAATCGGAGTTGCTGATCCAGCAGGCCATGGAGCGGCTGATGATCGGTCGTACGACGCTTGTCATTGCACACCGGCTTTCGACGGTTCGTGCGCTTGATCGGTTGCTGGTCTTCGACAAAGGCGAGATCCTCGAAGAAGGCGATCACGATGCACTTATCCGTAAGCCGGGTGGCATTTATCGCCGCATGTTTGAACGACAAGCTCTGGAACTGACCAAGGGACTGGAAGATGTTCTTCCATCTTAAAAACGAAAGGGGCCGGGATTACCGGCCCCGCTTTAATCTTTTGTTTTTCCGCATGTCTCGACACAAAAGCCGGTTCCCACTTTTGGGAGACATGCTTTACTCCGCCGCTTTGCCGGAAGACTGACGGATGATCAGCTTATATTCGACATGGCGCGATGGCGATGCGTCGCCGCTTTCGATCTGCTGTAAAAGCATATCCACGGCATCACGGGTCATCTCGCGTATGGGCTGACGAATGGTGGTAATCTGTGGCGAAACCATGCTTGCGATAGCGCTGTCATCGAAGCCCACAATGGTCAGATCACCGGGCACGTCCAGCTTATAATCATAGGCAATCTGCAGAACGGCTGCCGCCATATCATCATTGGAAGCGAAAATAGCCGTTGGCCTTTTTTGCAGCTCCATCAGTTTTCTGCCAGCCGTCAACCCGCTGTCAAAACTGAACCCACCGCCAACTTCATAATCGGGATTGTGCTCGATGCCTGCCTCATCAAGCATCCGGCGATAGCCCTCAAGGCGCAACTGCGCAGAACGATGCGTCAGATCACCAATAATGATAGCAATCCTCGTATGGCCTTGCTTGAGAAGATAATCCATCAGGTCAAAGGTGGCGGCGGCGTCATCGATTGCCACGCTGTCAGTCGGATGTACATTAAAATCACCCGCCACCCGTGAAAATGGCATGGCGGAAGCAATCAATTCCTGCAAAATCTCTGGATCATCAGACATGGGTGGCGTGACGATTATGCCATCAAGCCCGGAAGCATGCGCCGTTTCAATCAACGAACCGCGAATATCAGCACGATTTTCGACCGGAAATATCAGCAGCCGGTAGCGGGTGCCACGCAGACGATCCAGCGCGCCGTTTTGCAATTCTGTGACATAACTGTGGCTTGGATTTTCAAAGAAAAGCCCAATGAGATGCGAGCGTCTTTCAACCAGATTGCGCGCTGCCGCATTCGGGCGATAGCGCAGCTCGGCACCCGCTTCTCTCACACGCTCACGGATCGTGTCGCGCACATTGGGTTCATCATTGTAAACCCTTGATACTGTCTTGATAGACACGCCAGCGAGACGCGCCACATCATGGATTGTCGCTCTTTTATTGGATGCGGCCATGGCCGATATGTACTCTCTCCCCGGTATTCCCAATAGTTTAAGTAGCTGCTTTGCCTATCAACGCAAAGCGCTAAAGCGCTATGCGCTTTAACTATTGTTTTTACGCATGTCTTTATCCCCAAAACCGTTGCCCACTTTTGGGAGACATGTTTCAAATCGTGCATATCTTGGAGCGGGTGAGAAAACGCTTTTCACGGCCATTGTCGAGCGAGAACATACCACCTCGCCCCGGCACGACATCAATGATGAGTTCGGTATGCTTCCAGGCTTCGTATTGCGAGCCGCTGATGTAAAATGGTGCACCACCGATCTCGCCAAGCTTCACATCTGCATCAGACAACAGTAAATCGCCTTGCGGATAGCACATCGGCGAGGAGCCATCACAGCAACCGCCCGACTGATGAAACATGATCGGCCCGTATTCTGCCTGCAATTCATTTATCAGCTCGAGCGCCGCCTCGGTCGCAGTAACCTGCTGATTTTGTGCAACTTGCGCCATGCTTCCTCCTCCCATGAAGAAAGCCGCCGCATTACTACGGCGGCTTTATTTACAAATATGCCCTGATTACTGCGTCAGGTCCATTACAACCCGGCCTTCAATCTGGCCCGCGCGCATTTCATCAAAAATCGCATTAATATTGTCGATCTTGTCGGTGCGGATGGTCGCCTTAACCTTGCCATCGGCGGCAAAATCAAGCGATTCCTGCAGATCAAGGCGCGTGCCGACGATAGAGCCGCGCACGGTAACACCGTTCAACACCATGTTGAAAATCGACAGTGGGAATTCACCAGCTGGCAGTCCGTTGAGCGCAATTGTGCCGCCACGCGCAGCCATGCCGATTGCCTGTTCAAAAGCCTTCGGCGAAACGGCTGTGACAAGCACGCCCTGTGCGCCGCCATCGGTTTCTTTCTTGATATAGGCTGCCGGATCATTGTGCGTCTTGGCATTGACCGTCACAGTCGCACCAAGCCTGCGGGCGAGATCCAGCTTCTTGTCGTCGATATCGACGGCAGCAACATTCAGCCCCATCGCTTTGGCATATTGCACTGCCATATGGCCAAGACCGCCAATGCCGGAAATCACCACCCAATCACCGGGCTTGGTGTCCGTGACCTTGAGGCCTTTATAGACTGTTACGCCTGCGCAAAGGATAGGCGCGATCTCGTTGAACTCGATGTTCTTGGGCAGGTGTCCAACGAAATTGGGATCAGCAACGACATAATCAGCGAAGCCGCCATTGACGGAATAGCCGGTATTCTGCTGCTCTTCGCAAAGCGTTTCCCAGCCACCCAGGCAATGCACGCAATGGCCGCAGGCCGTATAGAGCCAAGGAATGCCGACGCGGTCACCTTCCTTGACATGCTTGACGCCTTTACCGACAGCCGAGACAAAACCAACGCCTTCGTGACCGGGGATAAATGGAGGGTTAGGCTTTACGGGCCAATCGCCCTCAGCGGCATGAAGATCGGTATGACAGACGCCAGACGCCTGAATTGCCACCTGAATCTGGCCATCTCCCGGCTGGGGAATCGGGACTTCGTCAATTGTCAGTGGTTTACCGAATTCGCGGACCACGGCCGCTTTCATTGTCTTTGCCATTGGAAGCTCCTTCTGTTTTTAGGCGGGCCGGCAAGGGTATAGACCGCACCGACCCGCCACTTTCCTGGGAGGAAACAGGGGGGAACGGCCTCAGATCGATAGTGCAAGTGAGGCCGTACTGTACCGATGAAACTGCAAGGATAGGCGGCGGCTCGAGGCGTGAAAGCCACGAACCGCCTTTACTTTTTAGAAGAAGCCGAGCTTCTTCGGGCTGTAGCTCACCAGCATGTTTTTGGTCTGCTGGTAATGGTCGAGCATCTTGAGGTGGTTTTCACGACCGATACCCGACTGCTTATAGCCACCGAACGCCGCATGGGCCGGATAGGCGTGGTAGCAATTCGTCCAGACGCGGCCTGCCTGAATGGCACGACCAAAGCGATAAGCGCGCGTACCGTCACGCGTCCATACACCTGCGCCAAGACCATAAAGTGTGTCATTGGCAATCGCGAGCGCTTCGGCATCGTCCTTAAAGGTCGTGACCGAAACAACAGGACCGAAGATTTCCTCCTGGAAAATCCGCATCTTGTTGGTGCCTTTGAAGACGGTCGGCTTGACGTAATAGCCGCCTGCCAGATCACCGGCGAGCTCATTGCGTCCACCGCCGGTCAACACTTCTGCACCTTCCTGCTTGCCGATATCGATATAGCTCAGGATTTTTTCCAGCTGTTCGCTAGATGCCTGCGCACCGATCATGGTTGCCGGATCAAGAGGATCACCCTGAACGATTGCCTCGACACGCTTCAAAGCGCGTTCCATGAACTTGTCATAGATTTTTTCATGAATCAGCGCACGGCTTGGACAGGTGCAGACTTCGCCCTGATTAAGCGCGAACATGACAAAGCCTTCGATAGCCTTGTCGAAGAAATCGTCATCTTCCGCAGTGACGTCGGAGAAGAAGATGTTTGGCGACTTGCCGCCCAGTTCCAGCGTAACCGGGATAAGGTTCTGGCTGGCATATTGCATGATGAGACGACCGGTCGTCGTTTCACCGGTAAAGGCGATCTTGGCTATGCGCGGGCTCGATGCAAGTGGCTTGCCAGCTTCCAGACCGAAACCATTGACTACGTTGAGCACGCCCGCAGGCAGAAGATCACCAATGATCTCCATCAGCACGAGGATGGATGCAGGTGTCTGTTCTGCTGGCTTCAGCACCACGCAGTTACCGGCAGCAAGTGCTGGCGCCAGCTTCCAAACAGCCATAAGAATTGGGAAGTTCCACGGAATAATCTGGCCGACGACACCGAGCGGCTCGTGGAAATGGTAAGCGACCGTGTCGTGGTCGATTTCCGAAATTCCGCCTTCCTGCGCACGGATTGCACCGGCAAAATAACGGAAGTGATCAATAGCAAGTGGCAGATCCGCATTTGTGGTTTCGCGGATCGGCTTGCCGTTGTCCCATGTTTCAGCGGCTGCGAGTTTCGGCAGATTTGCCTCGATGCGGTCTGCGATCTTGTTAAGGATAACGGCACGTTCAGCAGGGCTGGTTCTGCCCCATGCATCCTTGGCTGCGTGTGCCGCATCAAGAGCCGCATCAACATCGGCCGCATCAGAACGTGCAACTTCGCACAGAACCTGGCCATTGACTGGGGATGTGTTTTCGAAATAGCGGCCAGACTTGGGTTCAACCCATTTGCCGCCAATGAAATTGCCATAGCGTTTGGCAAACTCCGGCTTTACGGAGCGATGAAATTCTACCTTGTTCATGACATTCCTCCCAAAGACAACGCCGCTCCTACGGCGTTTCTTAATTCAAGATGGCGCGGCTCTTGGGAGGAGTCATCCACACCGATGACTATGCAGGATCAATGTGTCTCAATAATGAGACACATTGGAAAACCGAATGAAGATTCTAGTTCGGACGAATGATTTTCAGGCGATTGAACTTACGGTGAAGCGTGGCACGGCTGATACCAAGAAGCTTGGCAGCGGAGGAAACATTGCCATCTGAACGCGCAATGGCCCGCAGGATAACGCTTCTTTCAGACTCCGCCATATCCTCTCGCGGATCCGCATTCCAACCCAAAATGTCAGCAGCCGGAAGTGCTGCCGAAAGGGTTTCATCGGTAAGACCGAGAGAAAGCCTTGCAGCCCTTGTCGCACCAATCACCAGATCATCCTTGTCGACTGCGATCAGCGCACCGCCGGTGCGATCAGCACTTGGAGCCAGCATTATGCGTGCCTGAGGAAAAGCCTGACGGAAGTTTTCAGCCTCTATCCGGCGAGCCGCATCAATAACCGCGACGGAAATCAGTTGAACAAAGGCCTCAGTCAGATCGCTGCGGCATGATGAGACATCAAGCGCTGCCATCAGCCGACCCTGATGGTCGTGGATCGGCGCAACCGTGCAGGAAAGGCCTATGTTTCGAGTGTGAAAATGTTGATCGCGATGGATGGTCAGCGCACGTTGTTCGGCGATGCAGGTTCCAATCCCGTTGGTGCCTTCGACAGCTTCACTCCACACGGCACCGGTCCACAGACCCCACTCGTAGAATGTATCATCATCGCCTGCAGCACCCCGTCGCTCAACCGGCACGCCGTCACTGTCAGCGAGAAGCACACAGCAACCAACACCGCCAACCGCCATATAAAGGCGATCCATGCTCGCTTGGGCTATATTGACGACACGCTCCATACGCTCACGCACATTGCGAAATTCGCCGTCAGAAAGCGTCTGGACGGCACCAAGCTCCGCCGGGTCCAGTCCATGCAACTGTGCTGATCGCCGCCATGACGCGACGAGAGCCGAGCGGGCCGCACCACCCGTATCGATAGCGGACTGGATGCGGTCAGCATGAATTCTGTCTTGCGGTGCACCCATGTTTTCCTCCCAGAAAGGCTGGAAACCGCCTGCCGGAAGATAATGACTTTTTATATCAAGCGTTGCAAGTCAAGGATTAAGCAGCTTTCACTGGTTGAACGAAAGCCTCAAGAGCAGAAACCTCTATCGCGTTCATTCGCAGGCCAAGTTTTGTGCGCCGCCATAAAATGTCTTGTGCTGTATGCGCCCACTCATTCTCAACGAGATAGCGCACTTCTGCTTCGTAGAGATCGGCACCAAAATGCCGCCCGAGATCAGCCAGCGAACTCGCCTTGCCAAGCAGTACGTGTGCTCGCGTTCCATAGAGCCTGAACAAACGACGCGCATGAGTGGACGAAAGAAACGGATAGGCCGCTTTCAGCTTTTCAAGCTCACGATCAAAGGACGTTGCCTCAAAATCGCCACCCGGCAGAGGTGCTGCATGGGTCCATGATGCACCTTTTTTGCCTAAACGATGCTCGATCTTCTCAAGCATATGCTCGGCTAGCCTGCGAGCCGTGGTCAGCTTGCCACCGAACACGTTGATCAGCGGAGCGGCATCCTGAGGGGCATCTTCTTTCAACACATAATCGCGGGTTGCTTCCTGCGCCTTGCTTGCGCCGTCATCATAAAGCGGGCGCACACCGGAATAGGTCCAGACAATATCCTCAAGGCGCACTGGCTCCTTGAAATATTCACTGGCACAAGCGCAGAGATAATCGGTTTCCCTGTCACTGATCGCAACTTTGGCCGGGTCGCCCTTATAGTCCTGATCAGTGGTGCCGATCAGCGTAAAATCGTCCTCGTAGGGAATGGCAAAGATGATACGTCCGTCATTGTTCTGGAAGAAATAGGAACGCGGATCGGAGAACTTTTTGCGCACCACGATATGGCTACCCTGAACCAGACGCACATTGTGCAGTTGTCGATCGCCCTCAACGCCCTGCAATACTTTATCGGCCCATGGGCCAGCGGCATTGACCAGCAGACGCGCACGAACCTCTTCGCGCCCGCCAGTGTCGATATTTTCCAGCGTCACAGTCCATGCTTCATGGTCACGGCGCGCGGATACGACCTTGGTCCGTGTGCGGATCATCGCTCCACGATCGGCGGCGTCACGCGCAGTCAGGGCGGTGAAACGAGCATCATCCACCCAGCAATCCGAATATTCGAAAGCCTTGGTGAAAAGTGGCTTCAATGGTGCGCTAGAAGGGTCGGTTCGCATGTCGAGTGTGCGCGTCGCAGGCAGTTTCTTGCGACCACCCAGATGATCGTACAGAAACAGGCCAAGGCGCAAAAGCCAGGCCGGACGCACGCCGCCCTTGTGAAAAGGCAGCACAAAGCGCATCGGATGAATGAGATGCGGCGCATTGGCCCACAGCACTTCGCGCTCCATCAGCGCTTCGCGCACCAGACGGAACTCGTAATGCTCCAGATAGCGCAAACCACCATGAATGAGCTTGGTGGCGCGCGACGAGGTGCCACTTGCCAGATCGTTCATCTCGGCAAGACCAACAGAGAAGCCACGCCCCACGGCGTCTCTTGCAATGCCGCATCCGTTGATGCCGCCACCGATTACGAAAATGTCGAATATTTTATCGAATATTTTATTCTGCGCCATGGCGAACCCTGAAGACCTTCTCCAACCACCAAAGCGAATATAATTCATTTCATACGAAAGCAAAACGAAAATGAAACGAAACTACGATTCTTTCTCTTCAGCAGAGGCTTGCTCGGCGGTTTCGATGAGTTCGACCTCGTTTTCGCGGCACAAATCGCGCAATTGCTGTGACGGACAACGGTCAGTGATGAAGGTATGGACCTGCGATATATGACCAAGTCGTACTGGCGCTGTTCGTTCGAGCTTTGTTGAGTCGGTCACAAGAATCACGTGGCGTGCATTGGCGATGATAGCCTGAGCGACTTTCACTTCGCGGAAATCGAAATCGAGCAGAGCACCATCTTCATCCATCGCTGAGGCACCAATGATCGCATAATCGACCTTGAACTGACGGATGAAATCAACCGCCGCTTCACCCACAATACCACCGTCGGAGGCACGAACGACACCGCCAGCAATAACGACCTCTATTTCGGGATAGACACGCAGCGTGTTGGCGACATTGATATTGTTGGTGATGACCATCAGGTGATTGTGGTCTATGAGCGCGTGACTGACAGCCTCGGTCGTCGTGCCAATATTGATAAACAGCGATGCGCCATCGGGGATCATTTCAGCAGCCGCCCGCCCGATCAGCTCCTTCTCATGCGCTGCGATACGGCGGCGCGCCTCATATTCCATGTTCTCAACCCCAGATGGGTAGAGTGCGCCGCCATGAATGCGCCGCAGCAAACGCGCCTTGCAGAGATCATTGAGATCCTTGCGCACAGTTTGTGGTGTCACATCGAACGCGGCTGCCAGATCATCGACCAGCACCTGCCCTTGTCGGCGAGCGATATCCAGAATTGCATTGTGGCGAGGAGTAAGCTGCATTTTGTGCCCGGCGATGGAATTGTTCTAACTAGAGCGAGTCGCTTTTGATCATACCCAACGCGCTCGCTCTGTCTCTTTATTTTCACGCATGCCGTTATCGGAAAACCGGTTCCCACTTTTCCGCGACATGCTTTGAGTTCGTAATTTCGCTGTTTTGCAAGAGAAAGCAACCGCTTGATGACACATCAGCCGGAAAGCGACCTCACGAGGCAGAAATTCTCGCTTCTCATTTGAAGGCAACCAGCTTTTTGCGCGTTCCCCTCCCAACATAGTCCTGCAATCGCAATCGCTAGCTATAAACTTTCGTTTAGAAGCAAAACTAACGTCATAATTGGCGATTTGAAAATATCCGAACGATAGCAATAAAGATTAATAATAATAAACCACTTACACGTTGTAGGTAAAAAATAACACAACATTTATATTCACAAGCCTACGAATTTTCATAATATCGAAATAATCCTTTTCGTGCGTAAAATGGAAATAACAAAATAAATGATATTGGCGCCTCTATCATAATAAAAGCATAAAAATACAAAGTAAAAAGTGGAAGGGGTTAGCTATGTCTAAACTGGGTATCCTTTGCTTGTCTGGCACACTTCTTCTCTTCGGAGGAAGTGCGTTCGCTCAAACCCTGAATGTAGATAACAACACAAACTCGTCGGCTCAGGCCGGCGCCACAGCTATCGCTGTTGGCGGAGGTAACAACTCGCCAGACAAAATCAAAACCACCGTTCCGGCCTTTGCACCGGGACTTGTGGCAGCGGGCGTGCATTCTTGTGCAGGTTCCGCGAGCGTCGGCGTCGGAGCTACAGGCTGGGGCCTCGGCATCGGCAGTACATATGAAATGCGTGAATGTAATCGGCGCGCCTATGCGGCAGCACTTCTGGGCATGGGGCAAAACGGGGCGGCACTTGATCTGATTTGCCTCAACAAGGAAGTCAGAGCATCCCTCAATGCGACAGGTGTGTTCTGCCCTTCACAGGGAGCTCGCTCCGCATCCGCGCCGCGTCAAGTAAAGCAGGCACCACTTTTGGCATCTGTCTCTAACGAAGAGCCAGCGTCAATTCCTGCAAGTGCAACTGGTACTACGCCACCACCACAAGCAACTGGCCGTAAGCGTACTTATTCTGCAAAAGCCCTTGGCCTGAGTTCAGACCAGTTGCGCGCCAAGGGATGTGTTCTGCGTAATACATCGAGCAACAGCCGGGCATGGCACTGCCCCGGACCGCTCATGTAAAGCCGGGGCGGCGGCTCAGAGCATCGGCTCAAAATCAATTTTTTGGGCCGATGCTCGCTCTAGTGGTCTAACTCCGACACCCCTCGGCTATTCGCTTTGGACACATGTCGGTCAAAAACAGGAGGAGTTTCATCGTGAAGAAAATCATTATTGCTTCTATCGCACTTCTCGCGGCTGGCGCTCTGCCTGCAGCCGCGCAAACCGTAAACTGGAATGGCAGCTTTGGTGGTGCCAGCGGCGCAGGCTCGGCAGTGACGGGCGGCTTTGCATTCGGCGCAGGTTCCACCGCTGCTGGCCAGGCCGCAACCACTGGCTGGGCAGAAGGCAAAGGCACGGTCCTTGGCATAGGCGGTGGCATGGGTAGCAAAATGGGCCATTACGGCGGCAGCGGCGGCATTGGTTCGGGTTACTTTACATCCGGCTCAGGCGGCCAGTCGGCAGCTACGGCCCAATCCGGAACCGGGTTTCTCGGTGGCAGTTCCGCAGGTTCTGCCTTTGGCACGACATCCGGAGGATCATCTGGCAGCATCAGCCTTCGTCGCTGATTGGAGTTAGGGCTGTTACGTGCGCAGCAGGTTTTCGCAGAGGATTCAAACGGAGCTTGAAATCAACCTAACCGAAAGACTGCAGCGGGAGGTCATCGCGTTTACTCTCGCTCAGAAAAGAATGAGAGTCCCCTCAAAGGATACCCACTCTCATTCTGTAGGGGCAGGTGCAAATCTGCCCCTACCCTTTTACTCAGAGCGCGTTTCGCTCTCACTGTTTGTTTTAACGAGCATCTTTTCCGAATACCGTATAGATGCACCAAAAACTAAGAAGCGCCGGCTGAGTTTTCAGTCCGACGCTTCAAATTTTCCAGAGTGTATCAGTATGCATGCGGATAATTTCATTCCTCGCTGAATTTATTGCCGTACATTTTGTGCAGCTTGCAAGCGACTTCGGTGCGGTTGGCGGCACCGATCTTTCTCATAATGTTATGAACATGCGCCTTTACTGTGCCTTCACTCATGCCAAGTTCAAACGCAATGATCTTGTTGGACTTACCCACTCGGATTGCATGAACGACTTCAATCTCGCGTACCGTCAATAACTCGCCCAATACATCGTCGCTCAAGTCCTCCGGCGGCGGTTTCATCAGCATCGAAGCTGGCACATACATCCCACCCGCCAAGGCAAGATGAATGGCCTCCACGCAAATCTTGATATCGACCGATGTCGGAATGTAGCCGCGCGCTCCAATCTCCATCGCACGCAAAACCTGCGACCACTCCTCACGTTCGGCAAGGAGTACGAGCGGTATCGGATGCCATGCCTTTACCGCAGCCTCCACCTCATCGGAAAAAAACGGATCGGCGAGACGTTTTGATCCGATATGCATGAGAATAACGATTGCACCATTCAACGCCATGTTCTTATCGATAGATGCATAGCTAACGACGGGCAGTTTCAGTCCGTTCATCATTAGTCCGTTGAAGAGGCACTCCCGCTCCAGATTGCTTTTACAGACGAGCGTTAAATGTGGCTCACTCTGCACAGGCAAACCGGCCGAATATCCTCTGTCTTTTGTTCGCTCACCTATAGCAATAGAAACTCCATCGCCGCTGCCATCAGGTGTCGCCCATAAGTACTGTTCTCTAACTTCCAACATTGCTTAGTTTCCCCTGTTACTCAGGTTTGCATTCGACGCAAAACACTAGTCATGCTAAAAACTGCGCTAGTTTATTAGGATTTTTATTGCCAACCCCGGTGAAGACTGGTCTAAATATTGCTATCGTCAAATAAACGTGTCATTAACTTATGTTAGCGCTTTATAAAAAAATGTAGTCACCATTAGAACGACTTCGGGAACAGAAAGTTATAAATTCTATAACTTTCGTTGGGCATAGGCAGCAAATGCATAGTGGTAACCTGAACACCACCGCCCTACTGATCGACGGCTTGGTTAGCTTATTGGAGTCTCCTCCAATTCTGGCCAAATTAAACACGCAAGAAAAACAAGCTTTGCAGTCTCTCGTCATTTCCGAGAGCAGTTATCCTGCTGATGCCGTCATCATTGATCAGGGCGCTCGTATAAGAAGTATTCATCTGGTGCGTTCAGGCTGGGGATGCGTTTATCGCGATCTTTCGAGTGGCGAACGCCAAATCATCGACTTTCCCATGCGATGTGACTTTGTTGGGCTGAGAACCGCTGACGGTTACAGCTACAATACGATCAAGACGATCACACCGATGTCGGTTTATGAAATACCGCTAACATCGCTGGAAAAAACAATCTGGCAGATTCCCAGACTGAGCATGATTTTCATTGAGCTTCTTTCGCGGCAGCGTTCGATGCTCATTGAACACCTGACGAATGTTGGCTGCCGAAGCGCATTTGTCCGCACGGCGCATCTTTTGCTGGAGCTTTCAGATCGCGTCAAATCCTGCGGAATGGGTGAGCCAGACTCATTTTATTGTCCACTCACACAGTATCAGCTCGCGGACGCCCTGGGCCTGACCCCCATTCATCTCAATCGCATGATGCGTGAGTTGCGCGAAGAAGGGCTCGTGATGTTCAGATCGTATAAGGTTGAAATTCTCGACAGGCAAAGACTGGTCGAAATTGCCGAATATGACGGCGAGTTCATGCGAATGTCCGTATTTGGCAAAACGAAGTAGTTTCACCGGTTTCGCATACATATTTTTTTGGAATATTAATTAAGAAGAAAATGGTCGGAGCGAGAGGATTCGAACCTCCGACCCTCTGGTCCCAAACCAGATGCGCTACCAGGCTGCGCTACGCTCCGTGTCCATATAATCGTGACTCTTAAGCCCGACCGTGAAGCGGCTTATAGCGCTGCCGTTTTCAAGTCGCAAGGGGCGTATGCGCTTTTTTTCCAGTCTTTTGAAGACATGTCCCGATTAGCCGACTTATCAGTTGCACAGAGGGGCTTTGAAGCTGCTTACAGCGGTTCCTGTTAATATTGAATGGTTGGAACCGCTGCAACTATTTGTCTTTACGCATTTCCGAACGCAAAACCGGTTCCCACTTTTGCTGGAAATGCTTTAGTTTAAGCAAAAACAGGAACTGTCCCTGCGCCATAAGCGACAAAATCGGGATTGGCGAAGCTTTGCACCGTGCCATCGGACCGTTGACCGTAAGTCAGTGGAAGCGCATCAAATGTGGTCGTCATTCCGCCAGCCGCGCGAAGTACTGCGTCACCAGCCGCCGTATCCCACTCCATTGTCGGGCCAAAGCGGGGATATAAATCGGCTTCACCGCGCGCAATCATGCAAAATTTGAGCGAAGACCCTACGGAAACACTATCGCCGATCTGGTTGGCCTTCAGAAACTGCTCTGTCTCCGTTGTAATATGAGACCGGCTGCACACCACGACGCGCTTCGCAGGAGCGATGCGCGCCTTAATCGATCGTTGGCTTTTGGCGATATGGTCAAAACTCGTTACAATTTCAACAGCACCATCAGGGCTTCCCACATAGAGAAGATTGCGCACCGGCGCATAGACCAGACCAGCCACAGGTGCACCGTCTTCTATAAGCGCGATATTCACTGTGAAGTCGCCATTGCGCAGTAGAAACTCCCTCGTTCCATCCAGTGGATCGATCAGCAGGAATTTTCGTCCCAGATGCGCAGGCAAGCGCCCTGCAGCCGCCTCTTCTTCTGCCACCACCGGAATATTGGAGGCAACAGAAGCGAGCGCGGAGAGAATAATGGCTTCAGCCGCATGATCCGCCTCAGTGACCGGCGACTGATCCTTCTTGGCGCTCACCGCACATCCATCGGTATAATGCTTCATGATCACGCGCCCGGCCTCAAGCGTCGCCTCTTGCAAAACGGCAAGAAGTGCCTGGCCGTCAAGATCAGCTTTTGGAGAGGCGGATATCTTCATTTTCTCAAATCGACCAGGAATCGCTGCCATAGCTGCCGATAACACCACGTTCGGCCAGATACTTTTCCACCTCTGCGACGAGTTCGTCAATGTCACGACCTGCGGTGTTGAGATGTAACTCGGGTGAAAGCGGTGTTTCATAAGGAGAATCGATACCCGTAAAGGCTTTGATCTCGCCTCGCAGTGCCTGCGCATAAAGCCCCTTCGGATCACGCGCCATGCATTCCTCAATCGGTGTGTCGACAAAGATTTCGATGAACTCACCTTCCGGCAGCCGTGAACGCACGCGATCCCGTTCAGAGCAGAACGGCGAAATGAACGATACCAGCGTAATCAGCCCAGCATCGGCCATCAGCCCCGCCACTTCACCAACACGGCGGATATTTTCCGCCCTATCTTCGTCGGAAAAGCCGAGATCGCTATTGAGACCATGACGCACATTATCGCCATCGAGCAAATAGGTATGTTTGCCGAGCGCGTGAAGCCGTTGTTCGAGCCGGTTGGCGATCGTGGACTTTCCAGATGCTGAAAGCCCCGTGAACCAAAGCACGGCAGGCTTCTGGAATTTTTGCGCAGCACGCGCCTGCTTGTCGAGATCAAAAGCCTGCAGATGCACATTGGTCGCCTGACGCAGCGCACTATCGATCATGCCGGCACCAACAGTTGCATTGGTGAGACGGTCAATCAGCACGAAAGCGCCCGTCACGCGGTTATCCGCATAAGGATCAAATATAATCTGATCCGCCGTCTGAAGATGGCAGAAGCCAACCTCGTTCAGATCCAGTTGTGTGACGTCTTCCTGCGCGAACGTGTTGACGTCAGTGCGGTACTTGATCTCGTTGATCGTGACCGGTGTTTGGTCCGTTTCGGTACGCAGGAGATAGGAACGGCCCGGCAGCAAAGCCTCTTCGCCAAACCAGACCACATTCGCGCTGAAACGGTCGGCCACTTCTGGGCGTGCCTCAGCTCCCACAAGCATGTTACCGCGAGAGACCTCGATCTCGTCTTCGAGAACCAGAGTTACCGCCTGCCCTTCGGAAGCACGCGGTAAATCCCCATCATAAGTGGCGATGCGTTTGATCTTCGATTGCTTGCCCGACTTTGCGACAACAACTGTGTCGCCTTGTGCGATTACACCAGAAGCAATGGTCCCGGAAAAACCGCGAAAATCGAGATTAGGCCGGTTTACATATTGTACGGGCAAGCGAAATGGCCTGGCATTCGCTTCCGTATCAATCCGCACCGTTTCCAGATGTTCAAGCAGATATGGCCCTTCATACCAATCGATACGTGGAGACAGGCTGGTAACATTATCCCCGTAGCGTGCCGAAAGCGGAATGGCCTGGATGCTCGCAAAGCCTAATTCTTTGGCGAAGCTCATATAATCAGCGACAATTCCGTCAAAGGCTTCTTGTGAGAAATCAACCAGATCGATCTTGTTGACGGCCACCACAATATGCCGAATGCCTAAGAGCGAAGCGATGAAGGAGTGACGACGCGTCTGTGTCAGCACGCCCTGACGTGCATCGATCAGCACAACAGCAAGATCGGCAGTCGATGCGCCAGTTGCCATGTTGCGCGTATACTGTGCATGGCCGGGCGTGTCAGCTACGATGAATTTGCGGCGCGGCGTTGAGAAAAAGCGATAAGCGACATCAATGGTGATGCCCTGCTCGCGCTCTGCCTCCAGACCATCAACCAGCAGGGCAAAGTCAAAATCATCTTCGGTCGTGCCGAACTTGCGACTGTCGTTCTTCAGCGTCGCAAGCTGGTCTTCAAAAATCAGCTTGGTATCGTAAAGAAGGCGACCGATCAGCGTGGACTTACCGTCATCAACGGAGCCGCAAGTGAGAAAGCGCAGAAGCGTTTTGCGCTCCTGATCGGCCAGAAAATCGCTGACGGCTGCACTTGTTACAGAGGGCTTTAGTACGGCGTTCATCAGAAATAGCCCTCTCGCTTCTTCTTTTCCATTGAACCAGCCTCATCGCGGTCAATGGCGCGGCCCTGACGCTCGGATGTGCGGGCGATCAGCATTTCTTCGACAATATCGGACAGATTGGTGGCGCTTGATTCAATCGCGCCAGTGAGCGGGTAGCAACCGAGTGTGCGGAAGCGCACCAGGCGTTCTTCCACCTTTTCACCGGGACGAAGCGTCATGCGGTCGTCATCGACCTTGATCAGCATGCCATCGCGCTCAACCACAGGACGGTTCGCGGCGAAATAGAGCGGCACAATCGGGATATTTTCCTGCAGGATATACTGCCAGATATCCAGCTCGGTCCAGTTGGAGAGCGGAAAGACGCGGATCGATTCACCAGCTGAAACCCTCGTATTATAGACCCTCCACATTTCAGGACGCTGGTTCTTAGGGTCCCAGCCGTGCTGTGCATTGCGGAACGAAAAAATGCGCTCCTTGGCGCGGGATTTTTCTTCATCTCGGCGCGCGCCACCGAAAGCAGCATCGAACTTGTATTTATCAAGTGCCTGTCTCAGTCCCACCGTTTTCATAACATGGGTGTGAACATTGGAGCCATGGGAGAAGGGGCCAACACCATCGCGCACGCCGTCTTCATTGATATGCACCAGCAGCTCAAAGCCCTTTTCGCGGGTCTGCGCATCGCGAAACTCGATCATCTCGCGGAATTTCCATGTCGTATCGACATGCAGGAAAGGAAATGGCGGTGGGGCAGGATAGAATGCCTTCATCGCCAGATGCAGCATCACCGACGAGTCCTTGCCCACCGAATATAGCATAACCGGATTGGAGAAGGTCGCGGCAACCTCGCGAAAGATATGAATTGCTTCTGCTTCCAGACGCTCAAGATGCGTCAGGTTCTTGGTCAGGGATGCGTGATGCACGTCTGTTTCTCCCGGAAACCGGATCGGACTTTAACTTCGACGCGCATCTAATCCGAAAACCGTTTCACACTTTTCGGGATGCGCTTTATACCAAGGCGGCTCAAGATGCTGACGCATCACGCCTTGAAAATGTTCAATCGCCACACGGGCTTAACCAAAGTCCGATGAGTCTTACTCAATGAACTTTGGTTTTAGAGCGTCGTGCGTCCTTTCGGACGCACAAAGCACGATGCGTAGTAGCTGGCGGGAGGGTGGGCAGATGCCTTGATCCGGCGCTAGCGTGGAAAACCACTCTGAGCGCATTGTCGTGAAAGACAGGACAAAAGGAAAAGTATGCTATCGCTTATTGCGAGAGGCTTGAGCGAAAACTTGCCTGTTTTTTGCCAGAAGCAGGAACAAACTTGCGCAGCATCAAGAAACTGTATTCTAAGCCAAGTGACGGAAAATACTACTAAATTTGTGGTATTAAAGCGGTTTTTTGAAGGGCAAAACTTTTGTCAAACAAGGATTGAAGCATCCTTCGGTCCAAACCGCCGAAGGATAGAAGTTATTAGAACGCGTTTTGATCTGATTGGATCAGATCGGCGCTCTAATTTGGTCTATTTCAGTATATTCTTATCAATCCTCGTTTCACTCCGGTCAGATTCTGCTCTAGAGCAGGCCAAAAGTCCGCGCCTTGGCGACAGCCTGTACCTTGTTCACAGCAACAAGTTTGATGAGAACATTGCTGATATGAAAATTAACGGTCCGGGTCGAGATATTGAGGATCCTACCGATAATCTCAGCAGTCTTTCCTTCGCTCGTCCACCGCAGGATCTCGCGCTCACGTGCCGTCAGATTAACCTCCGCCACACAATTGATGCTGGGAACATCGACATGTTCATACATGGCAAGATGCAGAAGATTGGTTACAATCTGCATCTGGCGACGCAACATCGAGATTTCGCCTTCTGACAAAGCTGGTCTCTCGCGCAGGAATGTGAGAATTCCAACCCCCCCCTGAGCCGCCCAGCATGGCTGGGAAATACCAGCCTTCAAACCAAACGCTTGTGCATCCGCCCATATTTGGGGAGCTTCCGCAAACTGTCGAGCCGACCAAACCAAAGGCTCGATGCTATTTATCCCTCGCCTAATAATCGGATCAATATCCGCGTATTTCTTGGCGACGTAGTGCTTCTGCCAGCCGTCGGGCAAGGATTCAAAACGCACCCAGCGAGCAACACTGTTCAGAGACGGCACACACATGGTATATGAAGCATATTGAAAGCCGAGCGCTTCAGCATAAGATCTAGAGCAATTTCCCATCAGAAAGCATCATACCCGGCAGCCTTGAAGTAATTCCGGCATTCGTCAGGTTTGAACTGTTTGATGGCGTCGGCGATGGCCTGCCACAAGTCAGGGACGGTTCTGGCGGCTGCGGCCCGAAGCAAGGCCTTCAGTTTGGAGAATGCCATTTCAATCGGATTGAAGTCGGGTGAATACGGCGGCAGGTAGAACAGGCCTGCCCCTGCCGCTTCGATGGCGTCGCGAACGCCTGCAACCTTGTGGGCGGGAAGATTGTCCATGATGACGATATCGCCAGGCGTCAGTTCGGGAACGAGAACCTGGCTGACATAGGCAAGGAACGCGTCGCCGTTCATCGGGCCGTCCAGCACCATGGGAGCTGCCATGCCGCCCAGTCGAAGGCCGGCGGTGAACGTCGTGGTCTTCCAATGACCATGCGGGACGGATGCCCGGCACCGCTGACCTTTCGGTGCTCGACCATACAGGCGCGCCATCTTCGTTGAAGCAGAGGTTTCGTCGATGAATACCAGACGCTCGGGATCGAGGTCTGGTTGGCTTTCGAACCACTCCTGGCGCTTTTGCATCAAAGCTGGTCGCTCCTGTTCGGCCGCGTGCGCCGTCTTTTTTTACGCGTGATCCCGTGCCGGTCGAAGAACCGCCAGAGCGTGCCGATCCCGGCCCTTATGCCACTCTCAGCCAACCGCACTTTGATTTCGGCAAGGGTGATATCCGGCGTCGTCTCGTAAAGCGCAAGGATCGTGGCGGCATGGGCGTCGATGTGTTTCGAACGACGGTCGCCGCCCTGCTTGTCGGATTGAATGGTTCCGGTGTCGCTGAACTGCTTCTGCCAGCGAATAGCACTGGCGGCGCTCACACCAAACCGCTCAGCCGCTTGTCTGCGGGACATACCGGTGGCAATCGCATTCACAACGCGCTGGCGAAGATCGAGTGAAAGAGCTTTAGCCATCCATGCTGGCCTCCTTCACCAGCAGGGATGTTGAATCAGTTCGACACTGATTTGAAAACCCTGATTGATTCAATCAGACGGGAAATCGCTCTAACGTGTTCAAATAACTGCTCTGCATTATCGGATGATTGTATCTTCTCGTATAAATCTTCCCATTTCATTGCATGAATCCCAACATTTTCCTTATGAAGCAATATTTACTCTAAAAACGCTGCAAGCATACACACTCCGGCATCGATATATTGCCAGACAAACAAATATAAACTGAAGGGATTCTATGGCGCCGGAATCCGCGAATTCAAATCATCGACTACAAAACCGTAAGCCACCTGTATTACATAACACATGATTCTTGGGTCAGCCATACATAATGATTTCAAGATTTTTCGGCATTTTCAAAAAGCCAATATTTATTCTATGAAAATAAAACTTTAGTAAATTAAATATAAAGACCCCATAATGCGGGGCCTTTATATTTATTATTTAATAAACTACTTAAGCAGCTGCTTCAACTGGCTCCGGTGTTTGCCCCGGTATATAGTTGAGGATCGGTCCCAGCCAGCGCTCAACCTCCTCAACGCTCATGCCTTTACGTTCAGCGTAATCCTCAACCTGATCACGCTCTACTTTGGCAACGCCGAAATAATAGCTTTCCGGATGACCGATATAGAGCCCCGAAACCGATGAGCCCGGCCACATGGAATAGCTTTCCGTCAGCTCAACCCCAGTTTGAGTGGTCGCATCAAGCAGCTCAAACAGTGTTGATTTTTCGGTGTGATCAGGCTGCGCCGGATAGCCAGGTGCGGGGCGGATACCCGCATAACGCTCGTGGATCAGATCGTCGTTCGGCAGTTCTTCACCCGGCGCATAGCCCCAGAACTCGTTGCGCACGCGCTGATGCATCAATTCCGCAAAAGCTTCAGCGAAGCGGTCCGCCAGCGCTTTAACGAGAATTGACGAATAGTCGTCATTGGCTCGCTCAAAACGCTCTGCAATTGCCACTTCCTCAATGCCTGCGGTCACAACGAAGCCGCCAACATAATCCTGCTTGCCGCTGTCGAGAGGCGCTACGAAGTCCGACATAGCAACATTTGGACGACCGTCGCGCTTGGACAATTGCTGGCGTAGCGTGAAGAAGGTCGCAAGCGCTTCCTTCTGGCTCTCATCAGTGAAGAGACGGATATCGTCGCCCACCGTATTGGCGGGCCAGAAACCGATAACGGCGCGCGGTGCAAACCACTTTTCTTCAATGATCTTGGCAAGCATTGTCTGCGCGTCTGCCCAAAGCGCACGCGCGGCTTCGCCCTGTTTTTCATCTTCGAGAATTGCCGGATAGCGCCCCTTCATCTCCCAGGTCTGGAAGAAAGGCGTCCAGTCGATATAACGAGCAATTGCTGCGAGATCGTAGTTCTCGAACGTCTTGGTGCCAAGGAAAGTCGGCTTCGGCGGGTTGTAAGCATCCCAGTCGAGCTTATGCGCGTTCTCGCGCGCACGAGCCAACGGCAAGCGCTTCTTATCCGCTTCGTTACGCGCATGTGCTGCTGCAACCTTGGCATATTCAGAACGGATATCTTCGATATAGCATGCCTTGTTTTCCGGTGACAGAAGATTGGAAACGACGCCAACCGCACGGCTGGCATCGATCACATAAACCGCCTGTCCCTGCTCATAACGCGGATGAATTTTCACCGCCGTATGAACACGGCTGGTTGTCGCACCGCCAATCAGCAACGGCACGTTAAAGCCCTCGCGTTCCATTTCGGCCGCGACATGCACCATCTCGTCGAGAGATGGCGTAATCAGGCCCGAAAGGCCGATCACATCGACATTTTCCGCGCGCGCAGTATCGAGAATTTTCTGTGTCGGCACCATCACGCCAAGATCGATGATCTCGTAATTGTTGCAGGCGAGAACCACGCCAACAATGTTCTTGCCGATGTCATGCACATCACCCTTCACGGTTGCCATCAGCACTTTTCCTGCACTCTGGCGGCCTTCGCCACCGCTCAGGCGCTTTTCTTCTTCCATGTAAGGGAGAAGCACCGCAACAGCCTGCTTCATCACGCGTGCGGATTTAACCACCTGGGGCAGGAACATTTTGCCCGAACCAAACAGATCGCCGACCACATTCATGCCGGCCATCAGCGGGCCTTCGATCACATGCAGCGGACGCGCTGCGGCCAGACGAGCTTCTTCGGTATCAGCTTCGATATATTCAGTAATGCCGTTGACCAGCGCATGCGCCAACCGCTTTTCGACTGACCATTCACGCCAGCTCAGATCTTGCGTTTTGGCTTCCCTTGTACCGCTATCCCGGAAACGTTCGGCAATTTCCAGCAGGCGTTCGGTTCCGTCTGCACGACGATTGAGCACCACATCTTCGCAGGCCTCGCGCAGTTCCGGATCAATCGTGTCATAAACGGCGAGCTGACCGGCATTGACGATGCCCATATCCATGCCAACCTGAATGGCATGATAGAGGAAGACAGCATGCATCGCTTCGCGCACCGGCTCATTGCCACGGAACGAGAACGACAGATTGGAAACACCGCCGGAAATATGGGCGTGCGGCAAGGTTGAAGTAATCTTGCGCGTGGCCTCAATGAAATCGACGCCGTAATTATTGTGCTCATCAATACCGGTCGCGACCGCAAAGACGTTCGGATCGAAGATGATATCTTCCGGTGGGAAGCCGACCTGCTCGGTCAGTATCTTGTAAGCGCGAGTGCAGATTTCGACTTTGCGCTGTTCCGTATCAGCCTGCCCGGTTTCATCAAATGCCATGACCACAACTGCCGCGCCATAGGAGCGGACCAGTCGCGCATGATGCAGGAAGGCTTCCTCGCCTTCTTTGAGCGAGATGGAATTGACGATGGGCTTGCCTTGCACGCATTTAAGACCAGCTTCGATCACGTCCCATTTAGAACTATCGATCATCACTGGCACGCGAGCGATGTCCGGCTCAGCTGCAATCAGGTTGAGATACTCAACCATGATCTTCTGGCTGTCGATCAGGCCTTCATCCATATTGATGTCGATGATCTGCGCGCCGTTTTCCACCTGATCGCGGGCAACAACGAGTGCTGCCGAATAATCACCAGCCGTAATCAGCTTGCGAAAGCGGGCAGAGCCGGTAACGTTGGTACGCTCACCGATATTGACGAAGGGAATGTCTTTGGTCAGCGTGAAAGGCTCAAGGCCAGACAAGCGCATCAATGGTGGCACGTTAACCGGCTTGCGCGGCGGATGCTTGGCGACAGCCGCAGCGATTGCGCGAATATGGTCAGGCGTCGAGCCACAGCAACCGCCAACCACGTTGACGAGGCCTTCACGCGCGAAATCTTCGATCTGCGCGGCCATTGCTTCCGGGCTTTCGTCGTACTGACCGAATTCATTCGGCAGACCGGCATTTGGATAGGCACAGACAAACGTATCGGCGATGCCTGCGATTTCCGCCAGATGTTCACGCATCGCATTGGCGCCGAGCGCGCAATTAAGGCCAATGGTGAAAGGCTTGGCATGGCGCAGCGAATACCAGAATGCCGTCGGCGTCTGGCCGGAAAGCGTACGACCTGAAAGATCGGTAATCGTGCCGGAAATCATGACCGGCAGATGTACGCCCTTCTCGATAAATACTTCTTCGGCAGCAAAGACTGCAGCCTTTGCATTCAGCGTATCGAAGATCGTTTCAATCAGAATGATATCGGAGCCGCCGTCCATCAATCCGCGAATCTGATCAGCATAGGCGATACGCAGATCATCGAAGGTGACTGCACGATAGCCCGGATTGTTCACGTCCGGCGAAAGCGAGGCGGTACGGTTTGTCGGTCCGAGTGCGCCTGCAACAAAGCGGCGGCGACCGTCTTTCTGCTGAGCGCGCAAGGCTGCACGTCGGGCAAGGCGCGCGCCATCGCGGTTCAGTTCGTAAACCGCATCCTCCATGCCGTAATCGGCCTGAGCGATGGTAGTTGAAGAAAACGTATTGGTTTCAAGAATATCCGCTCCAGCCATGGCGTAAGCATAGTGAATTTCTTCAATCGCCTTTGGCTGGGTGAGTGTCAGAAGATCGTTGTTGCCCTGAAGCTGGCAGTCGCAGGCACCAAAACGTTCGCCGCGAAAATGCTCTTCGTGAAAGCCGAGCCCCTGAATCTGCGTACCCATGGCCCCATCGAGAATCAGAATGCGCTCTCTAGCGGCCTGGGTCAGTGCTGCGAGCACTTCCGAACCGTCCGGCTTTGCTGCCGTTGCACCAAAAAGATTATCGAGGGAAGACGTCATAGGGGATTACCGCCTGTATTCAAATACGCTTCATCGCTACAACACCGGCCGAAATCCGCAAAGGATTTTCAATTAATCCAGTGTGTAGATCACATCACATCGTGCGCGTTCGAAGGTTTTGCGTAAACCCACAACGCACAAGCACCGCTTAATGACATAAACATATCTTTATGTCAATTCTGAACGCATGTTTTAGGCCCCTACACAGGCCTTCACCCAACTGTTGCCAAGGGGAAGAAAAAGTGAGCATTCGCAGCCACCTACCCGCCATATTGCTGGAGCAAAATCGCCTTCAGGGACAGCGAGACCATAAGCGCTATGCGCTCTATTCTTGTTTTTCGCATGTCGAGATCGGAAAACCCGTCCCCACTTTTCCGCGACATGTTTCAGGGAGAACCCGATGAAGAAACTTGCATCTTCCTTCTTCGCAGCGTGTCTGTCACTCGGCATAGGTGTGCCCGCCATCACAGCAAGCGCAAATGCGGCACAGCCAACAGCGCTTATCGCACCTGCAATCACACCCAGCGCGCAGGCTCCGGTCGAGAACGTGCAATACTACGATTACCGCGGAGATCGACGCCATTGGCGTCATGATCGGCCACGTTATCGCGATGGATACAGGCATTATCGCCCGCATTATCGGCCGTATTATCGAGATTGGGGTCCGCCGGTCTATCGTCATCCGCCGCGCTATCGCCCAGCCCCGATGTATCGTGGTGGCAACGCGCATGTGCGCTGGTGCTACAATCGCTATCGCTCCTACCGCGCATATGACAATACGTTCCAGCCCAATTATGGGCCAAGGCGTCAGTGCTATTCGCCCTATATTTAAACAAAAAAGCCCCGGACAATCCGGGGCTTTTTTGTAATGCTATAAGCTTCGAAAGTCAGGTTACGAAAGCGCCGATAGAAGCTGCGACCAGTCCGATCGCAATGGCGATCATCACGCCATAGACGCGGGGCTTATCGAAAAGCACTGCAAAAGCAGAGAACCAGGCTACCACCGCTGCACCCAGCGCGAAAAGAAAACCCGGCTTATCGCCATGATAAAGATTGGCTGCCATCAGTGCACCGACGATCAGCGCACCAAAAACGATCATCAGCCCTGTGGCATAGCGTTCGTAATCGTCCATTTAAAATTCCTCGTCCCGATCACGCCAAAACGCGCGCCAGAAGATATCACTCAATCATTTGGCCATTTAAAGACATGCAACTTTCCATGTCACTGGCGGGTTACTCTCACACAATCACTATTTGCGTCGTTCTTCAACCATTTCGCTGTGCCGTCCGCTGCAAATATTGCGAATTTCACGCAAGCGTTTTCACGGAAACGACCAACTCATGTTATGATTGCTGCTATGGAATCGTCAGGTCTCAGCATATTTGAAACACCGATAGGCCCTTGCGGCATCGCTTGGCATGCAGACAAAATCGTCGGCGTGGAAATCGGCGATGCCGATGAAAACGAGACCCGTTACAGGCTGAAAAGCCGCTTTTCCGAAATAGAAGTCACATCCCCACCTGTTTTCATCACGGAAGCGATCGACAATGTTCGCGTGTTGCTTGAAGGCGGCGATCCGGACTTTTCCGTAACGCCTCTCGCACTTGATTCGGTACCAGACCTCAATCGCAGGGTCTATGAAATCCTTCTGGAACTCAAAGCTGGTGAAACCATCACCTATGGCGCAATCGCGCGCAGGCTCGGTGATGTCAGTCTTTCGCAGGCAGTTGGCTATGCGCTCGGCAAAAACCCGTTTCCGATCATTGTCCCCTGCCATCGGGTTTTAGGCTCCAATGGCAAAGTCGGCGGTTTTTCGGCTGCGGGTGGTACAGCGACCAAGCTGCGCCTGCTCAATATCGAACGCGCCAGAACATCACTTGAGCCGGATTTGTTCGGTGGTCTGCCTTTGCAGGCACGACCAACAACCGAAGATTAATTGCGCAAATCCCAATGACCCGATTCACGCAGCTGATCTATGATCAATCCGACAGCTTCTTCGGGTGAGAACAACGCCGTGTCGATCACAAGATGCGGTCTGTCCCAAGGCTCATATTGACGAGACTGAACAGCGCTCCATGTCGGCTGAGATCGATCTTGAGACTTCTCTCTACGTGTCTCAACGCGTCTTTTGTGCTCCGCTAAATCAGAACAGATGATTTCGACTTCCACCAGCGGCACATTCGCAGATAGCGCAAGAGATCTATAAGCATCACGCGTAATTTTGAGCGGATTCACAGAATCTGCAATGACCATATGCCCCAACGATAGATTATCGGAGGCAAGCCGGTATGCGGTCATATAGCCCGAAACGCCTGGCTTTCCCTGCTGTGAAAGCACATCGGAAGCAATGATTGCGTTCTCGATCGTATCAATACGCAAATAAAAAGCGGGCAAAATGCCCGCCAGTTTATGTGCAATCGTACTTTTTCCAACACCCGGCAAACCTGCAAATACGATAAACATATGCCTGCCACCTCGATCAGAGCCAGAATGGGTAAAGTCTATCAGCCCTTGTCAGTTACGACATCTGCGGAGAAACGCAGTTCACGCATAGGGCGCACATATTGCGTGGATGCATCATAGGTCGGATGGTTTTTATAAGCGAAGAGCGCTTCCTCATCCTTGAACTCGGCATAGACAACAAGATCAATTGCGTTGCCCATCGGGTCGACCTTGGAATTCGGCAGAACTTCAAAAACGTCGGAATAAGGAATAGTGCCCAACTGCTCCAAGCCCTTGCGGACGACATCGATGTCCTGATCTGGCTTGACGCTGAAGAAAACAATGTGGCGGATCACGTCTTGTCTCCAAATCCAGAGCGGTTCCGGATAATATGAAACCTTTGACCGCTCTATCTTTTTATTTTGACGCATTATCCGACGCAAAACCGCTTCGCACTTTTGCTGGAAATGCTTTGATGGGGCGTATCTACCCCATCAAGCGAACAAGCAAAACCACAAAAAAGGTGATTGCTAAGAATTAGCCTGCCTTTACCCGACGCCAGGCGAACCCACCCTCCTGCTGCACCGAACCACGGCCGGGCTGATAATAACCGGGCGTATCCACAAGACGCTGCTCGCCAAGGCGGCTTTGGGCCACCTTGTTGGTTACCTGAAGGCTGTCAAACCCGGTGCGCAGCATAAGAGCTGCCTGATCGATCAGCACATCGCCTGTCGCCCGCAATTCGCCTTCAAAGCCCGCACGACGCAGAACTTCTGCCTTTGAATAGGAACGGCCATCGTTGAAGGCCGGAAACTGTAAGGCAATAACCGGCAGGCTGTCGAGATGATCGAATAGTGGCTCGACCTTTTCACCCGGCGTCACCAACACACCTATGCGGCGATTGGAAGAACGACGCAGCTCCTCATCAAATCCCAACCAGACGGCCAAAGGGATGATGATCGCGGGCGCATCACCTGCGGTTTCCAGATCATCCGCAAAAATATAGTCGTCTTCACGAAAGCCTTGCTCAGACCAGAGCTTCGTTTCCAAGATCGTTTCACTCATTTCGGGTCCAAAGCTCCAAGATTATTCAGGCTTTCAGCAAGGCCGGTCAGATGGATGCCGCATTCGGTCTTTTCCGATCCCGCCCAGCGTCCGGCACGCTGATCTTCGTCATCACGGACTGGTCGTGTGCAGGGCATGCAACCAATGGAGCGATACCCCTGCGTGGTCAGTGGGTGCACGGGAAGGTCGTACTTTTGCGCATAGGCGCGCAAGTCTTCCGACTGCATATGCGCAAGCGGATTGATGCGGATACGCGGGCCGACAGATTCAAAAACCGGCAAAGCATTGCGGGTGGAGGCCTGAAATTGCTTCCGGCCTGTCATCCACGCGCGATAAGGTGCGACGGCACGCGCCATCGGTTCAACCTTGCGAATGAAGCAGCAGCGATCCTTGTCGGTCATCGACAAAGCACCGAACGGATCATCGGCTTTCACGTTTTCCTCAAGCGGCAGAATATCCTGAACATCCGTCAGACCCAGCCGTTCTACGAGATCATGCCTATAATCGAGCGTTGCGCGGAAATGCTTACCCGTATCGAGAAACAGAACCGGTGTTGCCGGATCGATCTGCGCGATCATGTGCAACAGAATGGCGGACTCCGCTCCAAACGACGAGACGACTGCGATGCGTCCTTCAAAGAGTTCGTGGATGCTGAGTGCGATCACCTCTTGCGGAGAGGAAGCGCCATGACTTCCTTCCAGCAGACGGGCTTGCGCCTCCGCTCTCTGGTCCGAACTGGGATCAGCGTCAGGCCGCACGGCTCACCTCTCCATAAAGCGCGCGCTTGAAGGGCTCCATGCCAACCCGACGGTAAGCATTGAGGAATGTTTCCTTATCGCTCTCGCGCAAACCGAGATAGGTATCGACGACAGTCTCGATGGCATCGACCACTTCTTCGGAAGAAAATCCACGTCCCGTGATGTCGCCAATCGACGTATGCTCATCGCCGGAACCGCCAAGCGTGATCTGATAGAGTTCTTCGCCCTTCTTCTCGACGCCAAGAATACCAATATGCCCGACATGATGATGACCGCAGGCATTAATGCAGCCGGAAATCTTGATCTTGAGATCGCCGATTTCAAGCTGGCGCTGCTGATCGCCAAAGCGTTCCGAAATACGCTGCGCGACCGGGATCGAGCGCGCATTGGCCAGCGCACAATAATCAAGGCCCGGACATGCGATGATATCTGTGATGAGACCGGCATTGGCCGTCACCAGACCATCGGAGGCGAGCAGATCATAGACCGCAGGAAGGTCAGCCTTGGCCACATGCGGCAGAACCAGATTCTGCTCATGGCTGACGCGGATTTCATCGAACGAATAGGTTTCGGCAATATCCGCCACCAGTTCCATCTGCTCGGCGCTGGCATCACCCGGAATCCCACCGATAGGCTTCAACGAAACCGTGACAACGGCATAATCGGGATTCTTGTGTGGCGTTACATTGCGCCTGGTCCAGGCCGCAAAATCGGCATCGGACTTCTGCGTAACAGCCAGAATTTCCCAGCCTTCGGGACGCTGCGGCAGGTCCGGCATCCTGAAATAGCTTTCAATCGTATCAATATCACGCTGCGGCAGTTGTAGATCACCGTAGCGGATCTGTTCCCATTCGGCGTCAATCTCCTGTACCAACGGCTCAACGCCAGTTTCATGCACGAGAATTTTGATGCGCGCCTTATATTTATTATCGCGGCGACCGTATAGGTTATAGACACGCACGATAGCCGTCACATAGGTCAGCATGTCTTCGACCGGCAGGAAGTCGCGGATTTTTTTGGCGACCATTGGAGTACGCCCCTGCCCGCCCCCGATATAAACAGCAAGGCCAAGTTCGCCTGCTTCGTTCTTTTTAAGCTGCAAGCCTATGTCATGCACCTGAATGGCCGCACGATCCTGCTCTGAGCCGACAATCGCTATCTTGAACTTGCGCGGCAGATAAGAAAACTCCGGATGCAGTGACGACCACTGACGGAGAATCTCGGCAAACGGGCGTGGATCGGTGACTTCGTCGTGCGCAGCCCCTGCAAAATGATCGGCTGTCACGTTGCGAATGCAATTTCCCGACGTCTGGATTGCATGCATTTCCACTTCGGCCAGCTCTTCCAGAATTTGCGGCACATCCTTAAGCGCTGGCCAGTTGTATTGGATATTCTGACGCGTCGTGAAATGCGCGAAGCCACGGTCATAATCCCGCGCAATGGAGCCAAGCCTGCGCAGCTGGCGGCTCGACAATGTGCCATAAGGGATCGCAACACGCAGCATATAGGCATGTAATTGCAGATAAAGACCGTTCATCAGCCGCAAAGGCTTGAACTGGTCTTCCGTCAATTCGCCAGAAAGGCGACGCCCAACCTGATCCTTGAACTGTGCAACGCGGGCCGCAACAAAGTCACGGTCAAATTCATCATAACGATACATATTTACTTCCGATATTCAGATCAGGAGGCTTGCTTTAACGCTGGTTGACCAAGCGTAATGATGGTGGGACCGGAGAGTCGGATACGTTCGCGGAGGCGAATGGGATAAAGCCCTTCGTCGCGCTCTTCGACATCGATGACATTCACGTCGACAACCAGATTGGCTTTCGCTGCGACTTTACCTGCTTCTTCAAGTGCGCTGACGGCTTCCGCATGACGGGCAACCAACGCACCATCGATGGTTTCCTGCCATGATCCGTCAGCGCCAAGCCACACAGCCTGTCCATCGATGAGCCGGTTTGCAGTGAGAACTTTTACAACCATTTTCCCAACTCCTGAACTTTGAGCGCATTTCGATCTGATTAAGTCAGATCGGCGCTACGTTCGTTTTTTCTTCACGCGCATCTTTTCCGAAAACCGGGGTCCACTTTTCGGGATGCGCTTTAAGCTGCAACAAGGCTTGGCTTGACTGCCAGCGCCTGCGCCTTGTCGATAGCGGCGCCTGCAACAGCATCGCCGATGATGACCATGACCGGACCGGAGAGTTCTTTGCGCTCTTCCAGAGACGGGAGATCTTTCAATGTTCCATGAAACAGCCGCTTATCCTTGCGGCTGGCATTCTCAACAACCGCGACCGCCGTATCTTCATGCAGACCGGCAGAGATCAGACGGCTTGCAACCGAGGCTGCAACACTTGAACCCATATAGACGGCAATTGTTGCCCCGGAGACAGCAAGCTTGGCCCAGCCCGGCAGCACATCGCCTGCCATGTCATGGCCAGTCGTAAATACCAACGAAGAAGCAACACCACGCAAAGTCAGCGGTAGTTCCATATCGGCTGCGGCGGCGAAAGCGGACGTGATGCCCGGCACGATTTCAAAGCCGATACCCGCGGCGCGCAATGCCGCCATTTCCTCGCCAGCGCGACCAAAAACAAGCGGATCGCCTGCTTTCAGGCGCACCACACGCTTACCCTCACGACCAAGGCGGACCAGAAGATCGTTGATTTCATTCTGACTCTTGGAATGGCAACCTTTGCGTTTGCCTACCGCTAGGCGTTCGGCATCGCGGCGGCCCATGGCGATCACACCTTCCGGCACCAGCGCGTCATGCACGATGACATCCGCTTCCATCAGAACGCGATGGGCGCGCAAGGTCAGCAGGTCTTCTGCGCCAGGACCAGCACCGACAAGCCAGACGTAGCCGGCAGCGTTTTGCGACTGAGCGATCAACTCATTTGCGGCTTTGTATGCGCTCTCACGATCACCGTTTTCAACAGCACGCGCTACGGAGCCGGAGAAGAAACCGCGCCAGAAACTGCGGCGGGCCAGGCCTTTTGGCAGAAGCTTTTCGACCAGCGGACGCCAGCTTTCGGCATAATGCGCCAATTCGCCAAGACGTGGTGAGAAGGCTGCATCGATGCGCGCACGCACCATCTGCGCCAGCACAGGGGCTGATCCTTCCGTGCCAATCGCAATCGCAATCGGTGCGCGGTTCACGATGGCAGGTGTCAGGAAATCGCAAAGGGCTGGACGGTCCACAACATTGACCGGGATTTTCTCAGCCTTCACGCTGGCTGCAATGGTGCGGTCCTTTGCCTCGTCGCCGGTTGCGACAAAAACCAGCTTCGCACCTTCAAGATGTTCTGGTCTGAAAGCTTCCTCTGCTTGCTCCGCACCATGGCTTTCAATGAAAGCTGTCAGAGCGGGCTCGAACTCTTCCGCAACAATCCGCAAACGAGCAGATGTCTGAGCTACGAGGCGCGCTTTGTTGAGCGCTTCCTCGCCACCGCCGACAATAACCACCAGCTCTTCCGAAACACGGAAGAAGGCAGGAAAATCAGCAAGAAGACGCGGTTGTGATTGGGACACGAGACTATCCTTTTTCAGATAGCGGCCATTATCCCCGGAGTGGTGAAATTTTATAAGAAACGGGCTTGCGCGCGCAAATCGCGCGGAGCATCACTTTTTCTCGGAAAAGGCTTTTTGAGGATTTTAATTCCTGTTTGCCCCAAATTATATCCCATAATTTTTATAGGATTTACATTAACTTAGCTATAGTTGTCAGACGTGAAAAATGCCGGAACATGTTTGGGCCAGCGACGTGGAAGTACGGCCACAAGGTCAAACCGCAACGACAGCCGAGCATAATCTGGCTGACGTTGCAGCCACATATCGGCAGCCCCTTCGATGCGACGCATAGCGGACGATGTGACGGCAAGTTGCGCTGCCTCCACACTCGATCGTGCTTTGACTTCTACAATGAGAATGAGATCACCACGCCGGGCAATAAGATCAATCTCACCAAGCCTAGTGCGATAGCGGCGCGCGACGATACGAAACCCCTTGAGCATAAGCGCGAAAGCGGCCAAGCGCTCGGCGCTGTGTCCGCGAAAGAAAGCAACACGCTTTTTCTCGCGGAAATCACTCATCAGCCTTGCGCCTTCAGCTGCATCAATCGCTGATAAAGTACCGATTTCTGCCCACCCGTCATGCGCGCGGCCTCGCCTGCGGCTTTTGACGGCGGAAGTTCCTCAGCAAGCGATAAAAGCAACTTGTCTATATCTTCTTCGCTTTGCGGACCGGCTTCCCCTGAAGGCGGGCCGACCAGCAGCACCACCTCACCGCGAATTCGGTCTTCGCCATCGAACTGCTTGGACAATTCACCGAGCGTCGTGGTCACGATGGTCTCATAGGCTTTGGTCAGTTCACGGCAAAGCGCTGCTTTCCGATCTGCGCCGAAAACCTCGACCATATCAGCCAATGTTGCCGCGGAGCGGTTCGGTGATTCATAGAAAACCAGCGTCGCATCTATATTCTTGAGGCTCTCAAGCTTCGATTGTTTCTGACCATGCTTGACTGGCAGAAAACCGCAAAACATGAACGCATCGGTTGGCAACCCTGAAGCTGCAAGGGCTGCAAGAAGCGCCGATGCGCCCGGAATTGGCACAACCCGGATACCCGCATCACGCGCTTCACCAACCAGCCGGAAACCCGGATCGGACACGAGTGGCGTTCCGGCATCCGAAACAAGCGCAACACTCTTGCCAGCCTGCAAGGCAGCGATGAGCTTTGGACCTGCTTCATTGGCATTATGTTCATGATAGCTGATCGGACGACGCACAATGCCATAACGATCCAGCAACACGCGGGTAACGCGGGTGTCTTCACAGGCCACAATGTCAGCGCTTGCCAGCGTTTCTAGTCCGCGCAAAGTCATATCGCCGAGATTGCCAATCGGGGTCGAGACGATATAGAGCGCAGATTCAATGGGTCGGGCACGCTGGGCGGTGCCACCAACCACAAATTCGCGCTTCACATCGTCGTATAATTCGGTCATTCCGTATCCTTATGCAGGCCTATATTTATGCCGCAAGATCAGCCAAAAGCGCATCAAGCACCAAAGCGCCATCCGGGGTCGCACGGATGAAATCCCCATCCATCGGTTCGATCATGCCCGATGCAACCAGTCTCGCAAGACGTTGTCTGTCGATATCGTGTCCCGTCAGGCGACGATATCGATCAAGATCAATGCCTTCACGCAGACGCAATCCCATCATCAGGAATTCATCGCCTTCCTGATCGCGTTCAAGATATTCTTCTTCGTTGATGCCATGACCACGCTGCTCGACCTTTTCGAGCCATGTTTCCGGATGTTTTTCCGTGATCGTTACAGTGCGAGCGCCATTCTCAACGAAACGCCCATGAGCGCCGGGGCCGATACCGACATATTGCCCATAGCGCCAGTAAACTAGGTTGTGCTGCGATTCACGTCCAGGCACGGCATGGTTCGAAATTTCGTAAGCCGGAAGGCCATACTCCGCTGTCACCTTCTGCGTTTCCTCATAGAGAGCCGCAGCGTGATCGGGGTCAGGCGTAGTCAGTTTGCCCGCTTTCCACAGATTATAAAACTGCGTGCCTTCCTCGATGGTCAGCTGGTAGAGCGACAGATGATCGGCAGCCAGATCAATTGCTTCTTTCAGCTCTTCACGCCAGGCTTCAATCGTCTGGTTGGGGCGCGCATAGATGAGATCGAAAGACAGACGCGGGAAAATCTCACGCGCCAACCGAATTGCGGCCTTAGCCTCCTCGACCGAATGCATACGACCTAAACGGCGCAGATCGGTGTCATTCAATGCCTGAATGCCGAGCGACACGCGATTGACGCCAGCTGCACGATAGCCGCGAAAGCGTTCAGCTTCCACGCTCGTCGGATTGGCTTCCAGCGTGACTTCAATGTCGGGTGCCACCGACCAGCGCGATGCGATACCGTCGAGCAGGCTGCCAACCGTTGAAGGCTGCATCAGCGATGGCGTGCCTCCGCCCAGAAATATACTGGTGATGGTACGCGGGCCGGTGCGGGCACGCAATGTGTCCATCTCCCGGTTGAAGGCTTGCGCAAAGCGCTGCTGATCAACCGGCTGATGACGCACGTGACTGTTAAAGTCGCAATAGGGGCATTTGGCGAGGCAAAACGGCCAATGCACGTAAACACCAAACGCACTCTCCCCATCCGTACGCGTGAGCGGCAAAATATCAGCATTATCGGCGGGTAGAGAAAAATGATGGTTCATTCAGCGGGGTCCGAAACAACGTCAAGTGCCTTTTCAGCGAAAAGCTTGAAAGCGCGCGCACGATGCGAAAGAGCTGACGCATCGCCCGGCTTCCAGCCGTGCTTTTCGTCGGCGGTCATTTCACCAAAGGTCTTTTGATAGCCATCGGGCTTAAACACCGGATCATAACCGAAACCAATATCGCCCCGCGGTGGCCAGATCAGCGTGCCTTCCACTTCACCACGGTAATATTGTGCTTCACCATCCGGCCAAGCAAGGCAGATCACTGAAACAAAGCGTGCTTTACGCTTATCTGGCGTCGTCGCGCCCTTTTCCTGCAAAAGATCTTCGACCTTCTGCATTGCCATGTTGAAATCGCGCGTGCCGTCTTCAGTTTCTGCCCAGTCAGCCGTGTAAACGCCGGGTTCGCCATCAAGTGCATCCACGGCCATACCGGAATCATCAGAAAGCGATGGCAGACCCGTGGCCTGTGCTGCGGCCAGCGCCTTGATGTAAGCGTTTTCCTCAAAAGTTGTGCCGGTTTCTTCCGGCTCAGGGAGGCCGAGAGCCGCAACAGAACTGACCTCAAAACCAAACGGGGCGATCAGCCCATCAAACTCGCGCAGTTTGCCCGCATTGTGCGATGCGACGATCAGTTTGCCTTTTTCAAGTGCTCTCATTTCAGTCCTGTTTTTTTCAACGCATGATCTCATCCGAAAACCGGTTCCCACTTTTCGGGATCATGCCCTTTATCCACACATGATCTTAGCCGAAAACCGGTTCCCACTTTTCGGGATCATGCTTTAATTCCAAAGTTTCGACTCAGCGAATTCCAACGAGTTGCCGAAGGGATCACGAAAATAAATCGAACGTGCGCCGTTTGGCCATTCGAAATCAGACTCGATCGCAATGTCCTGCTTTTCGAGATAAGTGCGCCAAGCGTCAATCTCATGACGCGCGGCTGCAAAACAGACATGCCCCGGGCCCGTTGTACCATGAGGCGGCACCGGCAGCGATCCCGGTGCAGGCGGCTTCAATGTTTCTTCCGCCTTGAAGAGCAGCAAAATGCCGTCACCACAGCGGAAGAATGCATTGCGTTCGCTGACTTTGCCCACCGGCGCAAGCCCTATGATGTCGCGATAGAACTTAATCGCTTCGGCAACATCCCGGACATAGAGCGCAGTTTCAAGAATGCGGGCTGCCTGCATAGCCTTGGCCTCCTCTTAGAGCGCTTTCAATTTCTCTGAATCAGAGGAAACGCTCCAAATATTTGTTTTTGAGCGCATCTTGTCCGAAAACCGCTTCACACTTTTCGGGATGCGCTCTAACCAGAGAAGGCCTTAACTATCAGGCAATGGCTGCTTTCTGCAACTCGACGAGCTGATTAATGCCGCCGCGTGCAAGCTTCATAAGCGATGCGAACTCTTCTTCCGAGAACGGTGCACCTTCAGCCGTACCCTGAATTTCGACGATGCCGCCCTGGCCAGTCATCACGAAATTGCTGTCGGTTTGAGCAGCCGAATCCTCTGCATAATCTAGATCAAGCACCGGCTGGCCTTCATAAATGCCGCAAGAGATGGCGGCGATATGATCTTTGAGCACTTTCTCGATGCGGATCATCTGACGCGCTTCCATCCAGCGAAGGCAATCATGCAATGCAACCCAGCCGCCGGTGATGGCTGCTGTGCGCGTGCCGCCATCGGCTTGAATAACGTCGCAGTCAACCGTGATCTGGAATTCGCCAAGTGCCTGAAGATCAACAACTGCCCGCAACGAACGCCCGATCAGACGCTGGATTTCCTGCGTGCGACCGCCCTGCTTGCCGCTTGCCGCTTCACGGCGCATACGATCACCCGTCGAGCGCGGAAGCATGCCATATTCGGCCGTGACCCAGCCCTTGCCGCTATTACGTATCCAGCCCGGGACCTTTTCCTCAAGGCTAGCCGTGCACAGAACATGGGTGTCGCCAAACTTGACGAGGCAAGAGCCTTCGGCATGCTTGGAAACGCCGCGCTCAAAAGACACGGCGCGCATTTCATCGACAGCGCGCTTGGATGGACGCATGGTAATTCCTCAATTCGTTTTTCGTTGCGGCTTTTTAGGCCTGTCGCACAAGAATGGAAAGGAATTTCGCAAGATCACCCAAGAGAGGTGTTAAGAGACCTGTCATTATAGGTGCAAAGCCTTTGACGCCTTCGCCAGCAGTCTTATATTTAAAGCATGCAATTCAAAAGGCGCGCATTGAGACAATGATCAAATCACCGGAACATCAGCTCCTTAGCGCGCTCGACCAGCGGTCGCGTGATATTTTTCGGCTGATCGTCGATAGCTACCTCAATGATGGTGATCCGGTCGGCTCACGCAATCTATCACGTCTGCTGCCGCACAGTCTTTCGCCTGCCACCATTCGCAATGTGATGAGCGATCTGGAACAATTGGGTCTCATCTATGCGCCACACATCTCCGCCGGACGTTTGCCGACGCAGATTGGCCTGCGTTTCTTCGTGGATGCTTTCATGGAAGTGGGCGACCTGCCGCCCGATGAACGCTCATCGATTGAAGCACAGGTTCGTTCCGCAGGCACCAGTAATTCTGTCGAAAGCGTTTTGACCGAAGCCAGTCAGGTTTTGTCAGGCCTTTCGCGCGGCGCAGGTCTTGTGCTTGCCACCAAAGCGGAAGGTGCACTCAAACACATCGAATTTGTGCGGCTTGAGCCGACACGTGCGCTTGCTGTCCTTGTGATGCAGAACGGCGATGTTGAAAACCGTGTCATCAATCTGCCTGCCGGCATTTCCGCTTCGCAACTCGTGGAAACATCGAACTTTCTCAATGCCCATATTCATGGGCATACGCTGTCAGAAGCAAAATCGGAACTCGAAAAACTTTCCGAAGAAACCAGACAGGAGCTTGATCAGCTCTCGCAGGAACTGGTGGGACAAGGGCTTGCCGTATGGAGTGGTGCAGGGTCCGACCAGCCCGCGCGGCTTATCGTACGCGGACGCGCCAATCTGCTGGAAAACATTCATGCACAAGAAGATATCGAACGTCTGCGTCATCTCTTCGATGATCTTGAAACCAAGGACGGCATGATCCAATTGCTGGATCTTGCTGAATCGGGTTCTGGCGTGCGGATTTTCATCGGCTCGGAAAACAAGCTGTTCTCGCTCTCGGGATCTTCACTCGTCGTAGCCCCTTATCGTGACAGCGAGCAGCGGGTTATTGGTGCTCTTGGCGTGATCGGCCCGACGCGGCTCAACTATGCCCGCATCGTGCCGATGGTTGATTACACTGCTCAGATCGTATCCCGACTGCTGCGCTAGTATGATATTGAATCTAGTGCGGCTTCAGCTAAGACTGAACCGGTGGAGCCACGTCTCACTGTTTGTTTTGCGCTTTATCCAACGCAAAACCGCTTCGCACTTTTGGCTCAAATGCTGATATGCAGTGTCAGACTTGCCAAGGTGAAGAATTTAGACCTTGATTTTAATGCCGCGAAACTCGATATCCGGCCCAAACACTATTCAAGACGGAAGAAGCATTATGGCTGATGAAAAAAACAAAACCGAAAACCCCGATCTTGAGCAGCGCGATATCAACAATCCTCGGGATCGTGATGCGCTGAAGCGTGCTGCCGATGATTTTCTGAAAAGCCGCAAGGCTGAGGCACGCGCGGAAGCCGAAGAGGAATCCGTTGATGCCGAGAGCCTGGCTGCAAATACGATTGCAGCGCTCGAAGCTGACAATGCTGAACTCAAGGATCAGATGCTGCGTCTCGTTGCCGAGATGGAAAACCTGCGCAAGCGCACCCAGCGCGATGTTCAGGACGCCCGCACTTACGCAGTGACAAATTTTGCTCGTGACATGCTGTCGGTTTCCGACAACCTGAGCCGCGCACATGAAGCTATTCCTGTGGATGCACTGGAAACCGATGCAAACCTCAAGTCACTGGCTGAAGGCGTGGAAATGACCGAACGTGCCATGCTGCAGGCTTTGGAACGCCATGGCGTGACCAAGCTCAATCCAGAAGGTGAAAAGTTCGATCCGAACTTCCATCAGGCTATTTTTGAAGTGCCAAACCCTGAACTGCCAGCCAACACGGTCGTACAGGTTATGCAGGCAGGCTATGCCATCGGCGACCGCGTGCTGCGTCCAGCTATGGTTGGCGTTTCAAAGGGCGGCCCGAAGGTTGCTGCCGAAAGCGGCGCAACTGAAGCAGAGGGCGATGCTTAGGGCGCATTTTGATCTGATTGATTGATCGATTGAGAGCGGCGATATACATCGCCGCTCTTTCTTTTTGTCCTTATCCGTTGGAATATCGACAAAATACCAGCTGGGAGGCGCATGCGTGACGATTTTTGATTTTGCAAATTTTGCAGGTGTTTTCGTCTTCGCTGCCACTGGCGCTCTTGCGGCTTCACGTCGTCAGCTCGACATTATCGGCTTCATTTTCCTCGCCAATATTACAGGCATTGGCGGCGGCACGATGCGCGATCTGGTGTTGGGCGCGCCGGTTTTCTGGGTCGTCCAACCCTTTTATCTGCTGGCAGGCACATCGGCGGCAATCATCGTCTATTTCACGGCCCACCTGGTGGAATCACGCTACAGGCTTTTGCTGTGGTGTGACGCCATCGGTATGTCGGCCTATACGGTCGTGGGCGCTGCCAAAGGGCTAGCACTTGGTTTCGGGCCATCGGTCGCGATTGTGACGGGCATCTTCACCGCCACGCTTGGTGGCATTTTGCGCGATATGGTAGCAGGTGAGCCGTCTGTGCTGATGCGCAGGGAAATTTATGTTTCGGCAGCACTCGCGGGCGCTTGTCTTTATGTGGTGCTGGAGCGCTTCGGATTTGACCCGATATTCGCAGCCCTTGCAGCAGCGCTCACCGCATTCATCGTGCGCGGCGGTGCGCTGTACTTCGGCTGGAACCTGCCGGTTTATAAGAGCCGTCCCGGCCGCACTGAAGAAGAACTCAAGCGCGACCGAATTGTCAGATTGGATAAATAATCAGAGTATTTCCAGCAAAAGTGCAAAGCAGTTTTGCGTCGGGTAATGCGTCAAGAAATCAGATCAGTTTGGCCTGACTTGCGACGGCCTGAAGGTCGATCAGCGGACGTGGACCCATCTGTTGAATGATCATGCCTGCGGCAAGCGAACCAAGACGCGCGCAATCCTCAAGCGAACGGTCTTTGGTATATCCGTATAGGAAGCCGGCAGCGTAAAGATCGCCTGCACCCGTCGTATCGACCAGCTCTTCAATTTCAATCGCGGGGACATGCAGCGTCTGGTCAGCGGTGATGACAATTGCGCCTTTCTCCGAACGCGTGATAATCGCAAGTGGACAATCCTTGCGGATGGCTTCCACAGCTTCATCAAGCGACTTGGTTTGATAAAGCGATTTTGCCTCGTCTTCGTTCGCAAAAACGATATCGACAGTGCGCTTACGCATCAAATCGAGAAACTCTTCGCGATAACGGTCTACGCAGAATGGATCCGACAAGGTCATGGCAACCTGACGGCCATGCTCATGCGCGATCTTGGAAGCGAGAACAATGGCTTCCTTGGCGCGTGGCGGGTCCCAAAGATAGCCTTCGAAATAGGTGACGCGAGCGTCGGCAACCTTGGAGGTTTCGACGTCTTCGGGTCCAAGTTCGACGCAGGCACCCAGATAGGTGTTCATTGAACGCTCGCCATCCGCTGTGACGAAAATCATCGAACGCGCAGTCGGTGAACCTTTTTCCAGAGCACGCGTATCAAAGGCTACGCCCTGCGCACGAATGTCATGGGCAAATACCCGACCAAGATGATCGGTTGCAACCTTACCGAAATAGGCAGAACGTCCGCCGAGACTTGCAACGCCTGCAGCTGTATTGCCTGCACTACCACCGGACATTTCAGTAAACTGTCCCTTGATGCGGCTATAGAGCAGTTCTGCTCGATCACCATCAATCAGGTTCATGGCACCTTTGATGATACCATTGGCCTCAAGGAACGCGTCTTCAGTGCGCGAAAGAATATCGACAATGGCGTTGCCAATGCAAAGAACGTCGAATGTAGCCATGAGCTGGTCTGGGGCTCCCCTTTTTGTCTGCTGCCAGCCTCTCTCCGAGGCATTCAGACAGCGGTGCGGCGGCAGTCATGTGGGGCGGGTTTAGCCTTTTGAAAAGTTTTTGGCTAGTCCGTCAGTCTTGTGACTTGTGGGCAGGCCGTCTTGTGCAGACCGAACAGCCTTCTTATTTTGATCGCATGAGATTGCTGAAAGTGGATCCAAAATGATCATAGATGCTGCGTTGAAGGCACTTAAACGTCTTCCAACGCCGGAATTTCGCTCCGTTTTATGGAAAACGCTTGGCTTGACGCTTTTGTTACTTGTCGGGCTTTGGGTCGCCATAAGACAAATATTTTTTACTTTCGCATGGCCCTGGATGGAGCAATTGCTGCCCGGAATACCTGGATGGGCAGGCTGGCTCGGTATTGCTGCAGCAATCGTGGCAGGTCTTGGGCTTGCTCTTGTGCTGGCATTAATGATTGCGCCTGTGACAGCGCTGGTCGCCGGTATTTTCCTCGATGACATCGCAGATGTCGTTGAGCGCGAAGATTATCCCAGAGAGCCAGCTGGCACACCTCTGCCGCTCGGGCGCTCTGTAGTCGTTTCGCTCAAATTCCTGAGTGTGGTCATTCTCGGCAATATCGTGGCGTTGGTTCTGCTGTTCGTTCCAGGCATCAATCTGATCGCCTTCTTCGTTATCAACGCCTATTTGCTGGGGCGGGAATTTTTTGAATTTGCCGCGATGCGTTATCGGTCCGAGAGCGAGGCCAAGGCACTCCGCTCTCAATATGGTGTCACGGTGTTTCTAGCAGGACTGCTGATCGCGGCCTTCATGGCGATCCCGCTTGTCAATCTGCTGACCCCGCTTTTTGCAGCCGCTATGATGATCCATTTGCATAAGGCTATAACGCAGCGTGAAACGTTAAAACTGCGGCGGTAGCGGAATGAGCGCTGCCGGAACATCGCAAGTCTTTCCGGAATATTTGCAGATATCAGCAATAACGCAATTCTCGCATTCAGGCTTGCGCGCCTTACACGTGTAGCGACCGTGCAGGATCAGCCAGTGATGCGCGTGGAACAAGTATTCCGTTGGAATAACCCGCATGAGAATAGCTTCCACCGCATCGGGTGTCTTAGCTGGTGCAAGACCGATCCGATTTCCAATGCGCAGAATATGCGTATCCACGGCCATCGTCGAATGACCAAAAGCCATGCTCAGCACGACATTGGCGGTCTTGCGGCCAACGCCCGGCAGCTTCACCAATTCATCGCGATCATCAGGAACTTCACCGCCATAATCACGGATAAGCGCTTCAGATAGCAGAATGACGTTCTTAGCCTTGTTGCGCCACAAACCAATGGTGCGGATATAATCCCCGACTGTTTCTTCGCCGAGAGCCAGCATTTTTTGCGGCGTATCGGCAATCGCAAAGAGTGCGCGCGTCGCCTTGTTCACACCCACATCGGTTGCCTGCGCTGACAGCGCCACGGCTACAAGCAATGTAAACGGATTGGTATGTTCCAGCTCGCCCTTCGGTTCCGGTCGCAAAATGGAAAAGCGACGGAAAATCTCATGGATTTCATCAGCCGTATAAAGCGTGCCTGTGACCCGGCGTGGACGACGCACAGATGTCGAAGCGGAAGCATTCACGGGCGATTTGATTTTGGCGTTTTCCATTTTGTCTCTATACTTACCTCTGTCTTCGGAAAACAGTTCACAGCTTGACGCAGCCCGGAGGGAGCTTTGCATGCAGCATCCAGACGGCGCAAATCCAGACAGATTTGATACTCCCATTTTTGAAGCACTGCTGACGCCCTATCGCTCATTGGGTCAAACTGGGTTTCGCGTGCTGATGGGTTCAATGATCTGTTGCTGGCTGTTTGTCTGTATCGTGTTCTGGTCAATAGGGGCATGGCCGATCATCGGCTTTTTTGGCCTTGATGTGCTGGCGATCTATCTGGCTTTTCGCTGGAACTACCGTTCAGCAAATACTCGCGAAGAGATATCCGTATCGCGCGCCGCCCTGCACATCCGCAAATATGAAGCCTCGGGCGAGATGACCAGCCATCTGTTTCATCCGTTCTGGACAAGATTCAATGTCGCCAGAAAGCCAGATATCGGCATCACGACCATGCGTGTTGAAAGCCGCAACGACAGTGTCCTCGTCGGTAGTTTCCTCAATCCTGATGATCGCGAGAGCTTCGCCACGGCTTTTGGCAATGCCCTAAGCGAAGCCCGGCGCTAGAGCATAATCCGACCGGAGTGAAACGAGGTTCGATAAGATTATGCTTAAAATAAAAGGTTTTAGAGCGCCGATCTGATTCAATCAGATCGAAACGCGCTCTAAAGAAGCGCTATAACTTTTCCACATATGTTGACGGCTTTTACCCTGAAGGCATCAGTTTTATGATGCGAAGACAGGAATCCGATTTCGGCCCTTGAAGTCGCCCTTTTCACAAGCCATATCAGTTGAGCGAAAGATACGCCGAAAGGGTGCTTTCCATGACGGTCGCTTCGATAAGGACTGATGCAATGACAAGAATGACACCGTTTTCGAGCCCGCTATTGCTCGGATTCGACACAATGGAAAAGACGCTGGAACGGATTGCCAAATCCGGCGATGGATACCCGCCCTATAATATCGAACGTCTGCGCGGCGAGACTGGGTCTGAACGCCTGCGTATCACGCTGGCTGTTGCAGGCTTTGCCAGCGACGATCTTGAGGTTATGACGGAGGACAATCAGCTTGTCATCCGAGGGCGCCAGTCAGACGATACCGAACGTGAGTTTCTGCACCGTGGCATTGCTGCCCGTCAGTTTCAGCGCGTCTTCGTTCTGGCCGACGGCATGCGGGTGGTGGGTTGTGAACTGAAAAATGGCTTGCTTGCCATTGATCTCGATCGACCTGAACCAGAACGGCTAATCAAACGTATAAATATAGCAGTGAAGGAATGAAACCGGTTCACGCTGGGTTCAGGCTAAAGCCGCTATAGTGAAATTGTTAAGCTCTTAAGCAGTATGATCGCTAATGATGTGCTGCGAAATTGGAGGCTAAGACCATGGACAGACACATTCTCACCGAACATGAATTCGCTCATCTGGGTGAAGGTGAAGTGGCCTATGTGCGCAAGATCCGCTCTGATGATCTTACCCGCACCTTCCCTGCCCTCCCACCGATTGCACCGGGCCTCGAGCTTTGGGCACTGTTTGGCGCAAGCGGCGAGCCGATTGTGCTTTCCGATGTCCGTGCCACTGCGCTGCAAGGCGCGCATGAACATGAACTGCGCACCGTGATGCTGCACTAAATTCTTTGCGTGATGCCGGTCCGACAAACGGACCGGCATTGCAGCTCTCCGTCAAACGATCATTTTGGCGGATTCTGGTGCATGCAGTTGGCATATTGCTCGCGCAAGCACCATTGATACCATTTTTCACCCTTTTTCTTGTAATTTCGGCAAAGGGTCTCGGCTACTTTCCTGCACTGATCAGATGTCGCTGAACTTTCCATCCGCGACATGTTTGACACTGAACGCTCCGCTAGTGCCGAGCTGAAAATCACCAGTAGTGAAATTGCCGCGACTGCAATTGGTTTAAGTAAAGTCACAAAATACCTTTCATCAAATTCAAAACCATGAATGTAAGGGGTTTAGCGGTATCGACCAGCCTTGAAAATCGAGAGATATAGCGACAGAAATAGTGCACCGTAAAAATGACAAAGCCGCCGTTCATGCGTGAACGGCGGCTTTGTTAGCTTAAACAGTCAAAATCAGGCAGCGTTGGACGCTGGCTGTGATGTCAGGAATGAATAAAGTGCCTGCGCGTCATGTGTTCCGCGCAGCTTTGCCACTGTATCCGCATCGCGCAACATGCGAGCAATGCGTGACAAGGCTTTCAAATGATCCGCGCCCGCGTTTTCTGGTGCGAGGAGCAGGAAGACGAGATCGACGGGCTGATCGTCCAGTGCTTCAAAATCCACTGGAGTTTCAAGGCGCGCAAAAATTCCTGCAATCTTGTCGATGCTTGCCAACTTACCGTGCGGAATGGCAACACCGTTGCCAACCCCGGTAGAACCGAGGCGCTCACGCTGGAGAATTGTTTCGAAAACTTCACGCTCAGGGAGACCGGTCAGTTCCGCGGCTTTTTCAGACAAAATCTGCAAAAGCTGCTTTTTGGAGCTGGCTTTCAGCGCAGGGATAATCGCCCCTGGCTGAATCAGATCACTAAGATCCATTCTCTCCGTTCCTTCTTCAATCAGGCCATCGTAGGCCCGGTTTAGGGAAGCGCACGACAGCTCAAAACTGCGTGCGCTTCAGGTTTGCCGTCAAGCGCGAGGAGCGGCCTGGCGGGTAACCGTTGATGGGTCAACCCAGCCAATATTGCCGTCCGCACGACGGTAGACGATATTTACTTCATCATTGCCCGCATTGCGGAAGACCAGAACCGGGTTTTCGATCAGGTCAAGTTCCACAACCGCCGACGCGACCGAAAGGGTGCGAAGGGCGACAGACGATTCCGCAACGATAGTCGGCGCGTAATCAACCGGAAGGTCCTCCTCTTCTTCCGGCAGCGGTGCCATAACACGATATGCCACATCATCATAGATCGCATTTGGTGCAGTCGCTGGACGCGATTTCAAACGGCGCTTGTAACGACGCAACCGTGTTTCAATCTTGTCCGCAGCCGCATCGAACGCCAGTTGCGGATCCTGTGCATCTCCGGTGCTCTGCAAGGTAGCACCGCTATCAAGATGCAAGGTACAATCCGCGCTGTATCGCGATCCGGACTTGGTGACCGTTACCTGCCCGGAAAAGCCATGATCAAAATATTTGCCGACCGCTTCATTAACCCGATCAATAATCCGGGTCGTGAAAGCTTCACCGACGTCCATATGCTTTCCAGATACACGCAGAGTCATTTGGTACACCTCATTTGCGTTACACAACAGGACGTAGTCTAATCACAAGGTGAGCGAAGCGCAAAGCGAACCAGCATCAATTCTGCTTTTCGTCCTGTGCTAATTTCCAGCCCCGCTTCACGCGCTCAGGGCAGGTGTCGAAACACTGCCCAGAAAGCGCTCTTTATCGCGACTATTCGAGTAATTTCCCCGTCATATGTTTTCACAACACATGCCTGGAATGCTCGCTGCACATCGTTCTTATATGTAACGCTGGAAACGCAGAAGCGTTTCCCGGAATATTACCTTGCCTTTCGTTTAGAACGCATCTCGATCCGATTGAATCCAGTCAGCGCTCTAATTGTTCGTTTCTAAGCACCTCTTATATCAAGGCGCTGAGATGCTGACGCATCACGCCTTGAAAAGGTTCAATCGCCACACGGGCTTAACCAATATCCCATGAGTCCCACTCATCGGATACTGGTATTATCCGAAAATTACTTCACACTTTTCAAGATGCGCTCAATAATCAGACCCCGGTATTCCGGTCTATGCGGGTGCACATCTTAATGCGAGCGGGGCTTCTATTGACTGAAACGTCAATTGTCAATTGCACCTTCTTCCAGCAACAGACAATGCAATACGGCCAATCCCCTCTATAAAATCGAATTTCACACGTTCAGGGTAATACTGTTTCAAAAACCAACATCGATCCGGTCGTTTCCGAATGCGTATATTAGCGCATACGCAACTTCATGTTGCGGAAACATCAGTCAACGGGCCGATAATCTGGCTTTTTTTTCGCGTCTGCGCTGTACTGAAGAAGCAATATTCATCGATTCCCGATATTTTGCGACCGTTCTGCGCGCGATATCCACACCGTCCTTCTTCAAGGCTTCGACGATTGCATCATCGGATAATACATCATCAGGCTTTTCCGCGTCGATCATCTGACGGATACGATGGCGCACACTTTCGGATGAATGGGCATCTCCCCCCTCGGAAGAAGCAATGGATGCGTTGAAGAAATAGCGCAATTCAAAGACGCCACGCGGCGTTGCCATGAACTTGTTGGCCGTCACGCGGCTGATGGTTGATTCATGCATACCCACAGCGTCGGCAACGGTACGCAGGTTCAACGGTTTGAGGCGGGTGACTCCGTGCCGGAGGAATCCATCCTGCTGGCGCACGATTTCTTGTGTTACTTTCAGGATTGTACGCGCCCTCTGATCAAGGCTGCGTACCAGCCAGTTCGCCGATTGCATACAATCAGACAGAAACGTCTTTTCCTCACCTTTGATTGAAGGGGTCACTTCTGCATAATATTCGTTGTTCACGATAAGGCGCGGCTGGGCTGCCGGATTAAGCTCAATACCCCAAGTTCCATCGCGGGCGGCTGCAACCAGCACATCGGGAATGATCACATCTGCAACCGAAACCTCGAACTGGGTCCCGGGCTTCGGATCCAGCATCCTGATCTCAGTCAGCATGTCGAGAATGTCGGATTGATCGACGCCGCAAAGTTTTTTGAGCGTCGCAAAATCACGACGCGCAAGCAGATCGAGATTGTCGATGAGCGCTTCCATCGCCGGATCAAACCGGTCCTTGAGACGAAGCTGAATTGCCAGACATTCGCGCAGATCGCGTGCAAAAAGGCCCGCCGGATCAAAGCTTTGCATTTCATGCAGAATGCGTTCGACATGGATAGTTTCGACACTGAGATTCTGCGCAAGCAAGGAAACATCCGCACGCAGATAACCGCTTTCATCCAGCGCATCTGCCAAAGCCGCTGCAATAAAGCGATCAGCCGGGGTGGAAAACGTCAACGCTATTTGCTCAGCGACATGTTCGCTCAGCGATACGCGGCTTGCCGTTACCTGATCAATGTCGTAGCTGCCGCCCGCACTATAAGTCTCACCGGCAGAGGTGTTCCATTGAGCAACCAGGTCGATATGCGCATCATCGCTGCGACCGGGATCATCTGGAAAGATATTTTCAAGCGAGCTATCAAATGTTGAAGAGAGATTTTGCGCATCATCGACGGCACCTGTCTTGAACCAGTCTTCATCGGAAGACGCATCCGGCGTGGCATCATCGCCTTCGTGTTGCGGCTCTGCGTCTGCAAAATCATCATTCGCTGCCTCTATTCTGTCCAGCAGCGGATTCTTTTCAATTTCAAGATCGATGAACTGGTCCAGCTCGATATGCGTCATCTGTAGCAGTTTGATCGACTGCATCAGTTGAGGCGTCATCACCAGCGATTGTGACTGGCGAAAATCAAGCTTCGGCGAAAGGGCCATGCGTTGTGTCGTTCCCCCATTTCCCTGACAGCATTTTAGAGCACCGATCGGATGCAATCAGATCGGTGCTCTAAACTCTTTTACTTAAAGCATAATCTTATCGACCCTCGTTTCACTCCGGTCGGATTATGCTCTCAGCTGGCAAACCGCTTGTTCCTGAATTATTTTCAATTAAAGCGCGACGGCCATCAAAACTGGTACGAACCTTGCTTGTCAATTCAGAATGTGGGTTTTTCTGACAAAAGAGGAAAATAGTCGCAGAAATGACGCGCTTTGGGAAACGGGAGCAACGTTGTACAGCCGCGCGCAGACTATAGCCTAAATTCAGAGTTTGATCAGAGCGTAAACTGGTCGCCGAGGTAAAGTCTGCGAACATCTGGATTGGCGACGATTTCCGCTGGACGACCATGCGTCAGAACCTGACCGGCGTGAATAATATAGGCACGGTCGATCAGCCCGAGCGTTTCACGCACATTATGGTCAGTGATAAGAACGCCAATGCCACGACTGGTCAAATGGCGCACGAGCTGCTGAATATCGGAGACTGCAATCGGGTCGACACCGGCGAACGGCTCGTCGAGCAGCATGAAGTTCGGGCGAGATGCCAGCGCACGTGCGATTTCCAGACGACGGCGTTCACCACCCGAAAGGGAGATGGCCGGGGCCTTGCGTAAGTGTGCGATATGAAATTCTTCAAGCAGAGCATCGAGCTCGGTGGCCCGCTTCTTGCGGTCTTTTTCGACCACTTCCAGCACAGCCTTGATGTTGTTCTCAACCGACAGGCCGCGAAAAATCGATGCTTCCTGCGGCAGATAGCCAATACCAAGACGCGAGCGGCGGTACATTGGCATTGATGTTACGTCGTAACCATCGATTTCGATTGCACCAGCATCGGCTGGAACAAGCCCTGTCACCATATAGAAGCAGGTTGTCTTACCGGCACCGTTTGGACCAAGAATACCCACGGCTTCGCCAGCGCGCACGCCAAACGACACACCATTGACGACCTGTCGTCCGCGATAGCTCTTGCAAAGGCCCCGAGCGACCAACGTCCCTTTGAGACGGGTCGTCTTACCGGGCTGCGATGGCATCATACCATCCGCACCCTCAATAGCGGCTGCATTTTCAGACATGCCCTGCTGCTCGTCGGCTTTCTTGTTCCAGAACAATCCCACGCGCGCTCCGGTTAATTCGATTTGGGCGCGGCACCGCCCTGCTTCTGTTGATCCTGCGGCGCCATGATGATGGATACGCGGCCCTTGCTCTGGCCCTTGCAGCTTTCGAGGAAAGCTTTGCCGGTGCTCATATTGGCAGTGAGCTTGCAACCGGTTGCAACATTGTCACCATCAGTCAGCACAACCTTCTGGCCCTGCAAGACCATGACCTGACTCTTGCCGTCATAGTTTCCGGTGTCGCCGGTTGCGACCTGCGTGCCGGACTTGAGGTAAACCTTGCCGCTGATCTCGAGACGATCAATACCGGACCCACTCAGACCAGCAGTACCACCAGCAGCCTGACCGCCTTCGCCCTGCGAATCCTTGTTATAATAGACGATCATCTTGCCTGACTTCAAAAGCGCGTCGCCCTGCACGACGGAGACATTGCCAGTGAAAATGGCCTTGCCTTCCTTGTCGAGCATTTCGAGCTTATCGGCGTCAATCTTGATCGGATCCTTGCCACCGGAGAGCTTGAGGCTGCCAAATGGCACCTGCTGGCTGTCCTGAGCCAGAGCGGAGACCGGCGCAACAACGAGGCCAAGCGCCAAAGCTGCAAATCCCATCCGCAAAGTGCGGGTCTTCATGCTCTTGTTCATCTTGCCCGTCTCGCGTTCCATTACTCTCCAGCTCCCCTACAGTTCCTGTTTCAGGAATCGGGTCGAGCACGTCAAATCCCTGCCCGACGCATAAATGTGTCCGAAAAGTCTATCAACCTTTCAGACCTACACCTCAAGCCACAATCATTCGGCCTCAATCTTAAACTTAACGCAGCCAGATAGAAATATCTGACTGCGCAGAAAAGAAACGAAACCCGCAGAACCTGCGTCATACAATATCTTTTAGAGCGCAGTGCGCCCTATCGGGCGCACAAATATCGCTCTAACAGTTTAAACTTGCTGCATAATTTAACCTTAAACCAATTCAAGTTTAAGGAATTATGCAATACTGCGCATGCGCTTTACACCCTAATTTCAAGGCGTGTTGTTGCCCGAAACTGCGCCGCCGTCAATGACGACGCGCACCTTGTTTTCAAAGATCACGATCTTGCCGCTCTCTTTGATCTGCATGCTGTCAGCGCTAATCTGCGTAGTGCCGTTACGAATATCGACGGGCTTGTCGGTCGTCACCTGACCACTCTTCAGATTGACATCCGCAGAACGCATGACGGCATGCAAGCCTTCGTTCGTCGTAACAGTAAAATCCTTATCAAGTTGCAAACGACCGTTCGCATTATCGTACACGCCGGATGCAGCCTCTACCTTAGCACTACCATTATCACCAACTGGCAACTCGGCGGAAATACCTTCAAGCGAGATTGCGCCGCTATTTTTGGCGTCCTGCACAGCCTTTGCCGCAATCATCGAATAGGGGCGATTGTCTTTGGTATAGCCGTTGAGCTGTGGATTGCTCATGACAAGCTTACCGCTCTCGCCACCGTTATTAACTTCCACCTTCACAGGAGCGGCTGGAGTGGCCAGAAACGTGTACCAGGAAAAGACCGCTGCAAGCGCAATTGCGGCAACAGGCAATGCCGTTTTAAGAACACGAACGCGGATCGAATGACGCTGTGCAGCTTTAAAAAGCGAAGCTGCCTTTTCGGACGCTCCAAAATGCATGCCACCGCCATTGGACGCCGCAGAAGCGGATCCTTGCGAAGCATGGATATGTGGTGTGTCAGCGCTCATCGTGTCTTTCGATTACTCAATCTATAATTCGGTCTATAATTCAGCAGCTTTTAAAGCTGTTTTATTGCTCAACTGTTTACAGACGCATCAAGCAAGAAACTTTTTCATGCGATGCTATCTTAGCTCAATACGGTTTATTTGGGGTGCAATACCCTGACACTCAAGTCTAATACACGTCACAAAACACCGCACCTGCCATGCAAAAATGACATGAACATTGCGGAAGGACGGAAAACTGGCTTTTCTTCAGACTCTTAAAGAAGCAAAAGCCCGATCACTTCATTGTTAACATACAACTGATTTTGATTATAGTCTTGCCATTCGGCCGGCAAAATCGTTGGGGAGCTTGCCGCCTTCCCCTATCATCGGTCATAGATTAAAGAATATCGACAGCATTTCGCTTGAATCATGGATGGATGAGTATGGCTCAGGACGCCGAAGCACTGATCGAAAGACGCAAGCTGCGCAGAAAGCTCACAGTGTGGCGCATCGCTTTTCTGCTTTTGCTCGCGGCTCTCATTGCCGGAATTGCATCTTATTCCATGCGAGGTGCCAATTTTGCGACACCGCATGTTGCAAAAGTTCGCATTGAAGGCACCATTTTTGAAAATGAAGAGCTTATAAAGCGCCTCAACAAGATAGCCGATGACGATGCAGTCAAGGGCGTGATCCTCATCCTCGATTCACCCGGCGGCACAACCGTTGGCGGCGAATCAATTTACGAAGCAGTACGGAAAATCGCAAAAAAGAAGCCGGTCGTGACCCAGGTCGGGACGCTTGCAGCATCGGCTGGCTATATGATCGCCAGTGCATCCGATCATATCTTAGCGCGTCAAACATCGATTGTCGGCTCGATCGGCGTGTTGTTTCAGTATCCTGATCTTTCCAAACTGCTCGACACCATTGGCGTGAAGGTTGAGACCATCAAATCGTCGCCATTGAAAGCAGAGCCAAACTATTTCAGCCCGGCAAGCGACGAAGCCAAAGCCATGATCCGCAACATGATCATGGATTCTTACGACTGGTTCGTCGGAATTGTCCAGGAACGTCGCTCTTTCACGCATGAAGAAGCGCTAGCTCTGGCCAATGGCGCAGTCTTTACCGGTCGTCAGGCGTTGCAAAATAAGCTGATCGACGGCCTTGGTGGCGAGGAAGAAGCGGTTGCCTGGCTTACCAGCAAAGGTGTTTCCAAGGATCTGCCAAAGCTTGAATGGAAACCTGTCAGCAGCGACACCGGTTTTTCTCTGCGTGATCTGATTATTCATGCCGGTGCGCGCCTTCTCGGCGTGCCACAAGAGGCCGATGCTATGTTGAAGGAAATCGCCAAGGATCGTATCTTCCTTGACGGACTTCTTTCGGTTTGGCACGTTGACGGAACGCCGGGTGTCACCCCGGCAAATAAATGAGTCCTTTCACCGGACAAGAGAAACACAGGGGTTTAAAGCCGTGATCAAATCGGAACTCGTTCAGGTTATCGCCAGCCGTAATCCGCATCTTTTCCAACGCGATGTCGAAAACATCGTCGGCGCAGTTTTTGAAGAGATCACCAATGCCCTTGCTGATGGCAATCGCGTCGAATTACGCGGCTTCGGCGCTTTTTCGGTAAAAAACCGCCCGGCTCGCAGCGGCCGCAACCCACGCACCGGCGACACGGTGGATGTTGAAGAAAAGTGGGTGCCATTCTTCAAGACAGGCAAGGAGCTGCGCGACCGTCTCAACGGCGCCATCTGATCGATCGTCATGGTGGCAAAGCGCGTTGTAACAATTGTCATTCTGGTGCCATTGGCGGTCATTCTGATCGCTCTTTCGGTCGCCAACCGTGAAACGGTTGGCCTGACAATTGATCCATTCAATCCCGGCAATCCTGCGCTGACCTATCAGGCACCGTTGTTTATCTGGCTGTTTGGCGCGCTTATCCTTGGCGCTTTGATCGGCGCCGCCGTCACGTGGCTGACCCAAGGCAAGCATCGCCGCCGGGAACGTCGCTTTAAAAAGGAAGCGTCGCAGCTTCTGGAACGTGCGGAATCGGCAGAAAAGCGCCATGTGCCAGGCACAGTTTCCAAGATCTGATCGCATCACGCCTTCTTTTTCACTTCCGTTCCGGCTGCATTTGCCCTACCTACACGTCAAATTAAGAACGGAGTGACGGGTGAAGGCGCCAAAAGGAAAAGGCAAAAAGCCATCGGGCGGTAAAGAGCAGCGCGGTTTCGGTCGTGCAAAGCAGGATGAGCCGCGTTCGGCTGCCAAGCATGGAAGCAAGCCCGACGACAAGGGTTCGTTCTTCAGGAAGCCGCGTCCGCAATTCGCCAAAGCTGCGCCCAAACCTGCAGAAGAAAAGCATATCGTAGCACCTCAGCGCGAGATCAAAGCTTACAAAGGCGAGCGCCCCGGTGAACGCACACCCGTCATCCTTGAAACCGAGCCATCAGACGACTACGCGCTGTTGGACAGCGGCGACGGGCTGAAGCTTGAGCAATACGGTCCCTATCGCATCGTGCGCCCGGAAGGTCAGGCAATCTGGCTTCCGAGCCTGCCGAAAAGCGAATGGGACAAAGCCGACGCGGTCTTTACCGGTAATACCGATGAAGAAGGCATGGGACGTTGGGCGTTCCCACATGTGACCCTTGGCGAAACCTGGCCAATGCAGCATGACGGCATCTCGTTTCACGGCCGCTTCACCTCGTTCCGCCATGTGGGTGTGTTCCCTGAGCAGGCAGCACACTGGTCCTATATGGATAGTCTGATCCGCGAAGCAGCCAAGTCTGGCCGCACCGTGAAGGTTCTCAATCTGTTTGGTTATACAGGCGTTGCATCGCTTGTTGCGGCACGCGCAGGTGCCGAAGTGACCCATGTCGATGCTTCCAAGAAGGCTATCGTCTGGGCACGCGAAAATCAGGAAATGGCTGGCCTTTCCGACAAGCCCATTCGCTGGATTTGCGAAGACGCTATGAAGTTCGTGCAACGTGAAGAACGCCGCGGCAGCTTCTACGACATCATCCTGCTTGATCCGCCAGCCTATGGCCGCGGTCCGAACGGCGAAGTCTGGCAGCTATTCGAACATCTGCCTGCCATGGTCGATACCTGCCGTTCAATCCTCACGCCAAACGCGCTGGCTGTCATCTTGACCGCTTATTCGATCCGCGCTTCGTTCTTCGCCATTCACGAGCTGGTTCGTGATCGTTTCACTGGTCTTGGCGGCACGGTCGAATCAGGCGAACTTATTCTGCGTGAACGCTCAGCCAAGCGTGCGCTTTCCACATCCATGTTCAGCCGCTGGGTAGCAAAATGAGCCGAGACGACGATTTTTCCAAAAGCGGCAATCAACAGCATTCAAGTCCGCGTGTGGGGCAGGTGAAGGAAGTCACAAGCCTTACCAATCCGATTGTCAAAGATCTGCGTTCGCTGGCACTGAAAAAATATCGCGATCAGCAGGGCGTTTTTCTGGCAGAAGGTCTTAAGCTCGTCATCGATGCTTTTGAGCAGGACTGGCGCATCAAGACGCTCGTGTTTGCCAAGTCTGGCAAGGGCAACAAGATGGTCGAGCAGGTTGCAGCACGCACCTTCGCCAAGGGCGGACTGGTGCTCGAAGTGACTGAAAAGATCATGACGGCAATCACCCGCCGCGATAATCCGCAGATGGTGGTTGGCGTTTTCGAACAGCAATATCACCAGCTTGCAAACCTCAAGCCGAAAAGCAACGATGTTTATATCGCGCTTGATCGCGTGCGCGATCCGGGAAACTTGGGCACAGTTATCCGCACCGCCGATGCGGTTGGTGCCAAGGGCATCATCCTGATCGGCGACACCACCGACCCCTATTCGCTGGAAACTGTGCGCGCCACCATGGGCTCGGTGTTCTCGATGCCGCTCTATAAGACAACGGAAACCGAGTTTCTGAACTGGCGCAAAGGCTTTTCGGGTCTTCTCGTTGGCACTCATCTCAAAGGCGCTGTCGACTATCGCACGATCCCTTACGCCAAAAAGCCTGTTATCCTGATGATGGGCAATGAGCAGCAGGGTCTGCCGGACACGCTTGCTGAAAGCTGCGACAAGCTCGCACGCATCCCGCAGGCAGGCCGCGCAGATTCGCTTAATCTGGCGATTGCTACCGGTATCATGCTTTATGAAATTCGCCGCGAGGCACTCACTCTCGATGAAAGGGCCAGCGGATGAAGCGTCATGCGGTTTTGTCCTCGTTTCTCGTTGTCATTATCGCGGTCCTGATTGATCAGGGCGTCAAATTTCTGGTCGAAACCCGTATGGGTTATGGGCAGCAGATCGATCTGCTGCCGTTCCTCGCGCTGTTCCGTACACATAATGAAGGCATCGCCTTTTCAATGCTGGCATGGCTGCATGACTGGGGCCTGGTCGCGATAACCGCAGCCGTAATCCTTTTTGTGCTCTATCTCTGGTGGACCAACCCCTCTGAACGTACTTTTGCGCGCTATGGATTTGCGCTTGTGGTCGGTGGTGCTATTGGCAACCTCATCGATCGCGTCATGCATGGCTATGTGGTCGATTACATTCTCTTCCATCTGCCGACATGGTCATTTGCCGTTTTCAATCTGGCCGACACCTTTATCACCATTGGTGCAGCACTTATTATTCTGGAAGAATTTCTCGGTTGGCGACGCGAGCGGGCAGCGCGCTAGCTGATATTTTCAGCTCTTTTTTGCCCCCAATGCGAAACGCTTGATCAGACTCAAGCTTTCCCCTATTTTGACTATGAAATTTAACTGATTTTTGAAGGGGATAAGCTTCACCCACCCCAAATGACACATTGGTGACACGCTTCTGTCATCCTCGCGTAGCACTGAATCTGTATTGCTGCGGTCAGATTGGACGTCATGTCCACGCAACCAGACCGTAAGAGAATCGGAATTGGTTAGCTCCGGCTGAAATATCAGTCGGAAAACCGTTCAGGAATGCGTGAACAACAGGATCAGGAGCGAATCATCATGTCAGTACTGCTTGGAATGGGCCAGCAAATCATTGATGATACGGTCATGTCGGGCATAGAAGCACAACCAACGCTCTTCACATCCGCAAGCGATCCCATTGTTCTGGGGCGCATCGGGTCCCTGGAAGTACGACTTGCAAATTCTCGCGATGCGATTGACGCGGCGCAGGAATTGCGGTTCCGCGTCTTCTTTGAAGAAATGGGCGCACGCAAGGAAACCATCGAAGAAGTAGAACTGCGCGATTCCGATCGCTTCGATGCGATCTGCGATCATCTGCTGGTTTATGATACCTCATTGCCGGTTCCCGAGCATCAGCAAATCGTTGGTACCTATCGCCTGATGCGTAGCGATCAGGCTGAAAAGGCACTCGGGTTCTACTCGGCCGATGAATATGACGTTCAGCGTCTGACACTTTCTCGTCCGAACCTGAAGCTACTGGAACTTGGCCGCTCTTGCGTTAAGGCGGAGTATCGCTCCAAGCGCACGGTGGAACTTTTGTGGCAGGGTGCCTGGGCCTATTGCCGTCGTCATTCCATTGACGTGATGTTTGGTTGCGCCTCGTTCCACGGCGCTGTGCCTGCGGCACATGCCCTGGGTCTCTCCTTCCTGCACCAGAACTGCCGCGCAACACCCGACTGGGATGTGCGCGCGCTTCCGCATCGCTATCAGCCGATGGATCTGATGCCGAAGGAAGCAATCAACAACAAGGTCGCGCTGTTCTCGATGCCGCCACTGGTGAAGGGTTACCTGCGTCTTGGTGCGATGATCGGCGACGGTGCTGTGATTGATGAGGCTTTCGGCACGACCGATGTGTTCATCATCCTGCCGATTGAGCGCATTTCAAGCCGCTACATCACGTATTATGGCGCGGAAGCGAACCGTTTCGTCTAAAAATTAACGCTTTCCCCTCGCCCTTCGAAACGGCCTTTCGGGCCTCCTCAGGATGAGGGGAAACACAGCGCGCGATAGGTGAGGTCGGGCCTCTCACCGCCCACGCCCTAAAGTGCGGAGCGAAAAGCGAAGGGGAGGGTTACCCCCTGCCCGCCAATTCCTTCAACTTGTAAACCAGATCAAGCGCCTCGCGCGGGGTCAGTTCATCCGGGCTGATTGCCGTAACGGCTTTGGCCAGCTCGCTGTCCTTTGCGGCAGCTTGGGCTTTTGGCTTCTCTTGTTGAAGTACAACGGAAAACAGCGGTAAATCATCAATCAGCTTGTCGGCTTTGCCGGATGTTTCACCCGCTTCAAGCTGATGCAGAACATCGCGCGCGCGATTGACCACGGCTTCCGGCAGACCGGCGAGACGCGCGACCTGCACACCATAAGAACGATCAGCTGCCCCCTTCGCCACTTCATGCAGGAAGACCACGTCATTGTCCCATTCCTTAACCCGCATGGTGACATTTGACAGCCGGTCGAGTTTTTCAGACAGCGCCGTCATTTCATGGAAATGCGTGGCGAAAAGTGCACGGCAGCGGTTCTTCTCATGCAGATATTCCACGGCCGCCCACGCAATGGAAAGCCCGTCAAAGGTTGCCGTTCCACGGCCGATCTCATCAAGGATGACCAGTGAACGCTCACCTGCCTGATTGAGAATTGCTGCTGTTTCGACCATTTCCACCATGAAAGTCGAACGGCCCCGCGCCAGATCATCCGATGCGCCGACGCGGCTGAACAATCGATCCACGACGCCGATCTGAGCAGAACCAGCAGGAACGAAAGACCCCATCTGCGCCATGATCGCGATCAGTGCATTCTGGCGCAGGAAGGTCGATTTACCACCCATATTAGGGCCAGTGAGCAGCCAGATCGCACCATTTCCACCAACCGTTTGCGGAGAAAGATTGCAATCATTGGCAACAAATGGATTGGCTGCCTGACGGCGCAATGCCTGTTCGACCACCGGATGGCGACCGGCCACAATATTGAACGACAAACTGTCATCGACCAGCGGACGACAATAGCCCTGCTCATCGGCAAGAACGGCGAGAGAAGCCGAAACGTCGAACACGCTGAGTGCTGCTGCGGCGGCACGAATGCTATCCGCATGGCTGACCGCTTCCGCAGTGAGTTCCTCGAAAATCGCCAATTCTATCGACAAAGCCCGGTCGGCGGCATTAGCGATTTTACTTTCAAGTGCTGCCAGTTCCGTCGTGGTGAAGCGCATGGCATTTGCCATCGTCTGACGGTGGATGAAGCGTCCTTTGGCAGCATCCGTGTCGGTCATGCTCCCTGCATTATTGGCTGTCACTTCGATAAAATAACCAAGCACATTGTTATGCTTGATCTTCAACGATTTGATGGCTGTTTCCTCGATATAATCGGCCTGAAGACCCGCGATCACCCGGCGCGACTGATCACGGAGCGCGCGCATTTCGTCGAGTTCTGTATTGTAGTCCTGACGCACGAAACCGCCGTCGCGTTTCAAAAGCGGCATTTCATCAGCCAAGGCCCGGTCGAGATGGGCTGCAAAACTTGCCGGTATTTTCACAATCGCGTCGCAGGCATAGCGAAGTTCGTCTGGCAAAAGCGCGCCTTCTAGCAAGGATGCAATCCCACCGGCGGCTTCAAAGCCTCGCTGCAAAGCGCCCAGATCGCGCGGACCACCGCGACCAACCGCCAGACGCGAGAGCGCGCGTGGCATATCCGGCACACCCTTAAGTTCAAGCCGCATAGCGTCGCAGAGCGATTGTTCGCGCAAGAACCATGAAACGGAATCATGGCGTAGCGCGATTTCTACAGGGTTCGTTAGTGGTGCTGTCAAACGTTCGGCGAGAAGACGCGCGCCGCCACCGGTCACAGTTCGATCAATCGCTTTCAGCAGACTGCCCTCGCGATTGCCGGACATTGTGCGGGCGAGTTCAAGGCTGGCGCGGGTGGCAGGATCGATGAAAATCGTGCCGCCTTCCTGCTCGCGTTCAGGTCGCATCAGCGGCGGGCGTTCGGAAATCTGCGTCTTTTCGATATAGGCAATAGCACCGGAAATGGCCGAAAGCTCCGAACGGCTGAACTGGCCAAAACCATCAAGCGTTGCGACATTGAAATAGCGTTGAATGCGCGCCTCCGCTGCACCACTGTCAAACAGAGTTGCAGGTTGTGGAGACACAGCCTTTCCGATCAGATCGAACACCGGACGCAGTTCCGCGTCATGGAATGCAGTGTCGGCCACAATCAGCTCGCGTGGGTCCACACGCATGATATCGGCAAAAAGACGGTCTTCGGCTGTTTCTGCCACGCGGAAGGTGCCGGTTGAAATGTCGATCCACGCGAGTGCCAGCGCGCCGTCACCTTTGGTGCGGCCGAGCGTCATGAGGAAGTTTGCCTCGGACGGATCAAGCAGCTTTTCTTCGGTGATCGTGCCAGGAGTTACAAGACGGATCACATCGCGACGAACGACCGATTTCGAGCCACGCTTCTTCGCTTCAGCCGGATCTTCCACCTGCTCACAGACGGCGACCCGATAGCCCTTGGAAATCAGCTTCTGCAAATAGTCATCAGACGCATGGAATGGCACGCCACACATAGGGATATCTTCGCCCAGATGCTTGCCACGTTTGGTGAGCGTGATGCCGAGCGCGCGGGATGCTTCCACCGCGTCATCGAAGAATAGTTCGTAGAAATCGCCCATGCGATAAAAGAGCAGCGAATCAACATTCGCGGCTTTGATCTCGATATATTGCTCCATCATGGGCGTGAGGCGAACAGCGGTTTCCTGCACAGCGCTTTCATCTGCCTGTGGGTTATTGTCGCCTGCTTTCGATTCCATACTGAAGCCTTCGTTTATTGCTCATTTAAATCGTTTAAAGTCATAAAGTTTCACAACTCATCACTTTTGGATCAACATCTGTTCCAATATGCACTGTTTACACCGTGCATCACTGGCGTTATCGAATTTGTCCCGCAGATGAACCCGGAGGGAACATGCCAGCCTCGACGCCGAAGGGCAACACGCCAGAACGCACACCCACAGCCAGTGAGAAGGAAGCGCTCGACTTTCACGCTCAGGGCCGCCCGGGCAAGCTGGAAATCAATCCGACCAAGCCCATGACGACGCAACGCGACCTGTCGCTTGCCTATTCGCCCGGCGTTGCCGTGCCGGTCAAGGCCATCGCGGAAAATCCCGCTCTGGCCTATGACTATACGGCCAAGGGCAATCTCGTCGCTGTCATTTCCAACGGCACGGCAATCCTCGGCCTCGGCAATCTGGGTGCGCTTGCTTCCAAGCCGGTCATGGAAGGCAAGGCCGTACTGTTCAAGCGCTTTGCCGACGTGGATTCCATCGATCTTGAAATCGACACAACCGATATCGACGCCTTCATCAATGCGGTGCGTTATCTAGGACCATCGTTTGGCGGCATCAATCTCGAAGACATCAAGGCACCAGACTGTTTCATCATAGAAAGCCGCTTGCGTGAGCTGATGGACATTCCGGTCTTTCACGACGATCAGCACGGAACGGCAATCATTGCCGCCGCGGGCATGATCAATGCGCTGCATCTGACAGGCCGCGATATCAAGAACACCAAACTTGTCTGCAATGGCGCAGGCTCTGCTGGCATTGCCTGTATTGAGCTTATCAAGGCTATCGGTTTCCCTGCCGAAAACGTCACCCTCTGCGACACCAAGGGCGTCGTCTATCAGGGCCGCGAAGAAGGCATGAACCAGTGGAAGTCAGCCCACGCGGTAAAAACGTCGAAGCGCACGCTTGAAGAAGCGATGCAAGATGCTGACATCTTTTTCGGCGTTTCCGCCAAGGGGGCCCTGACCAAGGAAATGGTGCGCTCGATGGCGCCCAATCCGATCATCTTTGCCATGGCCAATCCCGATCCAGAAGTCACACCGGAAGATGTTGCAGAAGTGCGCGATGACGCGATTGTTGCAACAGGCCGTTCGGACTATCCGAACCAGGTCAATAACGTTCTGGGTTTCCCTTATATTTTCCGTGGTGCACTCGACGTTCGTGCCACCACGATCAACGATGAGATGAAAATCGCCGCCGTCTATGCGATCGCAGAACTCGCACGCGAAGACGTGCCGGACGATGTTGTTGCCGCCTATCAGGGCAGCCGTCCGCGCTTCGGTCCGAGTTATATCATCCCGGTCCCGTTCGATCCGCGCCTGCTTGCAACCGTTTCGGCAGCTGTCGCCAAGGCTGCAATGGAAACCGGCGTTGCCGGTCGCGCAATTGACGATCTTGAAGGCTATAAGCGCGAATTGCTGGCGCGTCGTGATCCGATTGCTTCGACATTGCGTGGCATTTATGAGCGTGTGCGCCGTCAGCCAAAACGTATCGTCTTTGCCGAAGGTGAAGAAGAGCAGGTGATGCGTGCCGCTGTGTCCTACGTTAATCAAGGTCTTGGCACTGCCATTCTTGTTGGCCGCGAGGAGCGCGTTGCGGAAACTGCAAAAGCTGCAGGTCTTGATCTTGACCGTCCCGGCATCGAGGTTATCAATGCGCGTCTTTCGAGCCGCAATACCGTCTATGCCGATTATCTCTATGAGAAACTGCAGCGCAAAGGCTATCTGACACGTGACTGCCACCGTCTGATCAACAATGACCGCAATCATTTTGCCGCCTGCATGGTAGCGCTGGGTGATGCCGATGGCATGGTAACGGGCATCACCCGTAACTACGCAACCGGACTTGAAGATGTACGCCGTGTAATCGATTCAAAGCCCGGCCACCGTCTGGTGGGTGTTTCCATTGCGCTTTGCCGTGGCCGCACAGTCTTCATCGCAGACACTGCCGTGCACGAACAACCAACAGCCGAAGAACTTGCGGATATCGCCGTTGAAGCAGCGGGTATGGCGCGCCGCATGGGCTATGTGCCGCGCGTGGCACTGACAGCGTTCTCGACCTTCGGCCATATGGTCGGCGAAAGCTCGGCACGCATTCAGGAAGCAGTTCGTATTCTAAACACGCGTCATGTCGATTTTGAATTCGATGGCGAAATGAGCGCAGACGTTGCCCTCAACCCGAAGCTGATGGACCGGTATCCGTTCATTCGGCTGTCAGGTCCGGCCAATGTCATCGTCACGCCTGACAATCATTCGGCTTCGATTGCAGCCAATATGTTGCAGGAGCTGGGTGGCTCGACAATTATCGGTCCGCTGCTCGTCGGTCTCGACAAGCCAGCGCAGATCGTCAATATCGGCGCAAAAGATACGGATATCGTGAATATGGCAGCAATTGCAGCGTATAATGCGACCAGCTGAAAAGACGAATACAGCGGTTCCAGTTAATATTGAATCGTTGGAACCGCTGTAACTATTTGTTTTTACGCATTTCCGAACGCGAAATCGGTTCTCACTTTTGGTGGAAATGCTTTAAAACACGAGAAAGGCCGGGCAATGCCCGGCCTTTTTGTTTGTATGCGCTTGTCGTCATCGGATCGCAGCGGGAGTATGTTCACCATATCTAAAACCGGCTATAGGATGATAACCGCAAGCCCTTCCCTACAAGCCGGACATCAAAGCCGCATGAGCGCACACGACCTGAAGCTTGAAGAAATCGTCAATCCCGAAACACTTCGTCGCAAGCTAAACGAACTGGCTGACTCCACAGATGAGAGCTACACAAGCCCGTCCGTGCGTAAAGTCGTGCTGCAAGCGCTTAAAGATGCTCTGATACGCGGTCGTGCGAATGCGGAAAGCATGCTGATGAAAGATGGCGGCGGCACACTTTGTGTGCGACGCCTGTCTTATCTCATGGACACGCTGATCAGCGCGTTGTTCGAATTTGCCAGCACCAAAGCCTATCCGATGACGAACCCGTCAAAAGCTGAAAACATGGCGATCGTCGCCGTTGGCGGCTATGGGCGCGGCGGGCTGGCTCCGGGTTCCGACATCGATCTCTTGTTCCTGCTGCCGTACAAACAGACCCCATGGGGCGAACAGGTCGCCGAATATATGCTCTACATGCTTTGGGACATGGGGCTGAAAGTCGGCCATTCGACACGCAATATCGACGAATGCATTCGTCTTTCGCGCGAAGACATGACGATCCGTACAGCCCTTCTGGATGCGCGGTTCATCATCGGAAACAAAGATCTTTTCACCGCACTGATTACCCGCTTTGACGAGGAAGTGGTCAAAAATACCGGACCTGAATTCATCCAGGCCAAGCTTGCCGAACGCGATGCCCGCCATCGCAAAGCAGGCGAGACGCGCTATCTCGTCGAGCCCAATGTGAAAGAAGGCAAAGGCGGTCAGCGCGACCTGCATACGCTGTTCTGGATCTCAAAATATTTCTATCGCGTGAAAAGCAAGGAAGAGCTGATCAAGCTCGGCGTGCTATCACGAGCCGAATTGCGCCTTTTCAACAAGGCCGAAGATTTCCTTTGGGCTGTGCGTTGCCACATGCATTTTGCAACGCTTAAAGCAGAAGAACGCCTCTCCTTCGATATCCAGCCGGAAATTGCGCAGCGCCTTGGCTACACCGCGCATCCGGGCCAGAACTATGTCGAACGCTTCATGAAGCATTACTTCCTAGTGGCCAAGGATGTCGGAGATCTGACGCGTATTCTTTGTGCGGCGCTCGAAGAAGAACAAGCCAAGCATGTTCCGGGCTTCAACCGCATCTTCCTCACCTTCTCACGCCGCAAGCGCAAGCTTTCAGCCAGTGGAGATTTTGTCTCCGAAAATCATCGCATCAACATTGCTGATCCCGACGTCTTCAAACGAGACCCGGTCAACATCATCCGCATCTTCCATCTTGCCGACAAGCATGGGCTGGAATTTCATCCCGATGCGATGCAACAGCTCACCCGTTCGCTGAAACTCATTAACGGGGAACTACGCGAGAACGCTGAAGCCAATCGCCTGTTTCTTGAAGTGCTGACATCGCCGCGCAATCCGGAATTGATCCTGCGCCGCATGAATGAATCCGGCGTGCTGGGCAAATTCATCCCGGATTTTGGCAAGATCGTCGCGATGATGCAGTTCAACATGTATCACCATTATACGGTGGACGAACATCTGCTGCGCTGCATTCAGGTCATGTCTGAAATCGAGCACGGTGAGCTCGAAAACGAGCATCCGCTAGCCAACCATCTCGTCACCACCATGAAGCGTGATCGTGTTCTACTTTATGTGGCTATTCTTCTGCATGACATCGCCAAAGGCCGACCAGAAGACCATTCCATCGCCGGTGCCCGCATTGCCCGCAGGCTTTGCCCGCGCTTCGGCCTGTCTGCATCAGAAACCGAAACCGTGGAATGGTTAGTGCGCGAGCATCTGACCATGAGCATGGTTGCGCAGTCTCGCGATCTCAATGATCGCAAAACGATTGTCGACTTTGCCGACACGGTTCAGACGATGGAGCGGTTGAAGCTTTTGCTAATCCTGACGGTCTGCGACATCAAGGGCGTGGGCCCCGGCGTCTGGAACGGCTGGAAGGGCCAGCTTCTGCGCACTCTTTTCTATGAAACTGAACTGGTTCTGACTGGCGGCTTCTCCGAATTGCCGCGTGCCGACCGTGACCGGCAGGCGCGTGCTGCATTGGCGGACAAGCTCTCCGAGTGGCCCGCAGCAGAACGTGATGCCTATCTTGGCCTCCACTACACCAACTATTTCCTGACCGTCAGTCTCGATGATCAGGTACGCCACGCCCATTTCATACGGGAAACGGACTGGAATGGTCGTGCGCTTGCCACGATGGCCAAACCACATACTTTTGAGGCCGTCACAGAAATCACCGTGCTCGCCCCCGATCATCCGCGTCTGCTGTCGATTATTACCGGTGCGTGTGCTGCGGCTGGCGGCAACATTGTCGATGCGCAGATCTTCACCACGGGCGACGGCCGCGCGCTCGACACAATCCTGATCAGCCGTGAATTCGACACTGACGACGATGAGCGCAGACGTGCCGAGCGTGTGGGCAAGGTGATCGAAGACGTGCTTTCCGGCAAATCCCATTTGCCGGATGTTCTTGCCAAGCGCACCAAGCCCAAGAGAGGCGCCAAAGCCTTCAAGGTGGAGCCGCATGTCGAGATCAACAACACGCTCTCCGACAAGTTCACCGTCATCGAAGTGGAAGGGCTAGATCGCCCCGGCCTTCTTTCGGAACTGACCGGCCTTATTTCTGACCTTTCGCTGGATATTGCTTCGGCTCACATCACCACGTTTGGCGAAAAGGTGATCGATAGTTTCTATGTAACCGATCTCGTCGGGCACAAGATTTCAAACGCAACCCGACAGGGCAATATCAAGCGCAAGCTCCTTGCCGTTCTTGGTGGGGAAAACAGCGCAAAGACCAACGGTCGCGCAGCAGCATAGGTTTTTAGATTAAATGAGTTTGGTCAAAAAGTTCGCAACGGTCGCGTCCGGCACGCTGATGAGCCGCATTTTCGGCTTTACGCGCGAAATGTTCATGGCAGCAGCACTCGGCACCGGCCCCGTGGCGGATGCGTTCAATGCTGCCTTCCGCTTCCCGAACACGTTCCGCAGGCTTTTTGCTGAAGGTGCATTCAATGCGGCCTTCGTACCGCTTTTTGCCAAGGAGATAGAAAAGAACGGCATGGAAGGCGCACGCCGCTTTTCTGAAGAAGTTTTTGGCGTTCTTTTCACGGTCCTGCTTTTCATCACTATCGTGATGGAACTCTCCATGCCGTTTATCGTGCGCACAGTCATTGCGCCTGGCTTCACCGATGATCCGGTAAAGTTCGACAATACTGTGCGGCTTGCGATCATCATGTTCCCCTATCTCGCCTGCATGTCGCTTTCGGCAATGATGGGCGGAATGCTCAATTCGCTGCATCGTTATTTTGCGGCAGCCATCGCGCCGGTTTTCCTCAACATCATTCTCATTGGCGTTCTGGCCTTTGCATGGTGGAAGGGCTACGACGCGCTTGCTGTCGGCTATGGGCTCTCATGGGGTGTCATGGCGGCCGGTGTGGTGCAGCTGGCTATCGTATGGCTTGCTGTGCGCAATGCAGGCATCAAAATCGGTTTCCGTCGCCCGCGCCTCACCACAAATGTCAAAAGACTTCTGGTGCTGGCACTGCCTGCTGCGATTACCGGCGGAATTACGCAGATCAATCTGCTGATCAACACCAATATCGCATCAGGCATGGAAGGCGCTGTCTCCTCGCTCGTCTATGCTGATCGCATCTATCAGTTGCCGCTCGGCGTGGTGGGTATTGCGGTTGCGACTGTGCTTTTGCCGGAGCTCTCCCGCGCATTGCGCGGCGGACACATGAAAGAGGCTTCGAACCTGCAAAACCGCTCGGTCGAGTTCACGTTGTTTCTCACCCTTCCGGCAGCCGCAGCCCTACTTGTCATGTCGGAGCCGATAGTGCGGCTTCTGTTTGAACGCGGCCAGTTCAGTGCTGAATCGACAATCGTCGTTTCCAATATTCTCGCGATTTACGGTTTGGGCCTTCCAGCGTTTGTTCTGATCAAAGCCTTCATTCCGGGCTTCTTCGCGCGCGAAGATACCCGTACACCAATGATCTTCGCAGCCATTTCAGTGGTTGTGAACGTGTCGCTGGCCATCACGCTTTTTCAACGCATGGGTCCAAGCGGCATAGCGATTGCCGAAATTACTGCCGGTTGGGTCAATGCAGCGCTCTTGTTCGCAACACTCGTTAAGCGTGGCCATTGGGGGAGCGATATACCGTTGCTGACCCGAATTCCGCGCCTGCTGATTGCAGCGGGCGTGATGGCGACAGGTATCTATTTTGCCATCGGGCATTTTGCGTATGAACTCTCATCTGCTGCACCGTTCGCGGTCAGAGCTGGCACTGTTACGACGATGGTTGTCGCTGCGATGATTGTCTACTTCGCATTGGCCTTTGGTCTTGGCGGTGCCAATACCGGAATGATCCGCCGCGGTATCAAACGTGGCGCTGTGAAGAAAGAGCCTGAGAGCGACAAGTAAAAGCGCGCATCTTTTCCGAAAACCGTTTCACACTTTTCGGGATGCGCTTTTATTGCCCTTGAAAGGCCGCTATGCCTCTGCGAAAAGATTAGAGTGCCGTGCGCCCCATTGCGCGCACGGCACTCTAACAATTTAGATTTGTTGCATAATCTTCCTGAAGTTGATTTCAACGTTAGGTAAGATTATGCAACGACATTCTTAAATCCTTCGCTCTCCACCGGCGGAGGCCAACATCAGGATAAAGTCATGAGCACGTTTAAACCGCTTGTCTTCTCCGGCGTCCAACCGACCGGAAATCTTCACCTCGGCAATTATCTGGGTGCGATCAAGCGGTGGGTAGAGGTTCAGGAGACGCAGGAATGCATCTACTGTGTCGTCGATATGCACGCGCTGACCGTGTCGCCTGATCCGGCTGAACTCATTCAGTCGACCCGCGAAGTCACGGCGGCATTTCTGGCCGCAGGCATTGATCCCAAGCGAAGCATCGTCTTCAATCAGAGCCGCGTCATGCAGCATGCGGAACTCGCTTGGGTATTTAACTGCGTTGCGCGCATTGGCTGGATGAGCCGCATGACGCAGTTCAAGGACAAGGCAGGCAAAGACCGCGAGAACGCCTCGCTCGGCCTCTTCGCCTATCCAAGCCTCATGGCTGCCGACATTCTGCTTTATCGCGCGACCCATGTTCCAGTCGGCGAAGATCAGAAGCAGCACCTCGAACTGACCCGTGACATCGCACAGAAGTTCAACAACGATTATTCTGATCGCATCGCTTCGCTAGGCATTGGTGTCGACATGAAGGTTGGTGACGAACAGGTTTCTGGCTTTTTCCCGCTAACCGAACCGATGATTTCAGGTCCGGCCATGCGTATCATGTCGCTGCGTGACGGCACCAAGAAGATGTCGAAATCCGACCCTTCAGACCTTTCGCGCATCAACCTTATTGATGACGAAGAGACCATCAACAAGAAGATCCGCAAAGCCAAAACCGATTCGGATGGTTTGCCTACGGAAGTCGACGGCCTCGCTGGGCGTCCGGAAGCGGATAATCTCGTCGGCATCTATGCTGCCTTGTCATCGAAATCCAAGCAAGAAATCCTGAGCGAATTCGGAGGCCGTCAGTTCTCCGAATTCAAAGCAGCTCTCGCTGATCTCGCTGTGGCAAAGCTGTCGCCCATCACCCATGAAATGCGTCGTTTGGTGGCCGATCCCGCCTATATCGACAGTGTTTTGAAAGACGGTGGCGAACGCGCCAGCGTGATTGCAGAGGCAAACATGCGCCACGTCCGCGATATTATCGGCTGGTTGCAGGACTGATAAATAATCAGGAGCTGCCCGCTTGCGGGCGGCTCTTTGCAATGCCACATTATCGCCATGGTATCCAAACGACTTAGCCGCGAAGCCGGCCACCGCCGCAAGTTTCTTGCCGTTATTGACGACACGCCCGAATGCGAGCGTGCTGTCGCCTATGCCGCACGCCGCGCCAAGAATACCAATGGCGCGCTCGTTATGCTGTTTGTCATCGATAATTCGGATTTTCAGCAGATTCTCGGCGTTGGCGAAATCATGCGGCAGGAAGCAGAAGAACGCGCACGTTCAACGCTCGAAAAATTCGCAGCCGCCGTGCGCGAAGCACAGGGCATTGAGCCTGAACTCATCATTCGCGAAGGCAACACCAATGATCAGTTGCCAAGTCTGATTGAAGAAGATCAGGACATAGCCATTCTGGTTCTGGCTGCTGGTTCTGGCAAGGAAGGTCCCGGGCCTCTGGTCCAATCTCTTGCTGGGCGAGCACTGTTTCAGATCCCCGTTACCGTGGTCCCCGCAGGACTTTCCAATGATGACATTGATGCGGTGACATAATCACCCTATATTGATCGTAACTGATATGCAGCTGATCGAAGCAAGCCTTGCTTCCTCGCTCATTGGCGCTTACTAGTGGTCTACTTCCGACATTTGCATCCCTTGAATATAGGCGTCGAGCCGATGTCGGAAGAAAAAGACCACTAGAAAATTTATGAATCTAGTGGATTTTTAGAATTTGACGTTTGAAACAGCATCTATGTCGGTCGGGATTCAAACGTCAAACTCAATCCACTAGAACCCATCCAGAGTTGAAAGCGGAGAACGGGCATGTTCATCCAGACTGAAACGACGCCAAACCCGGCGACCCTGAAGTTTCTGCCAGGCAAGGTTGTCATGCCTGAGGGGACCGCGGATTTCCGCGACGCGGCAAGCGCGGGCAACACCTCGCAGCTCGCAGCCAAGCTTTTTGCGGTACCCGGCGTAACCGGCGTCTTCTTCGGCTATGATTTTGTCACGGTCACCAAGGACGACGGCGAATGGCAGCACCTGAAGCCTGCCATCCTTGGTACGATCATGGAACATTTCATGTCGGGCCTGCCAGCCATGGCTGGTAATGCCAACGCAGACGCAGCCGCCGCTCATGAAGATGAAGAGTTCTTCGATGAAGCCGACACCGAAATCGTCGAAACCATCAAGGAATTGATCGAGACTCGCGTTCGCCCGGCTGTTGCACAGGACGGCGGCGATATCACATTCCGCGGCTTTGAAAATGGCACAGTGTTCCTGCACATGAAGGGCGCCTGCTCTGGCTGCCCATCATCGACGGCAACGCTTAAGCATGGAATCCAGAATCTTCTGCGCCATTTCGTGCCGGAAGTGCAGCAGGTCGAACAGATCTGATTGCCGATTTTACTTCAGCAAAAAGGCCGCTTCTTAGCGGCCTTTTTTGATTTCAGCGTAAGGTTTACTGCCTCACGATAACCTTGGCACCTTGCTCAGCGCGCTCATGCAAATCGATGATATCCTGGTTCATCATGCGCACGCAGCCGGAAGACATAGCTTTACCAATCGACCACCATTCAGGCGTTCCATGGATACGATAGCCAGTGTCTCCGCCTTTGTTATAAAGATAGAGTGCGCGTGCACCGAGCGGGTTTTTCAGACCCGGACCCATGCCATTGCGATACTTTGCCAGTTCCGGCTGACGCTTGATCATAGGAGCCGGTGGCGTCCATGTCGGCCATTCGCGCTTCATGGCGACACGTGCTGTTCCTGACCAGCCAAAACCCTCACGGCCCACGCCGATGCCATAGCGCATAGCCTTGCCGTCAGGCATGACGTAATAGAGAAACTTCTCGCGCGTCTCAACAATGATCGTGCCCGGCGCTTCGTCGGTCTGATATTTCACGATCTGTCGGCGATATTGCTGCGGAATCTTTTCATTGGGAATTGCCGGGATCGTGTAACCAGCGTCGCTGACCGCAGAATAAGACGCGGTGTAGAAGGTGCCGCCAACTGTTGAGCAACCGGCCAGTACACCACCAAGAAGAAGGGCTGCACTCAGCCGCAAGACGCGAGAATTCATGAATTTCCCCTAAATTGCTTCTTATCGTCAACAGGAGCGAATCGCCCATTCATGTGAAAACATGCGTCAGTATTGTTAACCAGCCGTTAACCGTAAATTGAAAAACGTAATTTTGCCATTTTATCGCCACCTTTTCCAAGATTAAGCCGCTGGAATGCCGCTTAAAATCAACGTTCTTTGATTGCTCAACGCGAGTTGAGGGCGCAAAATGTACCCATGCCAATCGTGATTCCCAACAAAACGCACCCCCTTTCTGACGGACGCCAGTCCGAAAACGCAATGCTCGTGCGTCGTGGTGTGCAGCGCCTGTTTCTGGAAATGGGGCTGGCAACTTTACCGGAATTGCCGCTGGCATCCGGTAGGCGCGCTGACCTGATTGCTGTCAGCCGCAAAAGTGAAATCTGGATCGTTGAGATAAAATCTTCAATCGAAGACTGGAAGGCAGACCGGAAATGGCCAGACTACCGCGCTTTTTGTGACCGGCTGTTTTTCGCGACGCATCCGTCGGTGCCGCGCGAAATCTTTCCGGAAGATTGCGGCTTCATTCTATCGGATGGATATGGCGCAGAAATTCTGCGAGATGCACCGGAGCATAAGCTTGCGGGTGCCACACGCAAAGCGCTGATGTTGCGCTTTGCAAGAGCAGGTGCTGCACGTCTGACGATTGCAGAGCTTGCAGGTCTCGATGTGCCCGAGACCGATATAGATTAACGCGGTGCGCGCTTGGCCAGAATGCGCTGCAAAGTACGGCGATGCATATTGAGGCGGCGGGCTGTCTCGGAAACATTGCGCTCGCACATCTCATAAACGCGCTGAATATGCTCCCAACGCACGCGATCAGCCGACATCGGATTTTCCGGTGGTGCAACCTTTTCACCGGGACGACGGGTCAGAGCAGCAAAGACCTCATCCGCATCGGCAGGTTTGGAGAGATAGTCAATCGCGCCGAGCTTTACCGCGTTAACCGCTGTCGCGATATTACCATAACCGGTGAGCACGATAGCGCGCGTGTCGGTACGACGAGAGCGGATAGCCTCAATAACATCAAGCCCGTTACCATCTCCCAGCCGCATGTCTACGACCGCATAAGCGGGCGCAGCGGCCTTTGCAGCGGCGATGCCTTCTTCAACCGATTCTGCAGTCGTTACCTGAAAACCCCGGCCTTCCATGGCACGGGCAAGACGCTGCAAGAAAGGCTTGTCATCATCAACCAGAAGGAGGGTGGGATCGTTGCCAATGGCTTCGGTGTCTTCCTGCTTCAAGTCTTCCATGGGGTACTTCCTGCCTGTATTTTTGTTTCCTTATTGATATCCCTGCGTCAAAAAGTCAAATAGCCATTGAATTATTGAAGCAATCTCAGCAAAATTTAAATTGCAACAGAGCGTAAAGCATTGTGATTAAATGCAATTTCTAATCACGAGCACGAAAATTTGATGAAAATGAAACACCGCACGTTAAGCGGCAGCGCTTCACCCCAAGATTAATTCTGCAATATATTCATTAGTTTACAATGAAAGCGGAACGGGGCCATGTCACTTTTACTTCCGCACCCTGCCCCGGATTCTTGCGATTTTTAAAGCTAATCTGCGCTCCAGAGCGTTCCAGCAGAGTTTTTGCGATAAAAAGTCCCAATCCAAGACCGCCGCCGCCGTTATGTGCGCTATCGCGACTGGTCATATAAGGTTCACCGATTCGGTCCAGAATTTCTGGTTTGAACCCCTCACCGTCATCCTGAATGGTGACGCTGACAGTGCTGTCGGTCCAGCCCCATGTAACGCTGACCTCATCACGCGCAAAATCGACTGCATTCTCCACCAGATTGCCAAGCCCATAAAGCAGCCCCGGATTACGACGCACAACAGGCTCTGGCTTCGGTCCTTCCTGCTTGGTCACTTGAAGCAGAATTCCAAAATCCCGATGTGGCTCAATCACTTCCTCGATCAATGATGAGAAAGGCAGACGCGACATGTGTTCCTCGTTTTCCGAGGACAGACTGGTCAGCCGTTGCAGAATTTCGCGACAGCGCGCAGCCTGTGATTGCAAAAGCGCAATATCCTCTGCAAGTGCCGGATCACCATCGGACTTCTTTGCATAACTGCGCTGCATTTCCTTGACCACCAAAGTAATGGTGGCAAGCGGTGTGCCAAGCTCGTGTGCGGCAGCGGCAGCCAGCCCATCGAGCGCCGTCAGATGTTGTTCGCGTTGCAAAATAAGTTCAGTTGCAGCCAAAGCATCACCAAGCTGACGCGTTTCTTCAGCAATACGATAGGCATAGACGCCAGTAAAACCCAGTGCTGCGATGATCGCGCACCAGATACCCGCTACGAAAAGAAATGGCAGATCAAGGGTTTCACCCGGATACCAGGGCAAAGGTTCGTAGCGCACAGTTAACACCGAGGTGCTCAACACAACGAGAAGCGCAAGAACCAGCGTATGGCGTACCGACAGCGATGTGGCCGATATAATGACCGGGGCGATCATCAGGATAACGAAGGGGTTTTGCACTCCACCTGTCAGATAGAGCAGCCCCGCCAGTTGCAGAATATCAAATGCCAGAACAATGCTGGCGGCAGTCGGGCTCAGCCGGTGATTGGTCGGGAAGCGAAATGCGAGATAAAGATTGAGCCATGCGGAACAAGCAATCAGGGCAAAGCAAATGCCAACAGCAAAATTGAATTGCAGATAGAGCGCGACAAACATAACCGCGGCGGTCTGCCCGGCAATCGCCAGCCAGCGCAGACGCACCAAGGTGGTAAGACGCGGTTTTCGCGAAAGATTTGAAGCTCGGTTATCGAATTCTGCGTGCATGATCACCCCGGAGCATTTCCAGCAAACGTATAAAAGTGGTTTTGCGTTTGGAAATACGTAGATAAGGACACAGAGCAGTCGTTCAGATTAAAAAGCAAATACGCTCTGACGAGCCCCTTATGCGGCAACGCGCATATTCACGCAAGCGGAACTGTGTCATCCAGTCGCAGTACAAATTGAGACGCCTGAGAACACCAATACAGTGGGCGTTTGTGATACTTCACTAAAACGTTAACGCCGCCCGCAGCAATTGTGTCAATTTTGTGAAGAAATTATAATGCTCCCGATACATATAGTAATGGGGGGTACATGATTGTTTTCAGGGGGACAATATCGTCTGGACTGGGGAAACATTCGGAACTCATCATTCCGGGGAAACGAGAGCTGAAAAATTCGCCAACTGACTGGCCAGACAGATTCGCATCGGGTTCGCTGAATGTGCGGATCACGGAATATCCATCTCTTCTGCGCAGCAGCCGGAAAAACCTCAAGGCGCTGGATCGCGGCCTCGTCCCACCAACCCTTGTGATCCCGCAGAATGCAATTAAGAATAACAGCCTGCAACGCAAGCTTTTCAAGCCAAGCCGCGGCACAGGTCAAGCGTGGCGTGCGACGCTTCACTCCCATTCCCGTTCCATGCATGTCTGGGTTTTCCGGCGTATCGGATCGCATATGCACGACTGTCTTGAGCTGATCTCGGATAAACGCATACGCGAAAATCTCGACATCCGGGATCAGGACGAAGTTCGCATCGTTCTGCATTCGTAAGAATGTCAAGTGCCGCGCGGCTTAGCCCTGCGCGTGGCTTCTGCGTTCGCGGGATCCTCCGGCCAGACATGACGCGGATAACGACCGCGCATGTCGGAGCGCACATCAGCCCATGACCCTTTCCAGAAGTTAGGCAAATCCCGCGTTATCTGGATCGGACGATGGGCAGGTGAAAGCAGCTCCAGCAAAAGCGGTACTTTGCCATTGGCAATGGCTGGATGAACGCCAAGGCCGAAAAGCTCCTGTACGCGCACGGCGAGAACCGGCTCCTCCGTGTCATAGCGGATCGGGATATTTGAGCCGGTCGGCACTTCAAAATGCGTGGGTGCCAGTTGATCGACGAGGCGTTGCAGATCAAATGGCACAAGGCTCATCAAACCGTTTTTCAATACATGCGCCGGGATGCGGTCAAGTTGCGCTTCGCCGGTAAGGAAAGGCAGAAGCCAGTCGTCAAGACGCTCAACGAGATTGTCATCATCCATCGATGGCCATGGATCGCCAAGGCCGCGATAGAGCCAGCCCAAACGGCGGCGCAGGATTTCTGTCTCTTTGCCCCATGGGAGAATATCAAGTCCATGTTCACGCACGGCCGCAATCACGCCCTCGTCGGCGCTGGTGCCGGAAGGGGCGGCAAGTGGTTTCTCCGACAAGGCAATCGCACCGATGCGCACAGCCTCGCGAGCGCGGAGCGCGTTCTTCTCGGCGTCATAAACGACCTGTCGTCCGCTTTCGATCTTGTTGCCAAGGGCGGCGCGAATTTCGGCTTCTGATGTTTCAGCGGCGGAAAGGACACGCGCCCTACCCGCTCTGCCAGACATATCGGCCACGACAAGCCATAATGCGCGGCTGAGGCTGATGCCGGGATCGACCTCGCCGCCGCGCCCATTGGCCAGCAGAAATTGCCCGGTCTGGCCGCGTGCCTTGGCAATGCGGTCTGGATAGGCGTCGATCAACATACGGCCAGTAGTGGACCCGGCAGGCTCGCCTTTGTTTGGCACATTGGCTGCAAGGCGTTTTGCCAAGCCTTTGGCGCGCTGCGCACGGTCGGAACGATCATTGCGAAAACGCGACATGCGGGTATCGAGGTCGGTTTCGTTGCCGCCGAGGCCGCGCTCTGTCAAAAGCATGGCCAGCTCTGCGGCCCGTAAGGCTTCGCCGCGTTTGCCCGCTTCCGCCACCATATGCGCAAGGCGTGCTGGAAGCGCCAGCGCGCGCATAGCCTCGCCATCCGCAGTCAAACGCCCCGCTTTATCCAGTGCACCAAGCCGACTAAGCAATGTTTTGGCTTCTTTGAGAGCGGATAGCGGCGGCTTGTCGAGCAGCGACAAAGTTGTCGGATCAGTCACACCCCATGCGGCCGCATCGAGCACAAGGCCGGAGAGATCCGCTTCCAGAATTTCTGGCGGTGAGAATGCGGGGAGCGATGCCGTCTGTCCCTGATGCCAGAGGCGGATAGCGATACCCGGTTCGGTGCGACCGGCACGACCAGCGCGCTGATCGGCACTTGCACGGGAAGTACGCACGGTTTCAAGGCGAGTCAGGCCGGTGGCCGGTTCATATTTTGGCAGACGGGCAAGGCCTGAATCGATCACCACTCGCACGCCATCAATGGTGATGGAGGTTTCGGCAATGGAGGTTGCCAGCACCACCTTGCGATGACCTGCTGGAGCTGGCTTGATTGCCGCATCCTGATCGCGCCCCTCCATCGCACCGTAAAGCGGTGCCAGAATGATATTAGCAGGCAGAAGCTTTTCGAGAATAGTGGCTGTACGTTCGATCTCACCCTGCCCCGGCAGAAAAGCAAGAATGCTGCCGGTTTCATCGGCCAGTGCATCGCGAATGGCTCTAACCATCGCGTCTTCAATGCGCTCGTCCGGTTTGCGATCGCGGTGGCGAATATCGACGGGATATGCGCGCCCCTCGCTCTCAACGACCGGCGCTTCGCCCAAAAGCTGCGCCACACGCGCACCGTCCAATGTGGCCGACATGACGAGAATTTTGAGATCGTCACGTAAGGCTGCCTGTACGTCAAGCGCCAATGCCAGACCGAAATCGGCATCGAGGCTGCGTTCATGAAACTCATCAAACAGGACTGCGGCTATGCCCTTGAGGTCTGGATCATCAAGGATCATGCGTGCGAAAACGCCTTCAGTGACAACGAGGATTTTGGTCTTCGCCGAGACTTTGCTTTCAAGGCGCATACGATAGCCGACTGTTTCGCCCGGCTCTTCGCCGAGCAACTGCGCCATGCGTCGTGCCGCAGCGCGCGCCGCAAGACGGCGCGGTTCGAGCAGCACAATCATCCCATCACCGCGCCAACCTGCATTCAAAAAATGCAGCGGCACCAGCGTTGTTTTACCAGCACCGGGAGGGGCAACCAGAACTGCGGAGGCGTGGGTAGCCAACGCGGCATCGAGCTGCGGCAGAATGCGCGTAACGGGAAGATCGGGCAGACTCGTCAAATGAAATTCCGTATTATAAAGGCGTTGCTTTGGTGCTTATCCCACAAGGAACGACGATGATCCATATACGAAAATCCACGCCCGCCGATGCCCCGGCCCTCACCGCGATCTGGCGGGAAAGCGTGCTGGCGACGCATGACTTTCTGAGCCGCGAAGATTTCATTGAACTCGAAAAGTTGGTCGGAGAGCAATATCTGCCGAATGTAGAAGTCGATGTCGTTGAAAACGACGGTACGCCGGTCGGCTTCATGGGGATGACCGAAGGCAACATCGACAGTCTGTTTATTTCACCGGTTGAGCGCGGCAAAGGCATTGGCAAGCACATGATCGCCCACGCGAAAGGTATTATCGGGGTGCTGACTGTTGATGTGAACGAGCAGAACACGCAAGGCGTGGGCTTTTATCGCCATGTCGGTTTTGTTGAGACAGGTCGTTCGGAAACTGACGATCAGGGACGCCCTTATCCGCTCTTGCACTTGCAGCTTGAGGCGTAAAATTCGCGATAGGCAAATTGCAGGGAAAATCATTCTCGCAAGAGGCATTTCTGGAGCAATTGACATACTCCCCTATAGTATATAGGTTTCGCAATAATCGGGAGATTTCATGCCGCATTCACCGGAAGACAAAAAGCGTGCGATGACGCGCCTGCGCCGTATCAAGGGGCAGGCCGAAGCATTGGAGCGCGCGGTGGAAGCAGGCACAGAATGCTCGGCCCTGTTGCAGCAAATTGCAGCGTTGCGCGGGGCTGCCAACGGCTTGATGGCGGAAGTGCTGGAAAGCCATTTTCGCGAGACATTTGGCCAAGTGCGCGGGGAGTCTCGTGAGACCATAGCGCAAGATTCCGTGGCTGATCCTGATACACAAATCGACGAAATCATGCGGATTTTGCGCACCTACCTGAAATAGGTGCCTTATGAACTGGAAGGGACTAGAGCCATGAAATCACGTGCCGCCGTTGCCTGGGAGGCAAAGAAGCCGCTCACCATCGAAACCATCGAAATCGGCGGTCCACGCGCTGGCGAAGTGCTGGTCGAAATCATGGCGACCGGCGTTTGCCACACCGATGCCTATACGCTTTCCGGCCTTGATTCCGAAGGCAAATTTCCGGCCATTCTCGGCCATGAAGGTGCGGGCATTGTGCGCGAAGTGGGCGCAGGTGTTACCTCCGTCAAACCCGGCGATCACGTGATCCCGCTCTACACGCCGGAATGCCGCTCGTGCAAAACCTGTTTGTCGCAGCGCTCCAATCTCTGCACCTCTATCCGCGCCACACAGGGTCAGGGTCTGATGCCGGATCACACCACACGCTTTTCTTGCGATGGCGGCGAAGTGTTCCATTATATGGGCTGTTCGACCTTCTCGAACTTCACAGTTCTGCCGGAAATCGCTCTTGCCAAGGTTCGTGAAGATGCGCCTTTCGACAAGATCTGCTATATCGGCTGCGGCGTCACCACCGGCATTGGCGCGGTTATTTATACGGCTAAGGTTCGTCCGGGTTCCAATGTGGTTGTGTTTGGCCTTGGCGGCATTGGTCTCAATGTCATTCAGGGCGCGCGTATGGTTGGTGCCGACAAGATCATCGGCGTCGACATCAATCCATCCAAGGTTGAAATGGCGAAGAAGTTCGGCATGACCGACTTCGTCAACCCGCGTGAAATCGGCAATGACAAGGTTGTGCAGGCGATTCAGGACCTGACCGATGGCGGCGCGGATTATTCGTTTGACGCAACCGGCAATACCGATGTCATGCGTCAGGCGCTGGAATGCACCCATCGCGGCTGGGGTGAATCGATCATCATCGGTGTGGCGGAAGCCGGCAAGGAAATCGCAACGCGTCCGTTCCAGCTCGTCACCGGACGCGTCTGGAAGGGTACGGCCTTTGGCGGCGCGCGCGGTCGTACCGATGTGCCGAAGATCGTCGATTGGTACATGGAAGGCAAGATCGACATTGACAGCCTGATCACCCACACCATGCCGCTTGATGAGATCAACACAGCTTTCGATCTGATGCATGAAGGCAAGTCGATCCGCTCAGTGATCGTCTACTGATGAGCGAAAAGATTTTCGTTTCCCAGTGGGGTGAACTCGACAACCTGACGCCGCGCGCGCTTTATGCGATGCTGAAGCTGCGCGTGGATGTTTTCGTGGTGGAGCAGAAATGCCCCTACCCCGAAATCGACGGCAAGGACTATGACGCGTTTCACTTACGCATTCTTGATAACGAGGAACTTGCAGCGTCTTTGCGCGTTCTTCCGCCAGAGAGCACAGGAAAGCCAGTGAAGATCGGGCGTGTTGTCGTGGCAGCAGATTATCGCGGCTACAAACTCGGCCAGCGTCTGATGAAAGAGGCGGTGGAGTTTGCGCATGAACGGTTCCCCGGCATCGCTATCGAGCTTGGTGGGCAAAGCCATCTGCAGAAATTCTATGGTTCGTTCGGCTTTGTCGCGATTTCGGAAGAATATCTCGAAGACGGCATCCCGCATGTCGATATGCGGTTAGACCCAAAGGAAGTAACCGCCTGATGTTTTTGCTGCGCCGCCATATGTCGTTTTACCTTGGCGCCGCTGGCGGCGTGGCAGCATTCATCATCGCTTACGCGCTTAAAAGCCCGCTTGCCCCAGTCGTTGGCGCAAACTGCTTCTTCCTGATCTATCTGGGGCTCGCGCTATATGCACTGCCCCAACTCACCGCGGCCTATCTGAAAAAACACGCAGCGAGCGCTGACGAACCAGTGTGGATCATCTTCTCGGTGACATTTGCTGCCGTAATTGTTGCGGTTGCCTCGCTGTTTATTCTGATTAACCAGAAACCGGAACCCGATGGCTTTGCACTCGCAATGACACTTGCCGCCGTGCCACTTGGCTGGGCAACGATCCATATGATGGCGGCGCTGCACTATGCCCATGTTTTCTGGCAGCCCGACAAGTCCAGCAAAGCCGGCCATAAAGGCGGGTTCCTTTTTCCAGAAACTGATGCGCCATGCGGCTGGGATTTTGCGTATTACTCCTACGTCATCGGTATGACCGCACAAACCTCCGACACCAATTTGAGCACGACCTATATGCGCCGCACCACATTGTTGCACAGTGTCGTCTCGTTCTTCTTCAATACGGTTCTTGTCGCAGCGGCAGTCAATGTCGCGGTGGCATTAGGAAATTAGGATTATTCATGGAAACGATCTCCACCGCAAAGAGCTTTGGTGGCACGCAGGGCGTGTATCGCCATAAGAGCGAGACCAATCAATGCGACATGACCTTTGCCGTCTTCCTGCCGCCACAGGCAAAGGATGGTGCGGTTCCGGTGCTGTGGTATCTTTCTGGCCTTACCTCTACGCATCAAAACGTGATGGATAAGGGCGAATATCGCCAAATGGCCTCAGAACTTGGAATTGCCGTTATTTGCCCTGATACAAGTCCGCGCGGTGACAATGTCCCCGACGAGCCGGATAACTGGCAATTTGGCAAAGGCGCTGGCTTCTACGTCGATGCCACGCAAGAGCCGTTTGCCAAGAACTATCAGATGTATAGCTACATCACCAAGGAACTGACCGAACTGGTGGCAAGTGAGTTTCCGCTCGATATGTCGCGACAGGCAATCACCGGCCATTCGATGGGCGGACATGGCGCGCTAACAATTGCTTTAAAAAACCCCGACCGTTTCAAGTCGGCATCGGCTTTCGCGCCGATTGTCCAGCCGTCAACGGCGGGATGGTCGAAGCCTGCACTGGAAAAATACCTAGGCGCAGAAGAGCGCGCATGGCGTGCCTATGACGCAACGCTGCTGATTGAAGATGGCTATCGCTTTCCGGAATTTCTTGTCGATCAAGGCACAGCAGACGGCTTCCTCAACGACGGCCTGCGTCCGTGGTTGCTGGAAGAAGCCTGCAAGAAAGCTGGCATCCCGCTCAAGCTCAACATGCACGAAGGCTATGACCATTCCTATTTCTTCATCTCGACCTTCATGGATGACCATCTCAAGTGGCATGCAGAACATCTTGGCAGATAAGAATTGGCAATGTGCGTTTGTGAACTGGCGCTTAAAGCATTTCCAGCAAAAGTGGGAATCGGTTTTGCGTTCGGAAATGCTTAAAAACAAATAGTTACAGCGGTTCCGACGGTTCAGTATTAACTGGAACCGCTGTGAGTTAGTTTACAAACGCCTCGTCAGGACAGGAGTGCCATCGTGGAGAAAAAAGTCGTCACAGTCGGCGCCTTCGTCGTGAATGACGAAGGAAAAGTACTGATGGGGTTACGCTCCCCTTGGAAAAAGGCATGGCCCGAACATTGGGACACGCCCGGTGGTCATGTCGAACCCGGCGAAACTCTGGAAGAGGCGCTCATTCGCGAAATGGGTGAGGAAATCGGTATTCGCCCAACGCAGTTCCGCTGGATCGGTGCAGTCGATGAGAAAAGACCTGATTTATACGGCGATTCCATCTGCCAGATTTATCAAGTCACGGCATGGGACGGTGGCGAACCCCGTAATGTCTGCGATGAACATTCGCAAATAAAATGGTTCAGCCCCGAAGAACTCGCGAACCTTCTCAATCTTGCGGATGCTGAGTATCAGCACCTTGCCCGGGTTGCGACCAACACCGCCTCGGCTTACAGCGGTTCCAGTTAACATTGAACCGTTGGAACCCCTGTAACTATTTGTTTTTACGCATATCCGAACGCAAAACCGGTTCCCACTTTTGCTGGAAATGCTTTAACGCTTCACCACCTTCATCGGTAAACCACCCTGTGGCTGGGTGGTCAACTTCTGAACCGGCCAAGGTTTCGTCGTTTCAAGCACGTCGAAGCGGTGTTCGCGTAGCAAGATGGCAAGCGCAATAACCGCTTCCTGAAGCGCGAAACTTGCACCGATGCAGACGCGCGGGCCTGCGCCGAACGGCAGATATTGGAAACGGTCGATCTGATCACGGTTTTCCGGCCAGAAGCGTGACGGCTTGAAAGCGTCCGGCTCCTGCCAGTAAAGCCTGTGGCGATGGATCACCCACGGCATCACCAAAACAGCCGTACCTTTGGCAATTTTCAGATCGCCATAGCTGTCATCGACTGCCGCCTCACGATTGATCGACGGCGCGGGCGGATAGAGCCGCATCGCTTCTTCAAACGCTGCGCGCGTATAGGGCAGTTTTGCCAGCCATTCCTGCGGCGGCAGATCATCGCGACCATCCGCAAAGAAAGCGTCTATTTCGGCTTCCACGCGTGCACGTTCCTGCTGTGCCTTCGCAAGCAGATAAAGCGTCCAGCCAAGCGCACGGGCGGTGGTCTCGTGCCCGGCACCAATGAAGGTGATGATGTTATCTTCAATCTCGGAGCGGTTCAGTCCGTCCGGTCCTTCAGCGCGCAAAAGCAGCGTCAGGAAATCATTTGGAACGTCCTCGCCCTTGTCCATGCGCTCTTTACGCATAGCAATTGTGCCGGAAACCAGTTCACGGAAAAAGCCAAGCGATTGCTGGCCGCGCAGACGCGTGAAACGTGGAAGCCAGTCCGGCAGGCCAAGCAGATCAAAGGGATCAACGCGGCCCATGGTTTCAAACAGCTTGTCGATCTGGCGGGCGAAATCATTAGGATCGCCAGCGATCTCGCCGGAAAACAAGGTTTCTGCCAGAATATCATAGGTCAAAAGCGTCATGTCGTGGGCGACATCGGTTATCGTGCCACTTGTCTTGTAACGCTCGACAAAATGCTTTGAGCGCTCCCGCATGGTCTCGGCAAAACCGCCAATATGGCGCGGTGTGAAAACCGGTGCCATCGCCTTGCGCGAGCGCTTCCAGACCTGCCCCTCTGCCGTTAGAAGACCATCGCGCAGGATTGGGCGTAGAACGCGCTGGCGAATGGCGGACATGGGGTAATTGGCGGCGTTATCAACCAGCACATGGCGGATTAGTCCGGGATCATTGGCGATGATGGTTTTTATACCAAGCCAGCTCACCGACACCCAAGGCTCGTTGTATGAGGGCTCACCCCATAATTCGAGCGGGTTTTTATAAACCACGCGCATCATCTCGAAACGGCCTACCGGCTTTTCACGCGGACGCGGTGCAGGCGGAATAAAGGGATTTGCTGTGTCGGTCATCTTGGCTGCAATTTCCATCAAGCGTTCCTTTTTATAAAAATCAGGGTTTATAAAATCGGGTCAAGAACGCCCCCGTTGAGAGAATATAAGCTCCAATTGTGGCGGTTCCAGACACCCCACGCCAACCCAATTCTGTATAGCTAGCCAAATGAGCTGAATCCCCGGCAAATTTGGCCCCAAAATTTGGAAAAATCGCCTTTAACGCCTATATTAAAACCATGTTTGTCGTGTGATTCGACAGTGTTTTTGATGCTGCAGTTGCAGCAGGCTTTAAGGCCGCATCCGCGGCGCATTTTCGAAAGATTTTCATGAGCGAGACTCCAGAGATGAATTCCGAAGCCCCCGCCGAATATGGCGCGGATTCCATTCGTGTGCTGAAAGGTCTGGACGCTGTTCGTAAGCGCCCTGGCATGTATATCGGCGACACGGATGACGGCTCCGGCCTGCATCACATGGTCTACGAAGTGGTGGACAACGCCATTGATGAAGCGCTTGCCGGACATGCAACGCTTGTCACCGTTACGCTTAACGCCGACGGCTCCTGCACCGTGACCGATAACGGTCGCGGCATCCCGACCGACATCCACAAGGAAGAAGGCGTCTCTGCGGCTGAGGTCATCATGACACAGCTCCATGCCGGCGGTAAATTCGACCAGAACTCCTATAAGGTTTCGGGTGGTCTGCACGGCGTGGGTGTTTCAGTTGTGAACGCGTTGTCGATCTGGCTGAAGCTGAAAATTCGCCGCGCAGGCAAAATCCACGAAATGAGCTTCACGCATGGCGTCGCGGATTCCCCGCTGATCGTCACTGGTGACGCTGGCAGCGACACTGGGACCGAAGTCAGCTTTTTGCCGTCGCCCGATACATTCACGATGATCGAGTTTGATTACGACACGCTGGAACGCCGTCTGCGTGAACTGGCGTTTCTAAATTCCGGCGTCCGTATCAAGCTTGCTGATCGCCGTCATGCCGATATTCGCGAACAGGAACTCCACTATGACGGTGGCGTCATCGAGTTCGTGAAATATATCGACCAGAGCAAAAAGTCGCTTCTGGAAACGCCGATCTATATCAAGAGCGAAAAAGACGGAATGACCGTTGAAGTCGCCATGTGGTGGAATGATTCCTACCACGAAAAGGTACTTTGCTTCACCAACAACATTCCGCAGCGCGATGGCGGCACCCATTTGGCTGGTTTCCGTGGTGCCCTCACCCGTCAGGTAACAGGCTATGCGGATGCTTCCGGCATGACCAAGAAGGAAAAGGTGCAGCTCACCGGCGATGATTGCCGCGAAGGTCTGACCGCTGTTCTTTCCGTCAAGGTTCCTGACCCTAAATTCTCGTCGCAGACCAAGGACAAGCTGGTTTCCTCGGAAGTGCGTCCGATTGTGGAGAGCCTCGTCAACGAAGCGCTTTCGACATGGCTCGAAGAACATCCGGCGGGTGGCAAGACCATCGTCGAAAAGGTCATTCAGGCAGCAGCAGCGCGTGAAGCAGCCCGCAAGGCGCGTGACATCACCCGCAAGAGCAATCTGAGTGTGACGTCCCTGCCCGGCAAGCTTGCCGATTGTCAGGAACGTGATCCTGCTAAGTCGGAAATCTTCATCGTCGAGGGTGATTCCGCAGGTGGTTCCGCGAAGAGCGGTCGCTCGCGCCAGAACCAGGCGATTCTGCCGCTGCGCGGCAAGATCCTCAATGTGGAGCGCGTCCGTTTTGACCGGATGATCTCATCGGATCAGGTCGGCACCTTGATTACAGCGCTCGGCACTTCCATCGGCAAAGATGAAACTCACGGCTTCAACCCGGATAAGCTGCGCTACCACAAGATTATCATCATGACGGATGCTGACGTCGACGGTGCGCATATTCGTACGCTGCTGTTGACCTTCTTCTTCCGCCAGATGCCAGAACTCATCGAGCGCGGTCATATCTACATCGCGCAGCCTCCGCTCTATAAGGTGTCTCGCGGCAAGTCCTCGCAATATATCAAGAACGAAGCAGCCTTTGAGGACTTCCTCATTGAAACTGGCCTCGAAGAAGCAACCCTTGAAATGGCAAGCGGTGAAGTGCGCGCCGGACCAGACCTTCGTTCCGTCGTCGATGATGCACGCACGCTGCGTCAGCTGCTCTCCGGTCTGCACACGCGCTATGACCGGAGTGTCGTTGAACAGGCAGCGATTGCCGGACTTCTCAACCCCAATTCAACGGCAAACGACGCTACTGCACAAACCTCTGCGGGCATTGTTGCACAGCGTCTCGACATGATCTCGGAAGAAACAGAGCGTGGCTGGACTGCACATGTGACTGAAGATGGCGGCTATCGTTTTGAGCGCGTAGTTCGTGGCGTCAAGGATGTCGCAATTCTCGATATGGCACTGCTCGGTTCTGCCGATGCACGCCAGATCGACCGTGTGGCGTCACGCATGTCGGAAGTCTTTGCCGAGCCGCCTGTACTTCGTCGCAAAGACAAGGTTGAAACGCTTTCCGGCGCGATGGCTCTGCTTGATGCGATTTTCGCAACGGGCCGCAAAGGTCTCACGCTACAGCGTTACAAAGGCTTGGGCGAAATGAACGCCGATCAGCTTTGGGAAACCACGCTCGATCCGAACGTGCGTTCGCTACTGCAGGTCCGGGTAAACGACGCAACCGATGCCGACTCGCTCTTCTCGCGCCTAATGGGTGATGAAGTCGAGCCACGCCGCGAGTTTATTCAGGAAAACGCGCTCAGCGTTGCCAATCTGGACGTATAAAAAACAGCCCCCGAAAGACATCGGGGCTTTCGGGGGCTTTTTATTCAAGACAAAACAAAAACCGATGACAACAAAAAGCCCGCCGATTGGCGGGCTTTTTTTATGATCGGAAATTACTCTCCGCGGTTCTTCTTCGGATAGCCGCTTTTGCCGTCCTTCTTGAAACCATCTTTCTTGAAGTCGCCTTTAGGCTTGGCCCAGCTGTTCTTCGCATTGTCGCGACTATTGTCGCGCGGACCGTCGCGGAAATCGCTTCTTGGCTTGTCGCTGCGTGGCTTGAAATCACGCTTGCCTTCGCGCGGAGCAGCGTCGCCGCCAGCGCCAGCAACGGCCGGACGGATCACGAGGCCCTTTTCACCGGTACCGCGTTCTTCAACCGAACGACGGAACTCATCAGCCTTGGAAGCAACAATTTCAAAACGCGTTTCGTTGTCGAAAATCTTGATCGAACCGACTTCGCGCTTGGAAACGTCACCGGCCTTACAGATCAAAGGCAGAAGCCACTTAGGATCGGCGCGGTGCTTACGTCCGGCGGAAACCGAGAACCAGACGCCATCGAAACGCGCATTGCGGTCGAAGCGTTCGCCTTGCTCTGCACGATCACCGCGATCAAAGCGTTCGCCACGTTCTGGACGATCACCACGTTCTGAACGTTCACGAGGCTTCTTTCCGCCAACCGGATGAACCGGAGCGTCAGAAACTTCTTCGGCTGCAGGCAACGCAGCAAGTTCGCGATTGAGGAACGCGCTGGCGATCTGTTCCGGCGTGTAACGCTCGGTCAGTGCTTTCAAGAGTTCCTGATGCTCTTCTTCAACCGGCTGATTGAAAGCCTCGCCATTGAGAATGCGTTCGTTGTTCTTTGCCTGAACCGCAGCGATGCCCGGTGCTGGAACAGTCTGCGCATCAAGCTTTGCCATATGCAGAAGACGCTCTGCAATGCGGCGGCGCGAGAATGGAACAACCAGAACACAGGTGCCCTTACGGCCCGCACGACCGGTACGGCCTGAACGGTGCAGCATGGTTTCAGCATTGTTTGGCAGATCTGCGTGGATCACGAGATCAAGATTAGGTAGATCGATACCGCGGGCAGCAACGTCGGTTGCCACACAAACGCGGGCACGGCCATCACGCATCGATTGCAGCGCGTTGTTACGTTCAGCCTGGCTCAGTTCGCCCGAAAGGGCCACAACTGCAAAGCCGCGGTTGGAAAGGCGGCTCGCCATGTGCTTCACAGCTTCACGGGTCGAGCAGAAAATGATCGAGTTCTGTGCATCATAATAAAGCAGCGTATTGATGATAGCGTGATCACGCTCCTGCGGCGGAACAGGCATCGCGAAATAATCAATATCGGCGTGCTGACCAGCTTCGCCCGCAGCAGAAATACGCAGTGCATCTTTCTGGAAGCGCTTGGCAAGCTGTGCAATCGGCTTCGGTACGGTTGCCGAGAACATCAATGTGCGGCGGTCAGCAGGTGCTTCGCCGAGAATGAATTCGAGGTCTTCACGGAAGCCCATATCGAGCATTTCGTCAGCTTCATCGAGCACGACGACGCGCAGTTCAGACATATCGAGCGCATTACGGGTGATATGATCACGCAGACGACCAGGCGTTCCGACAACGATATGCGAGCCGCGTTCAAGCACACGGCGCTCAGAACGGATATCCATGCCACCAACACACGAAGCAATACGTGCACCAGTATCAGCATAGAGCCATTCCAGTTCGCGCTGAACCTGCAGAGCCAGCTCGCGCGTTGGTGCGATGATCATGGCAAGTGGCGCACCAGGATTACCGAAGCGCAGTTCATCACCAAGGATTGTGGAAGCCATGGCAAGACCGAAAGCAACGGTCTTACCGGAGCCGGTCTGTGCTGAAACGAGCAGATCGGCGTGAAGCGTTTCCGGTGCGAGAACAGCGTTCTGAACAGCGGTGAGAGTGTTGTAGCCACGAGCGGCTAATGCTCCGGAGAGAGCCGGAGCAATGGATTCAGGCAGAGACATGATTAACTTTCAAAAAAGCTTCACAAGTCGACACCCTTGGCCGCAAACCCTTTGGCCACAAACCCACTGACGACTACCGAAGCAACAGAATTGCCGCTTACCTATAGTGTCAAACCTCTCAGGTCAACCGGTTGAGCCCTCAATGCGCCTCATCCCAGTTATGCGCTGCACGCGCATCGACCTGTAACGGCACAGAAAGCGGCACTGCAGGCATGGCCGCGTTCTCCATCACATGACGAACGACAGGGATTGTCTTTTCGACCTCGCTTTCAGGCACTTCGAAGATCAATTCATCGTGCACTTGCAATAGCATACGTGCTGCAAGCTTTTCTTCGTTCAGCGTCTTCTCCATGCGAATCATGGCACGGCGAATGACATCGGCTGCGGAACCCTGAATAGGCGCATTGATTGCCGCACGTTCGTTGAACGCCCTCACTTGCGGGTTGGAAGCACGAATATCCGGGTAGTGCGCCCGACGCCCGAAAATCGTTTCGACATAGCCATGTTCGCGCGCAAACGCCTTGGTCGCTTCCATATAGTCCTTGATACCGGGGAAACGCTCGAAATAGGTTCGGATATATTGGCCAGCTTCTTCACGCGCAATGGAAAGCTGGTTGGCAAGGCCAAAGGCCGAAATGCCGTAGATAATACCGAAGTTGATCGCCTTGGCGCGGCGACGCACTTCCGAAGGCATACCTTCGACCGGCACACCAAACATTTCTGATGCTGTCATGGCATGAATGTCGATGCCATCAGCAAAAGCCTGTTTCAACTGCGGAATATCGGCGACATGAGCCAGTACGCGTAATTCGATCTGACTGTAATCAGCAGAAATCAGCTTGTTGCCGGGTTCAGCAACGAATGCCGTCCTGATCTTGCGGCCTTCGGCTGTACGAACCGGAATATTCTGCAAGTTTGGTTCAGATGAAGACAAACGCCCTGTCGAGGTCGATGCCATCGCATAAGAGGTGTGAACGCGCTTGGTCTGCGGGTGAATAAAGCCCGGCAGCGCATCCGTATAAGTGGATTTAAGCTTGGTCAGCTGACGCCAGTCAACAATCTTACGCGGCAGAGGTAGGCCTTCAGCGGCAAGATCTTCCAGCACCTGTGCAGAGGTCGACCATTGTCCAGTTTTGGTCTTGGACGCGCCCGGCAGACCCATTTTGCCAAACAGAATATCGCCAAGCTGCTTGGGCGAGCCGATGTTGAATTTTTCCCCAGCCAATTCATAGATTTCATCTTCATAGGCGGCCGCTGACTGTGCGAGATCGCCCGAAAGGCGCGAAAGAACCTGTCGGTCAACAGAAATACCGCGTTCTTCCATCCGTGCCAGCACATCGACCAGCGGACGTTCAAGACGCTCATAAACCGACGCCAATCCTTCTGCGGCCAGACGTGGTTTCAGCACCTGCCAGAGGCGCAGCGTTACGTCTGCATCTTCGGCTGCGTAAGCCGTTGCGCGATCGATATCGACCATATCAAAGGTTACAGAGCTTTTGCCGCTGCCCGCTACATCCTTATAGGCGATCGGTGTATGGCCAAGCCAGCGTTCGGAAAGCGGGTCCATGCCGTGTCCGCCGGTGCCTGCATCAAGCACATAGGAAATCAGCATCGTGTCATCGAAGGACGCGGTGTTGATGCCGTGACGGCGCATGACGAGCCAGTCATATTTCATGTTTTGTGCGATCTTGAGAACAGACTTGTCCTCAAGAACGGTCTTCAAGGCGTCGAGCGCCGCCCCTAGTGGAATCTGCCCCTCGACCATGCCTCCGCCAAGAAGATCACCCATGCCGGATTTGTGCTGGAGCGGAATATAAGCTGCCTTGCCCGGTGCAAGTGCCAGCGAGAAACCGATCAATTCTGCCTGCATCGGATCAAGCGAATTGGTTTCTGTATCGAATGCAACAAGACCGGTCTCAACAGCTTCCGCGAGCCACTTGTTCAGCGTCGGAAGATCGCGAATGCAGGTATAGGCCGTGGTGTCGATTTTCTGCGCAAGTGCCGTTGCAGCACGGCTTTCCGCCAATGCTTTCGGCGTGTAGCCACTGACGTCAGACACTTCGGAGGCAACAGAAACTTCGGACGAAGCGGCCGCTGATTTTGCTGGCACATCGACATCGGGACCGTGTGCATCTGCACCCCATTCCGTTTCGATATGACATGGCTCAACCGCCGACGCATCAGTGTCGGTTGCTTCGGCCACGCGACGGGTCAGCGTTGTGAAATCCAGCGCTTTCAAAAAGCCAATGAGCTTTGGGCCATTCTGTGGCTCAAGCACCAGACCGTCGAGATCAACTTCGAGCGGCACGTCTGTTTTAAGCGTTACGAGCTCCCGCGCGATTTTTGTCTGGTCAGAAAAAGCGATGATATTTTCACGACGTTTGTTCTGCTTGATCTCAGAAGCGCGTGCGAGCAGCGTATCAAGATCGCCAAACTCTTCCAGCAATTGCGCAGCGGTCTTCGGGCCAATGCCTGGAATTCCCGGTACATTATCGGTGCTATCGCCAGTCAGCGATTGCAGATCGATCATCTTTTCAGGCGGCACGCCCCATTTTTCAATCACTTCCGGGATCGAAATCTGCTTGTCCTTCATGCTGTCATACATGGACACCTGTGGCGTCACGAGCTGCATGAGATCTTTATCGGACGAAATGATTGTAACATCGCCGCCTGCATTTTCAGCCAGACGGGCATAGGTTGCGATCAGGTCGTCGGCCTCAAAACCTTCCTTTTCGATGCAAGGCAGATTGAATGCACGCGTTGCCTGACGGATCAGGCCGAATTGCGGAATGAGATCTTCCGGCGGCGCGGTGCGGTTTGCCTTATACTCGGGATAAATCTCTTTGCGGAAAGTCTGCGACGAGTAATCGAAAATGACCGCAAAATGCGTCGGCACCACACCAACATCGGTGCTGCGCGCATCCTTCAACAGCTTCCACAGCATGTTGCAGAAACCAGATACGGCCCCAACAGGCAAGCCGTCCGTCTTACGCGTCAGCGGTGGCAGGGCATGATAGGCACGGAAAATATAGCCCGAGCCGTCAACGAGGAAGAGATGATCACCTTTTTTCATGGCTTAGAATTAAAGGAAACAAAGCTCAAAGAAAACCGGCCTTATGTCAGGAGAAACGAGTGTCCACCGTTGGATCGCACGAGTGCGCTTTTCAGAGACAGTAGCTACTCCAGATCTTCCTGTATGAACTCACCAGAAACATGAATATCGATCATCTCGAGAAGGCCTGGGCCCACATTAACATATTTGTGTGGAATATTGGCCGCACCGAATACGACACTGCCTTCGTCGGCTTCGAATTGCTCTTCGCCAACCGTGAATAAGGCCCGGCCTTTACGCACAATGAAAATCTCGTCATAGGGGTGGCGATGCAATCTGGGGCCGCGTCCCGCTTCTTCAGTTGCATAGAACATGACGGACGCACCCGCCCCGAACACATTTCCTTCAAACTCACCGTGCCACTTGCCTGACGTCTTTTCCCAGCCCTTCTTACTGAGCATTGTGATCTTATCCATAAGTGCCTCTTCCCTCACACGTTTTCATGTTATCACTGATAACGGATTTCATCCGGCAAGGTAACGTTTATGTTACGAATTTGTAATCTTAAATGCCCTTGAATAGCCACAGTTGGAGGGCCAGATTACACCCATCGACAGTACGTCGGTCGCCGGTTTTCTGACCCGTCCCCCGTTGGATACCGGTTGTCGCGACAGCCTCATTCCCCTCTCCGGGCTGTCGCTTTTGAGTGTAGTGATATGGCCGTTGTGGTAACCCCCTCACCGCAACGGCCAATTCATTTTCTGCTCTCAGTTTTGCGTTCAATTTGGGTTTCTTCTTCGGGTTGCTGGTTGTAGTGTGCCACCAGTATTACGACTCGTCAGGAAGCATCCATGTCCGCGCAATCACTCGATAAAGTCCTCAATTATCTCGACACCAATCTCGATAAGAGCATCGATCACCTCTTTGATCTTTTGCGGATCAAGTCGATCTCGACTGACCCGGCTTACAAGGCCGACTGCCGGAAGGCCGCCGAATGGCTGGTCGAAGACCTGAAATCCATTGGCTTTGATGCCAGTGTGCGCGACACGCCGGGTCACCCGATGGTTGTTGCCCATCATGACGGTGCCACTGCTGATGCGGCACACGTGCTGTTCTACGGCCATTATGATGTGCAGCCGGTTGATCCACTCAATCTCTGGGACAACGATCCATTTGAGCCTGCAATCAAGGACGTTGGCAATGGTCGCAAGATCTTGACCGGTCGCGGAACATCCGATGACAAGGGGCAGCTCATGACCTTTGTCGAAGCATGCCGTGCCTACAAAGCCGTTAACGGCAATCTGCCAGTGAAGGTGACATTGCTTTTTGAGGGCGAAGAAGAATCCGGTTCTCCTTCGCTCAAGCCTTTCCTTGATGCCCATAAACAAGAGCTGAAAGCCGATGTGGCGCTTGTTTGCGATACCGCCATGTGGGACGCCGAGACGCCAGCGATCAGTGTGGGTCTGCGCGGACTTGTCGGCGAACAAATCGTCATCAAGGCTGCTGACCGCGATCTTCACTCCGGCTTCTTCGGAGGCGCGGCTGCCAATCCGATCCATATTCTCGCAAAAATCCTTGCCGACCTGCATGATGAAACCGGCCGGGTTACAGTTCCGGGTTTCTATGAAGGTGTAGAAGAAACGCCGTCGCAGATTTTGCAATCGTGGGAAAGCCTTGGCCGCACGGCTGAAAATTTCCTTGGTCCAATTGGCCTCTCAGTCCCTTCGGGCGAAAAAGACCGCAGCGTTCTGGAACTGACCTGGGCCCGCCCAACGGCTGAAGTCAACGGCATTATCGGCGGCTATACTGGCGAAGGCTTCAAGACCGTGATTGCGGCTGATGCATCCGCCAAGGTTTCATTCCGCCTCGTTCACAAGCAAGACCCGGTGAACATCCGCGAAGCTTTCCGCGCATTCGTTGAAGCACGCCTGCCAGCCGACTGCTCGGTCGAATTCCATCCGCATGGCGGTTCGCCGGCGATCCAGCTGCCATATGATTCTCCGCTTGTTTCCAAGGCAAAGGATGCGCTTTCCGACGAATGGCCAAAGCCAGCCGTATTGATCGCCATGGGTGGGTCGATTCCGATTGTCGGCGACTTCGACAAGTTCCTCGGTATGGAATCGCTGCTGGTCGGCTTCGGCCTTGAAGATGATCGCATCCATTCGCCCAATGAAAAGTATGAGCTGAATTCCTTCCATAAGGGCCAGCGTTCTTGGGCTCGCATTATGGCCGCTATCGCAGCCAAATAAGGAAGACTAAATGACGATCCGTTTTCACAAGCACGATTTGCCCAACTTGGATAATTATCAGGTTGATGCAGTCGCTATCGACACCGAAACACTGGGCCTGAACCCGCATCGCGACAGGCTTTGCGTCGTTCAGATCTCGCCTGGCGACGGCACTGCAGATGTGATCCAGATCGAAGCCGGACAGAAGAAAGCGCCCAATCTGGTTAAGCTTTTGAAAGATCGTTCGATTACCAAGATCTTTCACTATGGACGTTTCGATCTCGCAGTACTTGCACATACGTTCGGCACCATGCCACAGCCGGTTTTCTGCACGAAGATCGCCTCGAAGCTGACGCGTACCTATACGGATCGTCATGGTTTGAAGGAAATCTGCAACGAGCTTCTCGATGTTTCGATTTCCAAACAACAGCAATCATCTGATTGGGCAGCGGAAGTGCTTTCCCAAGCCCAGCTCGATTATGCAGCCTCAGACGTGCTTTATCTGCATCGCCTGAAAGCAGTATTCGAGAAGCGTTTAGAGCGTGATGGCCGTGCGAAACAGGCTGATGCCTGCTTCAAATTCCTGCCAACCCGCTCAGAACTTGATCTGATGGGGTGGCCTGATCAAGATATATTCGCTCATTCTTAGCATTTTAAACGGCGACATGAGAGAGCGCTCAGGTTACAGCATAATTCCTTAAACTTGAATCAGTTTAAGGTAAAATTATGCTGTAAATATAAAGTATTAGAGCGACCTTTGTGCGCCCAAGAGGGCGCACGGCGCTCTAGGCTCCAAACCCAATTAAACATTTGATCAAATTACTTCTTCATGATTCACTCTCCTGATAACGGGAGTTTTGGAGCATGGCAGGAGAATTCTGGCTTGATGATCGGCAATGGGCAGTGATCGCTCCTTTGCTTCCAACGAACCAACCCGGCGCGCATCGAACTGACGACCGCCGGGTGATTAGCGGCATCATCCATGTGCTGCGCACTGGCTGTCGGTGGCAGGATTGCCCCGCTGTCTACGGTCCCTCGACAACCATCTACAATCGTTTCCATCGTTGGTCTGCCAAAGGCATATGGCGGCAACTATTCGAAGCACTGGTGCAGACGACCAATCGCGACATTCACATGATCGACAGCACCACCGCAAAGGCGCACCGATCTGCTGCTGGCGGAAAAGGGGGGCGGAAGCTCAAGCCATCGGTCGATCGCGAGGCGGCAGATCGACAAAAATACATGCTGTTGTCGATGGTTGTGGCCGCCCAGTCGCACTGAGAATAACCCCTGGGCAGCGCGGTGACGCTCCCATTGCCATCCCACTGCTTGAGCCACTGCCGCCAAGCAACCTGTGCGCTGCCGATACGGCTTACGATAGCAACGCGTTACGCGATTTTCTCAAAGCTCGCGGCACTGAACCGGTCATTCCAAATAATCCGACCCGTAAGCGGATCAAACCTTTCAACCCAATTGCCTACCGCCGCCGAAACATCATCGAACGCACCTTTTGCCGCCTCAAGGACTGGAGGAGGGTCGCGACACGATATGACAAGCTCATGCTGAACTTTACAGCCACATGCTATATCGCTGCCATCGTCACATGGTGGCTCAATTGAGTCTGGACCCTAGAGCGCGTTTCGATCTGATTGGATCAGATCGGCGCTCCAATTATCTGTTTTAACGCGCAGCTTTATTCGAAAACCGTTTCACACTTTTCGGGATGCGCTTGACCCGCAGTTTTCTTTTGGTGCGTATGGTCAATCATGGCCCATTTCGGACGGCGAAACAGAAACTGCCCGTAGCCTGCCCATTGAATAAACCCATAGAGAATGACCGGTCCGATGACACCGCTTGCGGTTGTCAGCAGCGAAACTGTACCGGTATCAAGAAAACCAAATTTCAGAAGAATTGTCCGCGCGATCGCCATCGGCAGGAAGAACGCGAGATAAACGACAATCGAATGCGCTCCGAGCCAGCTTAACCCTCGATTCAGAACATTTTTATGCGGTAGCAAGCTCAAAAGCGATGAAATCGAAATTATCGCTAATGCACCGACAAGCCCCAGCAAAAGCGAAATAATCGGAAGATCGCTTACAGCCCCTCGTCCGTTTAAAAGATCACCCGCAGGCGCTATCAGCAAAGCAAGGCTTTCCGGTACTGGCATGAAAACCAGCTTATATTCGATAAGCCCCCAGATAAGCAGCCCAGATATTCCCACTACAGGGCGTTGACGCAGCCAATCGGCGGTGCGGAAAATCAAGGGTGCGAAAGCATAACCTGCAAAGAAATAGACAAAGCGCGAGCAGAACTCGTCGATCATTGTCCAACCGGTATGGATTGGCAGAATTTCCAGAATGGCCAGCAATGCGAAGGTCAACCCAACGGGTACGCGCTTCAACAGGCGCGTCGCAACGAAAAAGACCGGCAGAATGTAAATGAACCAGAGCGTTCCGAAAGGTTCAATGAACGCCATGAGATAGGCTTCGACAACACCGGTAATACCGGCCTCGCTTGCAATAGCTGGTGCTTTGAATGCGAACTGGATCGTCAGCCATAAAATGTAGAAATACAGAAAGTGAATGACCTTGCGATCAAGATAGCGCCGCCATGGTCTATCGATGACAAGGTTGAGAAAGAGACCGGAGATCAGGAAAAAGTCAGGCATACGGAAGGGCTTGGCGAAAGCCACGACATGATGCATCCAGCCTTCAGAGCCAGCGGCCTTTTCCACGCCCAACGTGGAATGCATCATGACAACAAAGATTATGCAGATACACTTGGCAATATCGACCCAGTCGACACGCTGCGAAGCGCCAGTTGCCCCACCCATTTTATTTTCTCCGTGCTTTAGACCCGCACCCTATACCCCAATCCAAATAGCAAAAACATCCTCACCGAATACAACCCTGGATTTTAACTGTTTGGTAACCAAGAACAGCAGCTAATCAAGCTAATCACGATTCTGTGCGCAACTTTTGCGACAATTACGCGACTGTGGCCTTCTTGCTACAGACTCTTTTCGGCAATCGCTTATATTGGGTACAACAGATTTAGAATTCCCCGTTCTCCAAAGGAGATTTATTATGAAGCTCAAGTCTCTTCTTCTCGCATCCACCGTTGCTCTTCTCGCAGCAACTGGCGCAAAGGCAGCTGACGCTGTAGTTTACGAAGAACCAGCTCCAGTTGTCGTCGCTCCGTCCTTTACCTGGAACGGCGCTTACCTTGGTGGCCAGATCGGTTACGGCTGGGGCAAGTCGCGTTTTGATGGCGGCATCAATGTCAAGCCAGACGGCTTCCTCGGTGGTCTCTATGCAGGTTACAATTTCGACCTCGGCAACAGCGTTGTTCTGGGTATCGACGGTGACGTGACCTACAACAACCTCAAGGACAGCTACTCTGAAACTTTCCTTGACGGAACAGACAGCGTTGAAAGCAAGCTGCGTTGGTCGGGTGCGGTTCGTGCCCGTGCAGGTTACGCAGTTGATCGCTTCCTTCCATACATCGCTGGTGGTGTTGCTTTCGGAAGCGTAAAGAACACATTGTCGTCGACTGGTGCTGATGGCTCGTTCGAAGCTTCGCAGAGCAAGACCCTCACCGGCTGGACCGCTGGCGCAGGTATTGACTATGCAGCAACTGACAACGTCATCGTACGTCTTGAATACCGTTACACCGATTATGGTAACAAGGACTACGACTTCGGCTTTGGCGACGGTTCGGTTCGCGACAAGTTCAAGACCAACGAAGTTCGCCTCGGCGTTGCATACAAGTTCTAATCTGACCTGTTCAGATGAGTTCTCAGGAAAGGCCCCGCATTGCGGGGCCTTTTCTTTTGCGCGACAGAACCGTTATTTTTTGTGAATGCGAAGTTTACCCCCCTTTAAACTGCCGCATTTACCGTTCAGGCGATAAACGCCCTCGATATATGCGGGTTGATGAATTAAGCGGTTACAAAACCAATAACCGATCAGCAGGTGGGCGGATCTAAAACGACATGACATCGCGAGACGGCAGAAACGGACGTATCGAACCTTCCTTCGGCAAACCGCAGGAAAAGGAAGAGGACGTGTTTCGCGTCGACGAGGAGGAGCGCATGGCCCGTCCGCAACGCAAAAGCAAACCAACGAAAGATCGCGAGCCCCGCGGTTCGCGCCGCTCGCCCAAAAAGCGTGGTGGCTTTTTCGGCTTTGTTCGCCGCGCCTTCTACTGGTGCCTCGTGTTGGGTCTTTGGGGCGGCATCGCTTTTGCGGGCATGCTCGTTTACTTCGCAGCCAAAATGCCGCCGACAACCGACTGGACTATCCCGGATCGTCCACCAAATGTGCGTATTGTTGATGTCCAGGGTGGCTTGATTGCTAATCGCGGCACAACTGGCGGCGAAGCAGTCGGCTTGCATGAAATGTCGCCGTTTATTCCGCAAGCCGTCATGGCGATCGAAGACCGCCGTTTCATGTCACATTTCGGCATTGACCCGATTGGTCTCGCGCGTGCGATTGTGACCAATGTGACCTCGGGCCGCGCTGTACAGGGCGGCTCGACGCTCACACAGCAGCTCGCCAAGAACTTGTTCCTCTCGCCCGACCGCACACTGGAGCGTAAGGTACAGGAAGTGATGCTCGCCCTCTGGCTTGAGCATAAATACACCAAAGAGCAGATATTAGAGATGTATCTGAACCGTGTTTATCTTGGTTCAGGTGCCTATGGTGTCGATGCTGCATCGCGACGCTATTTCGGGAAATCCGCCAAGGACGTGAACCTGATGGAAGCGGCGACTCTTGCCGGTCTTCTCAAAGCCCCTTCGCGTCTTTCGCCTGCGCGCGATCCAGAGGCAGCAAGTGCCCGCGCTAAGCTGGTGCTGGGTGCCATGCGCGAAGAAGGCATGATCGATGACCGTCAGGTGGCGATTGCAGAAAGTGAGCCGCCAACGCGCGCAGCCTCTTACTGGCAGGGCTCTGAAAACTATTTTGCCGACCGGGTCGTTGCCGAAATTCCGGCGCTTATCGGCGAGACAAAGACCGATATCACGGTTGAAACCACTGTCGATCTCAATCTCCAACGCGCTGGCGAAGAAGCGATCAAGGATCAGATCTCGACAAACGGCAAGAAGATGAATGTAAGTCAGGGGGCGCTCGTTTCCATTGATGGTACGGGTGCAGTGCGCGCATTGGTGGGTGGCTATGATTATGCCGCCAGTCAGTTCGACCGTGTGACCGACGCGCGCCGTCAGCCTGCCTCTTCATTCAAGCCTTTTGTGTATCTGACAGCGCTAGAACAGGGTCGTACACCGGATTCCGTACGCAACGATGCGCCTGTGCGGATCGGCAAATGGACGCCCAGCAACGACAACGGCAAATATATGGGTGAAGTGACGCTGGCGACGGCTCTGTCTCACTCGCTTAATTCCGTTTCGGCGCAGCTGGTCATGGAAGTTGGTCCGCAGACCGTAATCGACACCGCACACCGCCTTGGCGTTCAGTCTAAGCTCGAACCCAATGCCTCGCTGGCACTTGGCACCTCAGAAGTCTCATTGCTTGAATTGGCAGACGCCTATGTGCCGTTTGCCAATGGTGGGTATCGTGCGCCAGTGTATTTCATTACCCGGATCACGGATTCTGAAGGCAAGGTTCTCTACCAGAGAGAAGATGGTGTCGGTCCGCGCGTGATCGATGAGCGCACTGTTGGCATGATGAATGCGATGCTTCGTCGTACAGTGGAAGATGGCACGGCCAAACGTGCAGCTTTTGGTTGGCCTGCAGCTGGCAAAACCGGCACCAGCCAGAATTTCCGCGATGCGTGGTTTGTCGGCTATACAGCAAATCTCACGACCGGCGTCTGGTTCGGCAATGATGATGGCAAGGGCATGAAGCGGGTCTTTGGCTCCACGCTTCCTGTTGCCGCCTGGAAAACCTTCATGAAGGAAGCCCATAAGGGTGTGCCTGTCGCAGAACTTCCGGGCCATTACGACATTCAGAACATCGTGCCAGGTGGCAGCGACGGCATCGATCCGAACAATCCATATGAACCTGGCATGATTCCGCAAGGCGGCTATGGCGATCAACCAATGGCAGGCAATGGTGATGATGGCTATTGGCCACCAGCACCTGACTCCCCCGCTCGCAATACGGTTCAGCAGGGTCAGCAATCCGGCGTACCGGCCAATTATCCGGTGAATGACAATGGCGCACCACTGCCTCCGGGTAATGTTGGCGGTCCACCACCGCAGCAGCGCGATTCAACGACGTTGCTCGACATCATCATGGGTAATACGCAGTAGGAGTGTTCTCTCGTAAAGCCGGGCCGGTCGTTGATCGGCCTAGAGCGTGTCGTGCTTAATCGCACCCAAGGCGCTCGCTCTGGATTCTTTTAATTGTCGCATGTTCGCGGGAGCTCAAATGAATCCATTTGAGCGCGACATGCTTTAGCCTCGCGATCAAGTGAAGCACCACGCATTGCCTGTTGCTAATTCCCCTCGAAATCCTGAGCAGCTTAGTCTATTCAAGGATTGAGAGTGAGGTTTTCATGTCTACAGTTTCCCACACTGATACGTCCCGGTCTGATGCTCCCAAGTCAGACACTCCCAAGGCAGATGCGGAACGTAAGACCCTTGTGCTGACAGGGGCAAGTCGCGGTATTGGCCACGCCACGGTCAAGCGCTTCTCGCGCGCCGGTTGGCGCGTCATTACCTGCTCGCGTCAGGACTTCGCCGAAAACTGCCCTTGGCCCGCAGGCCCCGAAGACCACATCAAGGTCGATCTGGCCGATCAGGAAGATATCGGCAAAGCCATTGCTGAAATCCGCCGCAGATTGGAAGCCAACGGCAGTAAATTGCATGCGCTCGTCAATAATGCTGGCATTTCGCCAAAAGCAGAAGGCGGTCGTCGCATGAATTCAATTGAAACTCCCATGGCTGTCTGGCGCGATGTTTTTCAGGTGAACTTCATGGCCCCGATCATGCTGGCGCGCGGACTGTTCAAGGAGCTGGAAGCAGCACAGGGTTCTGTCGTCAACGTGACTTCTATTGCAGGCAGTCGCGTTCATCCCTTCGCAGGTACTGCTTATGCGACGTCCAAGGCAGCACTGGCAGCGCTTACACGCGAAATGGCTTCCGATTTTGGCCCGCATGGAATCCGAGTGAATGCCATTGCGCCCGGCGAAATCGACACCGCCATCCTGTCACCCGGTACGGAAAAGCTGGTAGAACAGCTGCCAATGCGGCGCCTTGGAAAGACCTCCGAAGTGGCCGAGACCATTTATTATCTCTGCTCCGAAGCCTCATCCTATGTGACCGGCTCGGAAATCCATATCAATGGTGGTCAGCACGTCTAATTATTTTCGAAGGCGCGGCGTTGAAAAACACCGCGCTTTTGTGTTTACCTTGTCAATTCTAAACCTTCAATCGATTTAACAGCCGAGTTGACCATATGATCCTATGCTGCGGTGAAGCCCTGATTGATATGTTGCCACGCGAAACGGCAGAAGGCGAAACAGCCTTTGTACCCTTTGCTGGCGGCTCCGTGTTCAACACGGCCATCGCTCTTGGCAGGCTGAGTGTTCCCACTGGCTTTTTCTCAGGCCTTTCATCGGATTTCTTCGGCGAAGTGCTGCGCGATACGCTCGCACGCTCGAATGTCGACTATTCTTATTCGGCGATCTCTGATCGGCCAACGACGTTGGCCTTTGTGCGCCTTGTCGATGGACAGGCACGCTACGCTTTTTATGATGAGAACACAGCACTGCGCATGCTTTCTGAAAATGACATGCCGCTGATAGACGACGCGATAGATGCGCTGCTTTTTGGCTGCATCAGCCTGATTTCAGAACCATGTGGCAGCGTCTACGAAGCGCTGATGACGCGTGAAGCGTCAAAGCGCGTGATGTTCCTTGACCCGAACATTCGTGCCAGCTTCGTCAGCGATCGGGAAAAACATCTCGCCCGCATGAAGCGCATGATCGCGCTCGCGGATATCGTGAAGCTTTCAGATGAAGATCTCGACTGGTTCGGCGAAAAAGGCAGCCATGACGAGATCGCCGCCGAATGGCTCAAGCTTGGCCCCAAGCTGATCGTCATCACCAAGGGCGCTCATGGTGCCGACGCCTATACTGCAAACGCAACTGTTCGCGTGCCTGGCGTGAAGGTAGATGTGGTGGATACTGTGGGAGCTGGCGATACTGTCAATGCGGGTATTCTCGCGAGCCTACATGGTCAGGGACTACTGACGAAGGATGCTATAGCCAATCTCGACGAAGACCAGATACATGCTGCGGTGGCATTGGGTGTTCGCGCTGCGGCCATCACTGTTTCTCGTGCTGGTGCCAATCCGCCATGGGCAACAGAAATGCGGGATTGATTTCTCGATGGCGAGAGCCAATTCTGCTTTTCAGTAACAGGAAAGCAGACAATGGCTCAGAATATTTACGACCGCGCCGATTTTTTCAACGCCTATAGCCAACTGCCACGCTCAGTCTACGGATTGGATGGTGCGCCTGAGTGGCCTTATATTCGTTCGCTGCTGCCTGATTTATCCGGCAACGACGTTGCGGATCTGGGCTGCGGCTTTGGATGGTTTTCTCGCTTTGCCCGCGAACAGGGCGCGGCTTCCGTCACTGGGTACGATCTGTCGGAGAACATGCTTGAACGCGCGCAGCACGACACGCAGGACGATGCGATCCGGTATGTGCAGGCAGATATGGAAACATTAGAACTACCAGAAGCTCGATTCGATCTGGCCTATAGCTCGCTGGCCTTTCACTATATCCGCGACTTTTCCCGACTGCTCAACACGATCCATCAGGCGCTTCGTCCCGGTTCCCATTTCATCTTCACAATAGAACATCCGATTTCCATGGCACCGCTAATGCCGGGTTGGATCGTGGATGAAGACCAAAACAAGCATTGGCCAGTTGATCATTATGCCATTGAGGGCGAAAGACGCACCAACTGGCTGGCAGATGGTGTCATTAAATACCACCGTCGCCTGAGCACGACCGTCAATGCTTTGCTTGAAGCAGGATTTGACATCAACAGTCTTGAGGAATGGCGGCCTACATCTGCTCAAATCGAAGCAATGCCCGCCTTGCGCGATGAGGTTGAGCGCCCAATGCTTCTGATCGTATCAGCGCGTCGATAACCGGGCACAAAGTACCATCGATCTGCATTGCCCTTGACCCGACGCATTTCGCGCTTTCTATAGAAGAAGGGCGGGAGAGAATCGAAAATTGGCGAAGGACAAATCATTGGACGTCTTGCGCATAGCAGCCTTCTCGCAAGGCAATCAGGGCGGTAACCCCGCCGGTGTACTGATTTCTGAAAAACTCCCCTCAGCCGAGGAAATGCAGAAAATCGCCAAGGATGTTGGCTTTTCGGAAACGGCTTTTGCCATGCCGGAAGGAGACAGCTGGCGTGTGCGCTATTTTGCGCCCGAAATGGAAGTTCCGTTCTGCGGCCATGCCACAATTGCGCTCGGTGCAGCACTTGCCATGCGCGAAGGTGACGGGCGTTTTGCATTAAAGCTCAATAATTCCGACATCAGCGTGGAGGGCCGCAAGGAAGGCGATCTGTTTTCTGCGAGCTTGCAATCACCCGGGACGCGCAACCGCGCCGCATCTGAAATCGAGATTGAGCAGGCGCTAGCGCTGTTCAATTATGAAAAAGATGATCTGGCACCGGGCATTCCGCCGGCACTTATCCATGCGGGCGCAGATCATATTGTGTTGGCATTGCGCTCACGCGAGAAACTTGCGGCCATGCATTATGATCTTCCGCGCGGGCGGGTCCTGATGAAGCGGCAAGGCTGGACAACGATCCTTCTGGTGCATTCAGAAACGCCGCAGCGCTTTCACAGCCGCAATCCCTTTGCCTCGGGCGGTGTCTATGAAGACCCGGCGACCGGCGCATCCACTGCAGCTTTCGCCGCCTATTTACGCGACTTGGGCTGGCCGCATGGCGGATCTATTGAAGTGTTTCAGGGCGAAGATATGGGTGTGCCATCTCATCTGCGTGCAGAAATTGGCCATGTGCGTGGCGACTCTATTCGTATTTCCGGCACAGCCCGATTGATGGAATAAAGATAAGAGTACGCTTCGATCCAAATGATTAAGGTCGAAGCGTCTCAACTATTCCGTGGTGCGAATCTTATTCGAAAATCAATTCACAGTTCTCCGGACATGCTTATCGTCAAACCTTGACGAGTTGCTCGACGCGCTCTTCGTTGCCGAAAAACTTGAGATAGCGTTCGACTTCCTTGGGATCGCCTGTCGCTTTCTGCGGATTGTCGGAAAGTTTGACCGCCGGGCGTCCATTGGCATCGATTACCTTACAGACCAGCGATATGGCTTTGAGGCCATGAATGGTGGTTGGCGCGCAACCGGCGAAATCATTGGTGAGATTTGTGCCCCAACCAAAGCTCATGCGGACCCGGCCTTCAAAATGGCGATAGGTTTCCTCAATCGTATCCACATCCAGCGCATCCGAGAAAATCAGCAGTTTTTCGCGTGGGTCTTTGCCGCGAGACTTCCACCATTCGATAATGCGTTCGCCGCCTTCGATTGGTGGGGCGCTGTCGGGACGGAAGCCAGTCCAATCGGCAACCCAGTCCGGCGCATTACGCAAGAAAGCAGCTGTGCCGAAAGCATCGGGCAGCACAATCAGAAGATTGCCGCCATAATAGCGGTTCCAGTCCTGTAGTACCCGATAGGGTGCTGTGCGTAGCTCATCATCCGTATTGGCAAGCGCTGCCAGCACCATCGGGAGTTCATGCGCATTGGTGCCGAGCGCTTCAAGATCGTTATCCATCGCCAGAAGCACATTGCTGGTTCCGGTAAATGCGCCGCCGATACCTTCCTTCAAGGCCTCGACGCACCAGCGCTGCCACAGGAATGAGTGACGGCGACGCGTGCCGAAATCTGAAATTTTCAGGTCCGGCAATTCGCGAAGCCGCTCAACCTTGCTCCACATCTTGGCCTTGGCGCGGGCATAAAGCACATCTAGCGAAAAAGGCCCGAGGTTTTTCATCGCGGCGCGCGAGCGAAGCTCATTAATGATCGCAAGCGCTGGGATCTCCCACATGGTCGTGTGCGACCATGGCCCATGGAAATGCAGCTCATACTGACCGTCTTTGCGGCGCAGATCATATTCTGGCAGCTGGAAATCATGCAGCCAATTAAGAAACTCCGGTTGGAAAATCTGCTTGCGTCCGTAGAAGCTGTTACCCGCCAGCCAGATCATCTCTTTTTTGGTAAAACGCAGCGTGCGTGCATGATCGAGTTGCGCGCGCAACTCGCCTTCATCGATCTCATCGGCAAGACGCACCGAGGTTGTGCGGTTGATGAGCGCAAAGGTCGCATCCACCTTGGGGTAAAGCCCCCAGATCATCTGCAACATCAGAAGTTTGTAGAAATCCGTGTCCAGAAGGCTGCGAACAATCGGATCAAGCTTCCATGCGTGATTAAAGACGCGCCGTGCGATATCGGTTTTGGCCATGACGGCCTCCATTGCATGAGCATGTGCTGCAACCACCCAGATGATTTGCAGCAAAAAGAAAGGCGGGTTTTCACCCGCCTTTTTAAATGCTTCATTCAGATTTGGGAAGCTCTACAATGATCTCATGTTCACCATCGAGCTTGATCGCAACCCCTTCATCGGGCTTGGTGATTTTACGGCCATTGAGCTTGATCGCCTTTGACTTGGCACCTGTTACCACCTTCACGTGATAGGTCGCGTCGCCGAAGCGCAGATCAGCTTCATAGCCGTCCCATTCAGGTGGCAATGCCGGGTCGAAATGCAGGCGATCGCCACGCTTTGTGACACCGAGAATACCTTCCGTTGCCACGCGGTAGAACCAGCCAGCAGAACCTGTGTACCAGGTCCAGCCACCCTGTCCGCGACGCGGCTCGACCGAATAGATGTCAGCTGCGATCACATATGGCTCGACGCGATAGACGTCCGGATTGCGTCCATGGTTGACCGGACTGATGAGCGAGAACAGACGCCACGCTTCTGCGGCTTTGCCCATGCGAGCCAGTGCCAGAATGGCCCATGTTGCACCATGTGTGTACTGACCGCCATTCTCGCGAACGCCGGGCGGATAGCCCTTAATGTAGCCTGGTTCCTGCACCGTCTTGTCGAAAGGCGGCGTGAAGAGACGCAGCAACTCGCCCTGATCGTCAAGCAGATGCTTTTCGAGCGAAGCCATTGCCTGTCCGGCACGCTTTGGATCGGCAACACCCGACAACACGCTCCATGATTGCGCGATGGCATCAATTTGGCATTCGTCGCTGTCTTTTGAGCCAAGCGGAGAGCCATTGTCGAAGAAGCCACGGCGATACCACTCGCCATCCCAGCCATCGCGATCAAGCGCCTTTGTCAGACTTTCAAGATGCACAGCCCATGCGGTTGCCCGCTTTGCATCCTTGCGAGATTCAGCAATCGGGATGAACTGGCGCAATGTATAGGCAAGGAACCAGCCAAGCCACACACTTTCGCCTTCGCCCTTTACGCCGACAAGATTCATGCCGTCATTCCAGTCGCCACCAAGGATCAGCGGCAGACCGTGCTTGCCGGTGCGTTCAATCGCAAGATCGAGTGCCAGCGCACAATGCTCATATAGGCTTTCAGTGTTCTTCGAGATTTGCGGCTCGTAGAACGCATCATGTTCGCCCTCTTCGAGCTTGCGGCCTTCAAGGAATGGCAGCTTCTCGTCGAGAATCGCGCGATCACCTGTCGTTTCCACATAGAGCGATGTGCCGTAGCCAAGCCAGACTACATCGTCAGAGATCAGCGTACGCACACCGGCACCCGTTGCTGGAAGCCACCAATGCTGCACATCGCCTTCAGGGAACTGACGCGAGGCCGCATTGAGAATCTGCGCACGAGCCAATGACGGATCGATGAGCAGCAGCGACAGCGTATCCTGCAACTGGTCGCGGAAACCAAACGCGCCACTGGCCTGATAGAAGGCCGCACGCGCCCAGATACGGCAAGCAATCGCCTGATATGGCAGCCAGCCATTGATCAGCAGGTCAAAGGCCGGATCAGGCGTCTTGACCTGAACGCGGCTGAACAGCCCTTCCCAATGCTTGGCCGCAGCAGTGAGCTTGTCATCGAAGGATGCATTGCGGCTTTCTGCGACAAGCACCTTTGCCTGCTGCTGATCGGCAGCATTACCGAGCAGGAAGACCACTTCACGGCTTTCGCCCGGACCGACTTCAATATCGAGCGCAAGCGCTGCACATGGATCGCGTCCTGCTTCAACCGTTCCCGAAAGGGCCTTACCAGCTAGAACCACCTCCGGCTTGTCAACCGATCCTGTCGAACCGATGAACTCGCCACGGTCGGCCGTGACTGATTGCGGCTTTTCCGTTGCCGCAAAGAACGCCACTTGGCCGGACTTGTCCGGATGATATGGATTGCCTGCAAAGAGCGCACCGAGCTCTTCATCCTGCGATGGCACGATGAACGGCACATTCTTGGCGCGGGCGTTGCCCAGCACCCATTCGACATAACCGTAGGCACGCAGCTTGCGCTTCGACCGCCCCTTATTGGTAATCGTCAGACGCGAAAGTCGAACCGGCTTTTCGGCGTCAACGATATGGGTCAGCTCCAGTGCCAGTTCGCCGTGCTGTGCCGAGAAGGTGGTGTAGCCATGGCTATGGCGGGCTTCATAGGTGACAGCTTCGTCGCGCAGTACATTGGCTGTCGGGGCAAAGCTGCGTCCGGTTTCACGATCAAGAATATAGATCGCCTCACCCGGACGATTGGTGACCGGATCATTTGCCCACGGGGTAAGCTGATAATCGCGGCTGTTGCCAGCCCAGGTGAAGGCTGAACCTTCCGCCGAAACATGGAACCCGAAATCCGGATTGGCGATAACGTTGATCCATGGATGCGGCGTGGTTGTTCGGTTGTTGATCCGCACAACGTAGCTGCCATCCTCAGCAAATCCGCCATAACCGTTCCAGAACTGGAGATCATCGCCAGTTGGAGCCGGACGTGTGACTGATTTTGGCTTAGCAACCAGACGGCGCTCTTCCGTGCCGCGCTCAAGCGCAACAGGTGCAAGCCCTGCGGCACCCAAGCCCTGCTGGGCAATTGCAGGTGTTTTTGCGTCGCTTCTTGCGGCCAGATCAACCGTGATTTCCTCGCTGCGACGCAACTGTTCGGCAAGCGAACCATTCTGCGCATGCATGACGATGCGGGCTGAAGCGAGAAGCGTGTTGTAGCTTTCTTCACTCATCTGATCGCGACGAACCGCAAAGATATGCGGTTGACCGCCACCACGCGCGCGGAAGCCTTCAACGATCCAGTCGATGGCGCGTTGCGTATCCTGCGCATAGGAGAATGCGCGCTCGTTGACCGCAACGACATCGACCGTCAGGCCCTTGCTACGCCAATATTCCTGCGCGCGCAGCACGCCACGCAACACATCAAGATCCGCTTCATTGTCGATGCGAAGAGCAAAGATCGGATAATCGCCCGAGATCGACATCGGCCAGAGATCGGACTGCTTGCCAAGGCCGCTTGCAATCGTTTCAGGCGGCTGACGCAAAGTGCGTTCCGGGTAAAGCAGATAGGCTGCAACCTTTTGATAGTCGGCAGCTTCCGCCGGTTTGATGCCGATATGGTAGAGCTGAACCTGCGAACTTGTCCATGACAGCGAATATTCGCGAGCAAAGGTTTCCGGATGGCGATGCATCGCGACCGCATGTTCAACCGCATCACGGCTTCCACCCGCAAAGGTCCAGAAAACAAGGCTAACCTTCTTATGTGCCGGAACGCGAACGCGGGTGCGTACCGATGCAATCGGATCAAGCACACAGCCCTGGCTTCCGGTGAATGTCGCACCGTCGTCAAAGGCTGCGGCATCACGCAACGAACGCCCGCGACCGATAAATGCACGACGGTCGGTTTCGACTTCGGTTTCACGGATGGAGCCCGACAAATCGGTTACGAAATGCGCAACATGAATGTCCGGATCGGACGGCGCACGCTTGCGGCGTTTCGCATAGATGGTCGAGCCATTGTCAGCGATTTCGGTTTCGACAAACATCTTGGCGAACGCCGGATGTGCTGCATCGCTGTCGCTATCGGTCAGCACCAGTTCGGAATAGGACGTGACTTCAATCACACGATCCCGCGCACTGGTGTTGATGATATCAAGCCTGCGGCCTTCACCATCAGATTCTGACGAAACGATCACTTCCATAACCGTTTTGATGTCACCGGCAGTCTTGTAGAATTCCGCCTTGTCTTCGGTGAAGACAGTCTTGGTTTCTTCCTCTGGGTTGCGTACCGGCTCTCCGGTCGCCGACCACCAGTATCCGCTTTCCATATCGCGCAGGAACAAGAACGTGCCCTGCAAGTCTTCCGACACATCGGCATGGAAACGAGTGATGTCCCAATTGTGCCAACGGCTGTAGCCGGAGCCATTCGCCGTCACCATCAGCGCATACTGGCCATTCGACATCATATGCGTTGTGCGCGGGGCCTTGAACGGCACATCGATAATACGCATCGGCGCATCGTCGAAGCCGCCCGAATCCACACGCATCGGATTTTCCGTCTTCGCATAGATCATCGGAATTTCGCGCGGTGCCTTTTCCTGCAATAGCAGTTCGGCTGCTTCGATCACCGGATCGGAATGGAAGCGTTCACGCATACGGCCTTCGAAGATCACGTTGTTAACCGCAATAATCGACATGCCATGGTGGTGGGCATAATAGTTTTTCACCACTGCACAGGTTTCACCTTCGCGAACGCGCGACGGGGTGAAGTCCACGGAATCGTGGAAACCATAACGGCCGAGTGCACCGAGTTTTTCCAGACGCTTCAGGTTGGCGACGGCTGCGGCAGGCTGGTACTGAGAAGCCAGCAAGCTTGCATAAGGCGCGATAACCGCATTACGCGACAGGCCTCGCTGAAGACCGAGGTTCGGCACACCAAAGTTCGAATATTGGTAATTCATATGCGCGTCTCGCGCATTGAATGCCGCTTCCGAAATGCCCCAAGGCAGACCGCGCGAGGTCGCGTAGTCGATCTGACGCTGCACAACGAGTTTGTTGGTCTGATCTAGCAGCGAACCGAGCGGCTCCGACATGACCAGCGGCGGCATCAGATACTCGAACATCGAGCCGGACCAGGAGAGCAGAGCGCCCTTCCAACCCACTGGAACCAGAAGACGGCCAAGCTTGAACCAATGTTCAACAGGCACGTCGCCCTTGGCAATGGCAAACAAACTCGCAAGACGAGCTTCTGACGCCAGAAGATCATAGCAGCTTTCGTCAAGCTCGTTTTCCTGCACACGGAAACCGATCGACAGAAGACGACGTTCCTTGCGCTCAAGGAAACCGAACTGCATGTCAAAGGCCAGCTGGCGCGAACGTGAAGCAAGATCCCGCAGTCGCTCACGCAGCTCATCGGTGTTGTGCTCGCCCATAGAATCGTCGGTGTGGGCCTTGCAGGTTTCAACGAGAATGTAAGCCCATTCGCGCGCTTCCGCACTTGCAGGTGTTTCGATCTCGCTGTCGAGCTCTTCCATCAGGCGCACAATATCGGTCGCAAAGAGCGAGAGATTGATAGTGCGGAAGGATGCGGTTTCCGGCTCTTCCTTGATGGTACGCACTGCACGACGGAAATTGGCGATCCGCTCTTCCAGACGACGGCGCAATGGACGAAGGATACGACGATCATCAGGAATACGTGCAATTGTTTCCTCAAGCACGTCGTTGACGTCGAGAATACCGTCGAGATCAGCCTGAAGATAGACCGAAGGTGCTTCAGCCCATTCTTCCAGCGCCGACGAGAGTGTCACAAGATGTCCAGCGAGATTGCCACTATCCACGGCAGAGACGTAGAGCGGACGCATCGGCGTCAGCGTATTGGTCTCATACCAGTTATAGAGATGGCCCTGATATTTCTCCATCTTCTCAAGCGTGTTGACGGTTGCTGCGACGCGATCAAGCGTCTCGGTAAAGCCGATCCAGCCAAAGTCACGCGCCGCAATCACCGAGAGAAAATACACGCCGATATTGGTTGGCGACGTACGTTGCGCAACGATCGGAGCTGGATCTTCCTGGAAGTTATCGGGCGGAAGATGGTTGTTTTCCTCATTCGTGAACTCGGCGAAATAGCGCCAGGTACGGCGCGCATACCGGCGCAGAGCCGATTTGTCGGACGAGAGCACTTCCAGCGTGTCCTGCGGCTTGGCAGAACGGCTGACGAGCCAGGCAATGAGCGGTGATGCAAACCAGATGACTGCAAAAGGTGCCGCAATCATTGCAGCATGGCTTTGAGCAGCCAGCGGCATGAAAATCGCAATGCCCGCAATAACAATGGCTGGCCACATCATCTGGAAATAGAACAGAAGTGTGTCGGGGGCGGACTTTGCCTGTGCCGCTGTACGCCATTCGAGAAGATTGCGACGCGACACAAAGAGGCGATAAATCGTACGCGCAATCGCATCAGCCATCAGGAACGCGGAATGTGCAATAAAGGTGGTGCGAAGCGCCACATCCGCCGTGCCCAATGCAATATCGGTCAGAACCGACTGCGCATGGCCTTTGAGCGAATAGTCCATATTTGACGGAATAAGATTGGTGACGATGCCAAAGGTCGGCGCCACAAACATGCTGATGATCAGGAAGCCCTGCCAGACAGCCGCCGGTCCGATTGGCAGCACGCTCCAGCCGACAATTGCCGCAACCAGCCACAGGATCGGATTGAGCGAGCGACGCAGATTATCCACCATCTTCCAGCGCGTGATCGCGCTGACACCACGGCCTGTCGAAAACAACCATGGTAGAAGCTGCCAGTCGCCACGCGCCCAACGGTGATGGCGCGACACGTCGACGTTATAGCCGGTCGGATAATCTTCAACAACTTCGACATCGCTGACCAGCGCCGCGCGCGCATAGCCACCTTCAAGCAGATCGTGGCTAAGAAGCGTGTTCTCTGGAACGCGATCTTTCATCGCAATTTCGAAGGCGTCGATATCGTAAAGACCCTTACCGGTGAAGGTGCCCTCACCCAAAAGATCCTGATAGGAATCGGAAACGGCAAAGACATAAGGATCGATGCCGCGATTGACCGAGAAAACGCGCTGCAGGAATGAAGCTTCGTCGCCTGTTGTCAGCGAAGGCGTCACACGTGGCTGCAAAATGCCATAACCACGAACAACCTTGCCGGTTTTCTCATCGAAAACCGGACGGTTCAATGGATGGCTGAGCTTGCCAACAAGATTGGTGACCGATTCAGGCGTAAGCCGCGTATCCGCGTCCAGCGTCATGACGAATTTGACGTCTTTCGGCAGGCGCTCATCCGGTGGGAAATAGCTCGTATCCTGATCGCCGCGAAGCAGCAGGTTCAGCTCGTGTAGCTTGCCGCGCTTGCGCTCCCAGCCCATCCAGCAGCTCTGCTTTTCATTGAACAGACGACGACGGTGAAGCAGGAAGAAACGCGGCTGCTCGCCACCGGTATAATGCTCGTTGAGCTTGGCTATTTCATCACGCGCATATTCATAGATTTCCATATCGGCAGGCGTGATTTCCTGCTTGGCATCCACCCAGTCGCTAACGAGCGCGAAATAAATCTCGCCGCGCGGATTGGTCAGATAATGGACTTCAAGATTGCGGATCTGCTCATCGATGGAATCGCGCGAATTGATAAGCGTCGGCACGGCAACAAGCGTGCGTGCCTCAACAGGCAGGCCTTCCTTGTATTCAAAGCCGATCAGGCGCGTCGGCTGCACAAACCACGGTACCAGCGCATTGAAGAGCGAATATGACGCGTCCATTGCCGGGAAGATCGCGAGCAACGTGAACAAAGTGCGCAAATCGGTCGAAAGCCCGGCCCGGCTCATGCAATAATTGACCGTCAGCAGGATCAGAATCGTGAAAATGGCCGTTGGTATGAAGAAGCCCAACAGACCCAGATTGCGATAGAAGCGCAGGACTTTGACGCCGAATGGTGCCTTGTAGCCGCATACCTTTTCAAGCTCGGAGCGACCTTCACCCGAAAGATAATGGGCGATTGAGCCCTTGCCTTCTGTGCCGTTGGCATCGGCGGGTCCGGCAGACTTGCTGTCTTCAGCAAGCTTGAGAGCGGCCCAGGTGATGTCGATTTCACTCATGTTCGAAAAGCGGGCAAGCTTTTCAATCGTCACGCGATACGCGTTGCGCGAACGGAAATCCAGAAGTTCGAAATCGCTGTGATCGCGCAGAATCGCATCGACCTCGTTGACGGTTTCAAACCAGGTTTCCCAATCGATATCATCGATGGTTTTGAGGCTTCGAATGACATTGCCCATCGTGACGCCGCCAGTGGACTGGCGGGCATGTTCTTCAACGATGGCGTCTTCGGGATTGCTGCCTTCCTGCTCAAGAATACGCTCTAGCCAGCTTGCTGCGGCCGATGTATCGGTCGAAGCGCTGCGCAGACGATAGAGCAGATGCGTAGCAAATGTGCTGTCGCGGGCGGCATGCGCATATTGCGCCAGAACCGTGTCGAGCTCATCGCCATTCGCAGCAACAACAATGCGATCTGCAGCCGTATTGGCGAGGTTGCGCATGTTGCGCGCGCGATCAACGCGCAGCGCCAGACGACGCGCATTCTCAATGAGGAAATAACGCACGGCCGACGGCAGCGCCCACAGCTCACCAATCTTAAGCGGCTCGACAGTCTGAAAGCCCTGAACAAGTGCGGTCAGCGACTTGAGCGAGAAATTGCTGTCAGTATGGGCAACATAAAGCCATGCAAGCGCGAAAATACGCGGCATGTCCTGATATTTCTCAACGCGGGCCGCATAGGGCGGCAGCTGGCGAATGAATTTGCGCGGCAGATCGCGGCGTGTCTGCTGAACAGTCTTATCGATCTGATAATGATTATCGAGGAGCCACTGTGCAGCTGGCGTAATCGTTTCGCCAGCGCGGGAAGCAGCATCGGACGAGCGATAGGCGTGCAGAATCAGCTTGCCATTTTCAGACAGGCGTTGATCGAATTCAAAAGCTTGATAGCCGGGCAAATCCAGCTCTTCGCCACGTGCAACGGAGGCCGCGAGTTCGCGCAGCTCATCCTCGCTTTTGTAAAGAGCCCGTATCGGAGAGGGTTGTTCGGGCGGAATCTGATCCGAAGTCTTGCGATCGGCAATGGACGAATTAGACGGCGAAGAAGACAATTCCGGCATGTGCCTTAACAGCCTTTCCGAAGGGAATAAGTTAAATGCGGCGGGTGGATACTGAATGCACTTAGAATTTTCATCTCAGGGGAACGACAGTATCCGTATTCGGTTCCCTGAATGTCGATATGATTTGGCCAAAATGCGACGACGGGTTGTGCTGATATTCAAACCGTTTAAATCGCAACGCACAATTCTTTCCGAACATTAATGTTGCGTTATAAAATATGCGCCTTTTGCAACCCTAACATACTGAAAATAAGAATAATACTACTCTGCGTAATAGATTGCGAAAATGCCTCGAGGGCGCGCTTCGCCCTTAAAAGATAAAAGACATCCGCATCTATTAAAAAACGCGGATGTCACATTGATAGGGTCCTGCATCGATCAGCCGATTTTTAGGCCTGAGCCTCGGTTAAAACCGGAGGGTTTTCAATTGCATTAGGCGCATCATCATTTCCGAAAACGCGCCAATAGCGAGGACGAAAAGCGATACGGCTTTTTTCCGAAGCCGGATGCTCGGCCGGTATCTCGATCTCAACGCGCTCGCGCGCACCGCCGATTTCAAGCTCTACACGGCGTTTGCCGCCAGACCTGCGGCTCGCAACTACCGTACCCGCAATGCAGCCGCCACAACCGTCAAGCAACTCGACATCGTGCGGACGGAAAAATAACCGCGCTTCACCGTCGGTGGCACCATCGACCGTCAGACCAATATTGCGGTCAGCCAGCCAGAGTTCGCCTTTCTCGATACGCACGGGCAGAGTGCTGGATTCACCAATGAAGCCGTAAACGAAAGGCGAATTGGGCGTATCATAAACCTCGTCAGGTGTACCAATCTGCTCAATACGACCCTGGCTCATCACCACCACTCGATCTGCGAGTTCAAGCGCTTCATCCTGATCGTGGGTAACGAACACCGTTGTATGGCCAGTTTTGTCGTGGATCTCACGGAGCCAACGGCGCAGTTCCTTGCGAACCTGCGCATCAAGCGCTCCAAATGGTTCATCGAGAAGTAGGACTTTGGGCTCGATAGCCATAGCGCGCGCAAGAGCCACGCGCTGGCGCTGGCCACCAGAAAGCTGTGATGGGTAACGGTTTTCAAGCCCTTTCAGCTGCACAAGATCGAGTAATTCAAGCGCGCGGCGTTTAATCTCGACAGTGGCAGGACGTGTGCTGCTCGGGCGAACCTTCAGGCCAAAACCGATATTCTCGGCAACCGTCATATGGCGAAACAGCGCATAATGCTGGAACACGAAACCGACGTTCCGCTCCTGCACACTCTTGTGCGAAGCATCCTCTTCACCAAAATAAATGGCACCTTCGGTTGGTTTTTCCAGCCCAGCAATCAGGCGCAGCAAAGTTGTCTTGCCTGAGCCCGACGGTCCAAGCAACGCAATCAATTCGCTCGAACGGATGTCCAGCGACACATTATGCAATGCCGGAAAGCGAGCAAACTCTTTACGCACACCGGCGACACGAACTTCCATTCCAAATCCTTTCCCCTACCGCCAATTGCTAAAACAAAGCCTGAGCGGTTTATTATCGTCTGTAAGTTAGTTGTTAATGCCCGTTACTACCAGCCAGTTCATCACCATAACGCAGCTCCAGAAATGCTTTTAGTGCCAAGGTCACGAGAGCAAGGAGCGCCAGCAGTGAAGCGACAGCAAAGGCTGCAACGAAATTATACTCATTATAGAGGATTTCGACGTGCAGCGGCATCGTATTGGTAAGACCACGGATATGGCCCGACACCACGGAAACCGCGCCAAACTCGCCCATCGCCCGCGCATTACAGAGCAAAACTCCGTAGAGAAGCCCCCATTTTATGTTGGGCAAAGTCACATAACGGAAGGTCTGCCAGCCATTTGCCCCCAACGAAATTGCAGCTTCTTCATCACCGCTTCCCTGTTCCTGCATGAGCGGAATGAGTTCACGCGCCACAAATGGGAATGTCACAAAGAGCGTTGCCAACACAATACCGGGCACCGCAAAGAGTATCTGGATATTATGGCTCGATAGCCATGGTCCAAGCAGTCCATGGCTTGCGAACAGCAACACAAAAACAAGACCGGAAATAACCGGCGATATCGAAAATGGCAGGTCAATCAAGGTTGTCAGAACGGCTTTGCCTTTGAACTCGAACTTGGCAATTGCCCAAGCAGCGGCGACACCAAATACCAGATTGACGGGCACGGATATTGCCGCAACCAACAAGGTCAACCTGATCGCTGCCCAGGCGTCCGGCTCAACAAGTGCTGTAAGATACTCTTCCGTTCCCTTACGAAAGGCTTCGACAAAAACTGCGATTACCGGAAGAATGAGGAAGAGCGCCAGAAACACCAGCGCTATACCAATCAAAAGGAGCCGAGTCGGCAGGCTTTCCGTCACAGCGCTGCGCGTCGAAGTTGTCATGTCATTCGCCATGGCCATACTTCTTTCTCGTCCAGGACTGGATCAGATTGATAAACAGCAACATGGCAAAGGAAAGTGCCAGCATCACGGTCGCAAGTGCGGTTGCACCGGCATAGTCATATTCTTCAAGCCTGATGACGATCAGTAAGGGCGCGATTTCCGATACATAAGGTGTGTTACCCGCAATGAAGATAACCGAGCCATATTCGCCAACTCCGCGTGCGAAAGCCAGTGCAAAGCCTGTGAGAATAGCAGGTTGCAGACTTGGCAGAAGCACCCGCCAGATTGTCTGGAAACGCGATGCGCCAAGTGTTGCTGCAGCTTCCTCAACTTCGCGGCTGATTTCTTCCATAATGGGCTGCACAGTGCGCACCACGAATGGCAAGCCGATGAAGATGAGTGCCACGACGATGCCAGCACGCGAGAAAGCGATCCGAATATTAAACGGAGCCAACAAGCTGCCGATCCAGCCATTGGGCGCATAGATCGAGGCCAGTGCGATACCGGCAACAGCCGTTGGAAGTGCAAACGGAATATCGACGATTGCGTCAATGAACCGACGCCCCGGAAAGCGATAGCGCACCAATACCCAGGCCAAGATCACGCCAAACACAACATTGACAAGCGCTGCAATGAAGGCTGTGCCAAAGCTCGTTTCAAGCGCTTTTATGGTGCGTTCGTCAGTGACGATACGCCAGAACCCCGACAGGCCGACATCGGTTGAGCGCAGCACGAGAGCCGCAAGCGGAATAAGAATAAGAAGGGTCAAATAGGCGACACTAAAACCGAGTGTCAGTCCGAAACCCGGAATGACACTCGGTTTTCTGAAATGCCACCCTGCTCTGACCGGTGCAGGGCGCGAAGACATCAATATTTGTTCCCTTTTATTGATCTTGCGTGTGACTGCGTCCTAGTGGGTCGAAATTAAACCACCAGCCGGATTATTTTGCGGGCTTGTATATCTGGTCGAATGTTCCACCATCGCCAAAGTGATAAGGCTGCGCCTTGGCCCATCCGCCAAAGATTGGATCATCGATCGTCACGAGCTGCAATTGTGGAAACTCGCGCTTCTGGTCAGCAGGTACGACGTCCGGCTTGGATGGACGGTAGAAATGCTTGGATGCAAGCGCCTGACCTTCCGGCGAATAGAGATATTCGAGATAGGCCTCTGCAACTTTGCGGGTGCCATTTTCATCGGCATTCTTGTCGACCAGCGCCACTGGTGGTTCTGCGAGGATGGATTGCGGTGGAACCACGATGTCAAAAGCATCTTCACCGAATTCAGCGATCGAAAGATAGGCCTCGTTTTCCCAAGCCAACAACACATCGCCAAGCTGGCGCTGCACAAAGGTCGTTGTCGAACCGCGTGCACCGGTATCAAGCACAGGCACGTGGCGGAACAATTCGCCGATATAATCCTTTATCTTAGCTTCATCGCCGCCATACTCCTTATAAGCCCACGCCCAAGCCGCCAGATAATTCCAGCGTGCACCGCCCGAGGTTTTCGGATTGGGGGTAATGACCTCGACACCGTCCTTTACCAGATCACCCCAATCCTTGATGGCCTTGGGATTGCCCTTGCGAACGAGGAAAACGATCGTGGAGGTATAGGGGGAGGAATTGTCCGGAAGACGTTTGCGCCAATCCTTGTCGATTTTCCCGGAATGTTCGACAATCGCGTCGATATCACTTTCCAGAGCAAGCGTCACGACATCAGCCTTAACGCCGTCAATGACCGAGCGTGCCTGTTTGCCCGATCCACCATGGGAAACGCGGATGGTCAGATTTTCGCCTGTCTGATCCTTCCAGTGTTTTGCAAAGGCCGCGTTGTAATCCTTGTACAGCTCACGCGTCGGATCATAGGACACATTCAGCAACGTCTGATCGGCATGGCTTGCCTGAATAGTTCCTGCCAGTGACGCCGTTGCCACAAAAGCTGCAAGCGTTAATGAGAATCTCGATATGTTGTTCGACATGTTCAGGGCCACCTCTCCGCGTTTCATTCATCAAACAGTATCAGAGGTCTGAGCTCACAGGATGCCACAAGGTTTCTCTTATTTGAAAGCAGTTCGGAAATTATGAGCAATCCTAATGGATTGTGAGGAATAAATTTCTACCTCCCTCCTCCAATACCTGGAAGGAAGGTAAGAATTATCAATGTTAAGATAGAAGAGATGCCGGTTCTAAAATTGGCAGTTCCCCGGAAAAGGTGGGACCCGGATTGGGATTGCGGGGGCAAATTTAGTCCGGGTCCCGGCCGATCTAACGACCAGCAGAGCTAAAACGGATAAAGATGGATTAGGTTCCCGTACAAAATTGAAATTTTAAGACTTTTTTCTGCTACGCATTGCCAAACTGCTTGCGGCGAACAGAGTTTGATATTTGCAAAGACAACTATTGCCATATTAAGGCGCATCCCGAAAAGTGTGAAACGGTTTTCGGACAAAGATGCGCGTTAAAACAGATAATTAGAGCACCGATCTGATCCAATCAGATCGAAACGCGCTCTAGGGTCCAGACTCAATTGAGCCACCATGTGACGATGGCAGCGATATAGCATGTGGCTGTAAAGTTCAGCATGAGCTTGTCATATCGTGTCGCGACCCTCCTCCAGTCCTTGAGGCGGCAAAAGGTGCGTTCGATGATGTTTCGGCGGCGGTAGGCAATTGGGTTGAAAGGTTTGATCCGCTTACGGGTCGGATTATTTGGAATGACCGGTTCAGTGCCGCGAGCTTTGAGAAAATCGCGTAACGCGTTGCTATCGTAAGCCGTATCGGCAGCGCACAGGTTGCTTGGCGGCAGTGGCTCAAGCAGTGGGATGGCAATGGGAGCGTCACCGCGCTGCCCAGGGGTTATTCTCAGTGCGACTGGGCGGCCACAACCATCGACAACAGCATGTATTTTTGTCGATCTGCCGCCTCGCGATCGACCGATGGCTTGAGCTTCCGCCCCCCTTTTCCGCCAGCAGCAGATCGGTGCGCCTTTGCGGTGGTGCTGTCGATCATGTGAATGTCGCGATTGGTCGTCTGCACCAGTGCTTCGAATAGTTGCCGCCATATGCCTTTGGCAGACCAACGATGGAAACGATTGTAGATGGTTGTCGAGGGACCGTAGACAGCGGGGCAATCCTGCCACCGACAGCCAGTGCGCAGCACATGGATGATGCCGCTAATCACCCGGCGGTCGTCAGTTCGATGCGCGCCGGGTTGGTTCGTTGGAAGCAAAGGAGCGATCACTGCCCATTGCCGATCATCAAGCCAGAATTCTCCTGCCATGCTCCAAAACTCCCGTTATCAGGAGAGTGAATCATGAAGAAGTAATTTGATCAAATGTTTAATTGGGTTTGGAGCCTAAGGCGTGAGGATAGCACCGACAGGCCAGATAACAGGTCGGGCGAAGGAGAAGTCGTTATGCAAAAAGGCCTATACAATACAGGTATCGCAACCGTCATGACAGTTCTCACGGCAAGCCCGGTTCTGGCGCAATCAATCAGCCGGGATTCCATTATTCGCATCGACTACGTCTGCGAACGCGGCGTTGTCGTGCCGGTCACCTACATTCATGCAGGCGAGGAACCAGCTTTCGCGGTCCTCGACGCTGAAGGCAAGATGGTCGCGCTGCAATGGCACGACGCTCTCAAAAAATATGTCGCCATGGATGAGCAAGACAGCTATCGCTGGGCTGAAAAAGACGGCAAAGCCATCTTAAGCCACCTCGAAGCCGACGATTCAGCCAAAGAGGCGACAATTCTCTCGTCCTGTCGCGCTGACGATAGTGAACAATAAAGCATTTCCGGCAAAAGCGGGAACCGCTTTTGCGTTCGGAAATGCGTAAAAATAAATAATCAGAGCGTTTCGAACGGTTCGGTTTTAACGAAACCGCTCCAATGATCAGGGGACGAGATAGTGCTTGTCCCACTGATCCTGCGGAACTTCATCACCAATATCATAGTCGAATGATACGACGTTGATGTGCTCGTCATCCGTCTTGCAAACGAAAGCGAGCTTATACCAATGCTCGCGACTGCGAAACGCAGCACCTTCAGCCTGAATGCTGTTCTTTCCCGCTACTGGATCAGAAAAAGCATAGGCCAGAACCTTGTCGACCGAAAACTTTCTCTCGTCCCGGCTGATCCGCTCCATCGCCTCGACATCGCAGCGCTGTTCAAGACGCGTTGCAGGATCGAGCTTTTCAAGCTGAGCCTTTTCGAGCGCTGTCATAGCCATGGACGGCGCACTCACAGAAACGACGACCGACATAGTAATGAACGACAAAAGGTGAGCGACGAATGAATTCGGGATCAGAGCAGATAAAAATTTCATGAGATTTCGGGCAACTCGCTTCGCAAGAGATTTAAGAAAGAGGTTAGAGCATCCAGTTGAGATTGAATCGTTAGAACTGCTCTATCTATTTTTTTGCATTATTCGACACAAAACCGCTTCGCACTTTTGTTGGAAATTCTTTAATAACACACTCTTTGCGTCAGCTTGTCGACCATCACGGCAATTTTATCGGCCTTCATCCCCACAAGATCGCCCCGCGCTGTCAGGAAACATTCTCTTCAAACAAGGTGCGATCACGGCCCGCTTCTTTAGCAGCATAAAGTACCTTGTCGGCACGTTCCACAACTTGCCAGAGGTCATCCTGGTTTCGAAGCCTGACAACACCAAAGCTGCATGTAACGTTTGCGCCACTTGAGAGACGCGAAAATTCGCGTGCCTTGACGCTTTCCCGTATCTTCTCGACCAAGGCGAATGCGGCATCTGACGGCATGTCATTGAGATAAAGAATAAACTCCTCGCCGCCGGTACGTGCCGTCAAATCACCGCTCCTTAAATGCGACTGGAGAACATCGGCAAACTCTTTCAACACAACGTCGCCCGTTGCGTGACCATAAACATCGTTGATCGTTTTGAAGTAATCGATGTCACAGGCCACAACCCAACCCGAAACATTGCTGCGCCCCATAGCCAACATGCGCGTTTCCAGCCCACGTCGGTTGAGAAGCCCTGTGAGGGGATCGCTATCGCGCTCATTAACCAGCTCATTGAATCGATCAGCGCTTGCTGCTGCAAACAACACCAGACCCGCAATAACCGCTGCAACGGCTGTCGAAAAAACTGTCCATTGCCAGAAAGGCGTGAAGGCAAAATCGACCGGCGTATCTTCACTGACAATGGAATGCGCAGTCAGCAGTGTGCGTGGAAAAAATTGCACCGCCACCAGAACCAGCATGCCCAGTATGAGCTTGTCAGCAGGAGAACCATGAACGAGGCCGCGCAGATACCAGACAATACCCAGAATCACACATGCAAGCCCGAGATTGAGAACATACACCCGGCCAAGCAGGCTTGGATGGGGATACAGAAAATAGATAACGCCACCCAGGACGAGCGTAAGACTTGCAGCGCAGAACCAGAGCGGCAAACTGAGGCCTGATCGGCGTAGAATCCCATGCCCGCCTGCCAAAGCACCAAGCACGTAGACTGTGGCCGTCAACATCGTGTTCTGACCATCATCAGCGGGTATATCGACAAGCTGAGCAAGCATGGCCAAGCCAATGCAGAAAAAGCACAACGCGCACCACAAAAGATAGCGACGCAGTTGATCTGCAGCCCAGACAATGACGAAGGCCAGTGAAAACAGGAGCAGAACGGCTGGCAGTACATAGAGCATTTAATTATTATCTTATTTCAACTGTTGGAGAGTCTTATCGCCTTCCTTCATTAAAAACACAATTCAGTAAATTAGAATGGCCATCGAAACGCAGACTGTTCCGATGAAACGCTCTTGATTTCAAGTATCCGCCCGTGCTTGAAACCTGCAAACGCAATCGGCACTCTAGCTGTATGACCACTAGGCATTGAATAAGCGGTCAAACGGCAATTTGCCGCGAAAGGAAGAGATATGAAGCCCGTTTTCCTGCAACTGCAATGCACGCCTGGCAAGACTTATGAAGTTGCGGACACGCTCTTTCAGCGTGAGATCGTTTCGGAACTCTATTCGACGAGCGGCGAATATGACCTTCTCGCCAAAATCTATGTCGCTGAAGGTGACGATATCGGCAAGTTCATCAATGAAAACGTGCTGAACATTCCAAACATCGTGCGTTCGCTGACCACCCTCACATTTACCGCGTTTTAGAGCACGTTTGACTTGGCCGAATCCGATACACGCGTCTCGAGGTTGTAAATAGCCCAGCAGTAAAGATTTGATTCACCATTAGTCTATTATCCTGATCACTCAGGGAACCTCCCTGTGTCCTTGCGCATTGACTCTGTGATAGCCCGCCCAAATGGGCTTCACGAAAGATTAGATCGAAAGCGACACTGGAAAGAAGATGGATAATCTTGAACATAGGCGAGTACTGGTCGTAGAGGACGAAATTTTCGTCGCCCTCGACGTGGCCGCCACTGTAGAAGATGCCAACGGAACGGTTGTCGGTCCCGTGGGTACCGTAAGGCAGGCCATAGATATTATAAATAAACAGGATGTCGACGCAGCTATTCTCGACGTCAACTTGGCTGATGGCGATCTGGAACCCATTCTTGACAGGCTGAAAAGCCGGAACATCTTCGTAGTCATTCACACAGGCGGTGGATTGCCTGCGCATCTCGCGGCTCGCTATCCGGAAATGCCCGTTTTCCAGAAACCCGTTCCACCTTACGTGCTGACAAGAGCGTTGGCCTCAGCACTTACACCCAACATGGCTCAAGGCGTCTGATGCGTCAAAGCTTCCCCGATTTTGCAACCGTGTTGAAAGAAGTTGAAGCGGATCGCGACAGCGATGATCAGTTACTGCGACCAACTGTTAATCTCGCGTCTGCAGTGTTTTCTGCCGGGTTCAATCCTGTTTCAAACGGGTCTTACACGACAGAAAGTATTGTTCCTCAATTTGATCTTCAAGACGTTGATAATGATCGGGACAAGCTTGAACGCGAAATGTGTGACCTGGCAAAGCGAATGGAAATCCAGTCGCAAGCATCCATTAGCAAGGAACTCAATCTGCGGCCTGAGATGAAACGGGCAGAACTTCAACGTCTGCGCCGCCTGTTCGCTGCGCAAAATCACCCTGACCGGTTGCCACAAGAGTTTCGCCTTGCCGCAGAACAACGCATGAAGACAGCCAATGCGCTGCTTGATAGCGCCATGGTAACGGCTGGAAGTTAAAGCTTCTCGTTTTCCGCCTATCTCATCCAGAATCCACGTCGCCGGTTTTGGGGTGCGCAGCCAATCAAAGAAATTTCGTTACGTTTGAGACGCTAAATCTTTTGCATTATATCAATACTATGCTAGATTGTTGTTGTCGGTGTCTGCGATTGCTATTGCACGCCTGAACTTTTCCGCTGAACGCAATGTCCTTAAAGGATCGCGCCCGGTGCAAGCGCTGGGGCAATTTGCGCTTTGCTCTGCGGGAATGGTTCTGCCATACCGGCATCACAGGTTAGCGCATCCCGAAAAATGTGAAGCAGTTTTCGGATAAGATGTGCATCACAAAGTAGAATAGAGCGCATTTCGACCCTATTTAAGGGGCGAGGTTCACTCTGAGATAGTCCTAAAAGGTTTGAAAATGCCTCCTTATCGTTCGCGTACTACCACCCACGGCCGCAATATGGCTGGCGCGCGCGGCCTATGGCGCGCCACCGGCATGAAGGATGAGGATTTTGGCAAGCCAATTATTGCTGTGGTGAACTCGTTCACCCAGTTTGTGCCAGGCCATGTGCACTTGAAAGACCTCGGCCAGCTCGTCGCGCGTGAAATCGAAGCGGCTGGCGGCGTTGCCAAGGAATTCAACACCATTGCGGTCGATGACGGCATCGCGATGGGCCATGACGGCATGCTCTATTCGCTGCCATCGCGCGAGCTCATCTCCGACTCAGTTGAATATATGGTCAATGCTCATTGCGCCGACGCGATGGTCTGCATTTCCAACTGCGACAAGATCACTCCCGGCATGCTGATGGCGGCACTGCGCCTCAATATCCCGGTCGTGTTCGTTTCCGGTGGCCCAATGGAAGCCGGCAAGGTCGTCTGGGACGACAAGGTCAAGAAACTCGACCTCGTGGATGCGATGGTTGCAGCCGCCGATGACAGTTACACCGACGATCAGGTCAAGCAGATCGAGCGCTCCGCTTGTCCGACCTGTGGCTCGTGTTCAGGCATGTTCACAGCAAACTCGATGAACTGCCTCACCGAAGCCCTCGGCCTCTCGTTGCCCGGCAATGGCTCGACGCTCGCAACCCATGCTGACCGCAAGCGCCTGTTTGTGGAAGCTGGTCATCTGATTGTCGATCTCGCTCGCCGTTATTATGAGCAGGACGATGAAAACGTACTGCCACGTTCGATTGCAAGCTTCCCGGCCTTTGAAAACGCCATGACGCTCGACATCGCCATGGGCGGCTCGACCAACACGGTTCTGCATCTGCTGGCAGCTGCACAGGAAGCTGAAATCGACTTCACGATGGCTGATATCGACCGTTTGTCGCGCCGCGTGCCGGTGCTCTGCAAGGTCGCACCCGCCAACAACACCGTTCACATGGAAGACGTGCATCGTGCAGGCGGCATTATGGGCATTCTCGGTCAGCTCGACAAAGCGGGCCTGATCAATACTGCGCTCCCGACCGTGCACAGCGAAACCATGGCCAAGGCGCTCGACCACTGGGACGTCACGCGCACAAAGAGCGAAATGGTGCACAAGTTCTATTCCGCCGCTCCCGGCGGTGTGCCGACACAGGTCGCCTTCTCACAGGATCGCCGCTTTGACAGCGTCGATGCCGACCGCGAAACAGGCGTTATCCGTTCCAAAGAACATGCTTTCAGTCAGGACGGTGGTCTGGCTGTGCTTTATGGCAATCTGGCCGAAGATGGCTGCATCGTGAAAACGGCAGGCGTGGACGATTCCATCCTGAAATTCTCCGGTCCTGCGCGTATCTTTGAAAGTCAGGACACGTCCGTCCTTGCAATTCTGAACGGTAAGATCAAGGCTGGTGACATTGTGCTCATCCGCTATGAAGGTCCGCGCGGTGGCCCTGGCATGCAGGAAATGCTCTATCCAACCAGCTATCTGAAGTCGAAGGGTCTGGGTAAGGCTTGCGCGCTGATCACCGATGGACGTTTCTCGGGTGGCTCTTCGGGCCTTTCGATTGGTCACGTTTCGCCGGAAGCAGCTGAAGGTGGCACGATCGGTCTGGTACGCGAAGGCGATATCATCGATATCGACATCCCGAACCGCAAGATCCATCTGGCCGTTGATGATGCGACGCTGGCCGAACGCCGCGTCGAGCAGGAAGCAACGGGCTGGAAGCCGCTGGAAGAACGCAAGCGCAAGGTTTCGACCGCGCTGAAAGCCTATGCCTCCATGGCAACCAGTGCTGCCAAGGGCGCTGTGCGGAAGTTGCCGGATTGATCGGAGAGATTATTTAAGGCGGCGCGAGCCGCCTTTTTATTGCAACCTTGAGTAACTCCCACGTTATACCATCAATCGGAGAATCACTTGATGGTGAGGGGTATAATTAGTGGTGCGAGAAAATTTTAAATCCAATAAGGCGCTTTTGTGCGCAGTATTCCTTATACCTTTTATAATGGGCGCTATGTCGTTTTATCTGGACGGCATACTTGGTCTGGGCGGAAATTTTCGGGAACTGACCGTCATCGCCCCCGCTATTGTAGTTCTCATAGCATCGCTTCAGGCACTTAATTCCGATGCACTGATTAACGGCCACACACTTCCCTCTCGGGGGCTCCTGTTCGTCGGCGCTTTGCTGCTTCCCCTCGCGCAGCTAGTTTATCTGTTACGCACACGCAAACCGTTGCGCGCCATCTGGCTGCTCATCCTGTTCTGGATAACATTGTCTCTGTCGCTCTTCGCGGGCGCAATCGCCTGTTTGATCGTCGTCCTGATTGTGAATCAATTCTGACGTCTCAACATCCAAACCAGACATGGCAATATCCCTGTTATCGGTTGCCAAGCGCGCCAGTCACCACAGGCATCAAATCATTCTTCACAGATTCCGGCGTAAACGGCCCGACATGCTTGTAGATAATCTTGCCATCTGGGCCGACGAGAAAAGTTTCGGGCACGCCATAGACGCCCCATTCAATGGCTGAGCGTCCGGCACGGTCGGCTCCGACTGCAGCGAATGGATTGCCGAGATCGCCCAGAAAGCGGCGCGCGTTTTCCGGCTGGTCCTTGTAATTGAGGCCGACCACGCGGATGCGTTCATCCTTGGCGATTTCCATCAGCAATGGATGTTCCTGACGGCAAGGTACGCACCACGACCCCCAAACATTGACCAGTGTGAGCTTGCCTATAAAATCTTCGCTGTTGAGACCCGGCACAGGCGCACCATCGCGCACCAGGCCCTCGACAGGCGGAAGACTCGTCTGCGGTGCCGGTTTGCCAATCAGTGCCGAAGGAATGGTCGTATTATCCTTGCCTGACAGAAGCTGTACGGCAAAAATTGCGGCCAACCCGACAAAGATCAGTAGCGGCAGCAACGCCACCCATGTGCGTGATTTTTTGGCCGCATCGGTTTTCTGCACCGTCTCGGTCATTGCGCTGAACCTTTAGCCGAACGGCGGCGCACGCCCTGCGCCTCGAGCCGTTTCAGCTCATTCTTCAGCATACGCTGATCGATCAATATCCAGCCAATGGTGATGGCAAGTGCTCCTGCGGCAATACCATAGGACGTTACAACAAAAGCCATGTGGCTCATTGAACTGCCTCCCCTTGGGTCTCGGTACGTTCTCTTTTCATACGGCTGCGGTCGGCATTGCGAGCCGCGAGCTTTTTCATCATGGCCACGCGACGGCGCCAGATTTCATTGCGCATCGCCATCATGTGCAGCGTGAGAAACAGCAGCGTGAAGCCAATCGCCATCACAAAAAGCGGACGCAGCATGGAGCCGTCAATGGTCGGGCCGTCCATGCGGAAGACAGAGGCTGGTTGGTGCAAAGTATTCCACCAGTCGACCGAGAATTTGATGATGGGGATATTGATGAAGCCGACCAGCGTCAGAACCGCAACAGACTTGGCGCTCTTGGTGGGATCATCCACGGCGCGCGACAAAGCGATAATGCCGAGATACATGAGAAACAGCACGAAAACGGAAGTCAGCCGTGCATCCCACACCCACCACGTTCCCCACATCGGCTTGCCCCAGAGCGAACCTGTGGCCAGCGCCAAAGCAGTGAACACTGCACCCAAGGGTGCGGCTGCGCGAATAGAAACATCGGCCAGCGGATGACGCCAGACCAATGTACCCAGCGATGAAATAGCCATAATTGAGTAACACATCATGGAAAGCCATGCGAAAGGCACATGAATATACATGATACGGACTGTAATGCCCTGCTGGTAATCCTCTGGCGACAGGAAAACCATATATAGCCCGACGGCTAGAAACAGGGCAGACAGAAGCCCAAGCCATGGCAAGACCCTGCCCGCAAAGGTCAGGAAGCGTGTGGGATTTGCCAGATCAAGCCAGCTTGTGGTTTTCGCGATGTCTTTCGTCATGCGCTATACTTAACCTCCCCCCGTATGCCGTTCAATTGACCGTAATCAACTGCGTCAATCCGCCAAACATTATAAGTTTGGAAAACCGGCTCCCGCTTTTCGGGATCACATTATATTTGAGCATTATCCTACGCAAAACCGCTTCACACTTTTGCTGGAAATGCTTTAGTCCGCCGAACTTTTTAATGAAGCTGCTGCAGCCAGCGGACCCAAAACCGCGAAAAACAAAGTGAGTGCACACAGAATAAGGAATGGTGCAAAAAAGGGGGCCACGGCATCAGTCGCGCCATAAGACGCAGATACGCCAAAAATCAGCACCGGAATGGTCAATGGCAGTACGATGACAGAAACCAGCAAACCACCGCGCGGCAAGGCTACGGCCAATGCCGCACCCACCGCTCCTATAAAGGCAATCGCCGGAGTACCGACCAGAAGTGTGAGTGCTGTCGCAGCCGTGGCGGTTGCATCCATGTTCATGAACAGCCCTAACATCGGCGAAGCAATCACCAGCGGCAATACGCTTGCCACCCAATGGGCCAGACATTTCACAAAAACGGTAAATGCCAGCATATGCCGATCAGCGCCAATCAACAGCAGATCAAGCGAACCATCCTCGCGATCGGCCTGAAACAGCCGGTCCAATCCCAGCAATGTTGCCAGCAATGCACCGATCCACAGCATGGCTGGGCCGATGCGCGACAGGAGATTGAGATCAGGACCGACGCCGAACGGCATCACCGAGATCACAGCGAGGAAGAACAAAATTCCAATCAGCGCGCCGCCTCCGGCGCGAAAACTCAGGCGCATATCTCGGATAAAAAGCGCCAGCATCACACAGCCTCAAGCGAATAGTCGGCCATATCGAGCGACTTGATGCCAATGTTTCTTTCAAACGCAGTTTCGGACGCGAAACCAGCTTCTGAAATGGTGTCTAAGCCCAACGGGATATGCGTGGCGGCAATAACCAGTCCGCCGTCTTGCATATGTCCACGCATGAGCCCTGCAAAGCGCGCCTCTGATGCTTTGTCGAGCCCAGCAGTCGGCTCATCTACAATCCACAACGGGCGATGACTGACCAGCAGCTTGGCAATTGAAACGCGCCGCTTCTGTCCCGTGGAAAGATAACCGAAAGGCAAATGCTCGACGCCAGGCAAATCAACTGCCTCAAGCGCCTCGTCAATACCAAGGCGTGGCTCGCCATTGAACTTTTGCCAGAACAACAGATTCTCTCGCACACTCAAGGCAGGTTTCATGGCATTCTGATGGCCGAGATAGTGGCAAGCCGCGCGAACAGGAAGCGCGGTTCCTTCATCAAACAACGTAATCGTACCTTCTTCCAACGCAAGAAGACCGCATATGATTCGGAGCATTGTTGATTTGCCAGAGCCGTTCGGACCTGTGACCACCAGCGCTTCGCCGGAAGACAATTCGAAGGAAAGGGCAGAGAAGATCGTCTCGCCGCCGCGCTCACCCGCCAGATTTTCGGCCTCAAGCCGCATTTTCTCTCCTTAGAGCGCCAGGCGCTCTGCAAGGCGCACAAAGGGTCGCTCTAACAGTTAAACTTGCTGCATATTTTTATCTTAAACTGATTCAAGTTTAAGAAATTATGCAATAGGCGCGTCCAGCTCGGGCTAAACACGAGGATCGCAACATTTCGCCGCAAGGGAGCAAATTCACGATATTCTGTCTGGAATCGTTTTAGGAAACTCTCTATATGAGGGCTACCATGCCAGCGGTCGGTGTGGAAACGAATTTTGGCCGATCTCAAAGACTTGGGGCCCGTGAGGGCACAGGTTTCGGGACGGACAGCGGAAATGACTGCACCCGCACCTTTAGCGCGTCCTTGAAACGCAGCAGAGGCGTTCGTCCTGGTTTTCCGGCCAGTAGCATGAAGGACGAACGCAGTGTCACACATTGACAGCTTTAAATGCCGCAAAACCCTTACCGTCGCCGGTAAGGAATATGTTTATTACAGCCTGACCGAAGCCGAAAAGAACGGCCTCGAAGGCATCTCCAAGCTCCCGTTCTCCATGAAGGTTCTGCTCGAGAACCTGCTCCGCTTCGAAGATGACCGCTCTGTCAAGAAGTCGGACATCGAAGCCGTTGCCAAGTGGCTGAATGATCGCGGCTCGGCAGGCGCGGAAATCGCCTACCGCCCGGCACGCGTACTCATGCAGGACTTCACCGGCGTTCCCGCCGTTGTCGATCTGGCAGCCATGCGCGACGGCCTGAAGAACCTGGGCGGCGATCCGGAAAAGATCAACCCGCTGGTTCCAGTTGACCTCGTCATCGACCACTCAGTCATCGTCGATGAATTTGGTAATCCGCAGGCTTTCAAGGCCAATGTGGACCTCGAATATCAGCGCAATGGCGAACGTTACCGCTTCCTCAAGTGGGGGCAGCAGGCGTTCAAGAACTTCCGCGTTGTTCCTCCGGGCACAGGCATCTGCCATCAGGTGAACCTCGAATATCTGGCACAGGCCGTATGGACCAAGGAAGAAGACGGCGTGACCGTTGCCTATCCTGACACCTGCGTTGGTACAGACAGCCACACAACCATGGTCAACGGCCTTGGCGTTCTGGGCTGGGGTGTTGGCGGTATTGAAGCTGAAGCCTCGATGCTGGGTCAGCCTGTTTCCATGCTGCTGCCGGAAGTTATCGGCTTCCGCCTGACCGGCAAGGTCAAGGAAGGCGTGACAGCAACCGATCTCGTGCTCACCGTTACACAGATGCTGCGCAAAAAAGGCGTGGTTGGTAAGTTCGTTGAGTTCTTTGGTCCGGGTCTCGACAATATGACCCTTGCCGATCGCGCAACCATTGCGAACATGGGCCCTGAATATGGCGCGACCTGTGGTTTCTTCCCGATCGACAAAGAAACGCTGAACTACATGAACACGACCGGTCGCGAAGAAGACCGCATCGCGCTCGTTGAGGCTTATTCGCGTGCACAGGGCATGTGGCGTGAAGCAGACAGTCCTGATCCGGTATTCACGGATATTATCGAACTGGATATGAGTGAAGTCGTTCCGTCGATGGCTGGTCCAAAACGGCCAGAAGGCCGTATTGCGCTGGAAAACATCGGATCGGGCTTCGCAACCTCACTTGAAACCGAATACAAGAAGACCACCGGCCAGACTGCGCGTTACGCTGTTGAAGGTGAAGATTTCGATCTCGGTCATGGCGATGTGGCAATTGCCGCAATCACCTCCTGCACCAACACCTCCAACCCAAGCGTGCTGATTGCTGCTGGTCTTCTGGCCCGCAACGCAGTTGCCAAGGGCCTCAAGACCAAGCCTTGGGTCAAGACCTCGCTTGCTCCCGGCTCTCAGGTGGTTGCCGCTTATCTTGAATCCGCTGGACTCCAGAAGGATTTGGATGCGCTTGGCTTCAACCTCGTCGGCTTCGGCTGCACGACTTGCATCGGTAACTCCGGTCCATTGCCTGCACCGATCTCCAAGACGATCAACGAAAAGGGCCTGATCGCGGCTGCCGTTCTGTCCGGCAACCGTAACTTCGAAGGCCGCGTTTCGCCGGACGTGCAAGCAAACTACCTTGCTTCGCCGCCGCTCGTCGTTGCTCACGCTCTTGCCGGTACGGTCACCAAGGACCTGACCAAGGAGCCGCTTGGTGAAGATCAGGACGGTAACCCTGTATTCCTGCGCGATATCTGGCCTTCATCAGCTGAAATCCAGGAATTCATCGCCAAGAACGTTACCCGCAAAATCTTCTCCGAGAAGTATGCGGACGTGTTCAAGGGCGACGAAAACTGGCAGGCCGTTCAGGTTCCTGCTGGCCAGACTTATGCATGGGACGACAACTCGACCTATGTGCAGAACCCACCTTACTTCGTGGGAATGGGCAAGTCGGCAGGTCAGATCGGCGACGTCAAGGGTGCACGCATCCTCGGCCTCTTCGGCGACAAGATCACCACCGACCACATCTCGCCTGCCGGTTCGATCAAGGCACAGTCGCCTGCCGGCAAATACCTCATCGACCATGGCGTCGGTATTGCCGACTTCAACCAGTACGGCACACGTCGCGGCAACCACGAAGTGATGATGCGCGGCACCTTCGCCAACATCCGTATTCGCAACCACATGCTGGGCGAAAACGGTCGTGAAGGCGGCTACACCATCCATTACCCGTCGAAGGAAGAAACCTCGATCTACGACGCGGCCATGGAGTATAAGGCAGAAGGTGTGCCACTCGTCGTCTTCGCGGGCGTCGAATATGGCAACGGCTCGTCGCGTGACTGGGCTGCAAAGGGCACCAACCTGCTCGGCGTCAAGGCCGTGATCGCACAGTCGTTTGAGCGTATCCACCGCTCCAACCTCGTTGGCATGGGTATTGTGCCTTTCGTCTTCGAAGAAGGCACAAGCTGGCAGACACTGGGTCTGAAGGGCGACGAAATCGTCTCCATCGAAGGCCTTGCCGATGTACGCCCACGTCAGAAGGTCGACGCTTCGATCACCTATGCCGATGGTACAGTGAAGAAGGTTCCGCTCATCTGCCGTATCGATACGTTGGACGAGCTCGACTACATGAAGAACGGCGGCATTCTGCAGACCGTTTTGCGCGATCTCGCTGCTTAATCAGCGATGCGCTTCAAACTAAAAGCCGCCGGAGCAATTCGGCGGCTTTTTCTATCTTATTGGCCTGAACGGATCATTTCGCGGATTTTGACGGCCTTTTCGAAATGATCGAGAGTGTGGATCTTTATCCACCACTCAGCGGCTTCCATAAGAAGCTCTGGCTCCGTGTTTTTGTTGGCGAAGAATGCATAGAACGAAATGCCGACCGTATCGCCCTTCTTCGCAATCTTCTCATCGCAGATGGCAATGGCCGTTTCTCTCAAACTCGGTCTCATTCTCAATCTGCCTTTTATTAAAGCGCGACGCTGCACATATACCCAAAAAGCCAACTGCCGCGTATGGGAGACATATCTTAGAGCGTGTCGCGCTTAATCGCACCCATGGCGCTCGCTCTAGATTCTTTTAATTGTCGCATGTTCGCGGGAGCCCAAATGAATCCATTTGGGCTCCCGCGAACATGCTTTAGTGAGGTAAAAGAAACACACTGTATGCAAATCTCACTGCAACGTGAATTCCTATTGATCGTCGTAGTTCCTACATAATAGATGTCAGCGTCAATTATTGTAGGATGAACCCAAAGTGACCTTCCATTACCCTTTCCATGGGACACATACATGGCTTTCCGGCGACTATGTTCCCGGCTTGCGCGGTGTTTGTGCTGCATTGGGGCTGGCGTTCACCGGTTGCCTATCAATGCAGGGCGTAGCGAAAGCTCAGGATAGCAGCACGCGAACATCTGTTCTCGAACTCTATACCAGCCAAGGCTGTAAATCCTGTCCGCAGGCTGACAAGAATTTGGCGAAATATGCCGACGACGCCAATGTCCTGGCTCTATCGTTCCACGTTAATTACTGGGATTACATGGGCTGGCGTGACACGCTCGCCTCACAGGACAATACAGACCGCCAGAACGCCTATCGCAATTCTTTCAATGCCAAGATGGTCTATACGCCTCAGGCGGTCGTCAATGGCTCATCGGAAATGAATGGTGGCGATGCTGAGATCGTGAAGCAACATCTCGATGCGAGCAAGCTCAACGTACCTGTTTCGATCAAAAAGCTGGATGATGGGCGCTTGTCGATTGAGATTGCGGCCGGCGAAAAACCAAAGAAACCCGTGCATGTCGTTATGTTCTACCTGCGCGATTCGGTTACCATTCCGATCGACAAAGGTGAGAACGCCGGACAGTCCGTTACCTATCGTAATACGGTGTCGGACATCAATACGATTGGCATGTGGGATGGCCAGGCTTTGAAAATCGAGCTGCCAGCTTCCGAGCTGACCCGGAAGGATGTGACCGGCTGCGCTGTGGTTTTGCAGCAAAGTAACAGTGACAAAGCGCTCGGTCCAATTCTGGGTGCCGCAATATTCAAGCAGAAAGTTCCGCTCGGGCTTTAGGAGCCGTTTCGGAAGCGATCCTTAAACACAGCAACATCTAAGCCCGTTATGGCTGATACTTTATCATTTGCGGGAATGTTGCATCTGTCTGAGTGGCTAGAGCGCCGTGCGCCTTCTTGGGCGCACAAAGGTCGCTCTAACACTCTATATTTACAGCATAATTTTACCTTAAACTGATTCAAGTTTAAGGAATTATGCTGTAGGCCAATGAAGGTTGGTTCGGCTCGGGCAGTCCTTTGGGCGGGGGGCTTGGGGTCGGACATACCCGAACCGAACCGTCTCAGGCAACATGGTGATGCTGACGTCATAATCAGGCCGGAATGCGAAGTTGACAAGGCCAAAATGTGGCTGGCGATCACCATTGAGAACAGCTTTTCTCTTTTCGTGAACAGCTAATATACAACAAATTGGGGGTCCGTTTTTGTCGATCAGCTCATAGAAAGCCGACCGTATCAGCGCTTGATCTTGCAATCATTTTACAAAAGCATCACCTTACCGTCATGAGCTGATTTGATCGGAGCTCCTGCATTCCCTTTACGATCACCTTGGCATTCCTCACACTCATGGCACTCCTGACGGTGAAAGGAAGAAAATGGATATACCAAGCGCTGCGAATGAAGATAAGTCTTCGCATTCGCCCTCTCATCCATCGGCGACGCCAAAAATTGTCCCTTTAGCGCAATCACGTCCGCCTGCTCCCACCGTAAGCTTTGACAGACACGAACTTGGTAAAATCCTGAACATTTATGGACGCATGGTCGCCACAGGTGCGTGGCGCGACTATGCGATTGACCATCTGGCCGATAGGGCAGTGTTCTCGATCTTCCGACGAGCAAGCGAGGTTCCACTGTTTCGCGTGGAGAAAAATCCCAAGCTAGCACAGAAGCAGGGTGCTTATTCGGTCATCGCTGCAAGTGGCCTCATCATGAAGCGCGGACACGAGCTCGAACGCGTGCTTCGTGTCTTCGATAAAAACCTCAAGCTGGTCGATAATTGATCAGCTAAGAGGAACCTTACCCGGATCAACTGTGCAGCCGCCGTTGAGCGACAATTGCATGAGAACAGTATCGAGCCAGCGTCCATGCTTGAAGCCCGAACCCTGAATACGTCCGCTATGGATAAAGCCGAGGCTCTCATGCAGCTTCACCGATCCGATATTGTGCTCGCCATCACCAATCACGGCCAGAAGCTGTCTGAAGCCTAAGGCGGTCGCGCGCTTAATAAGCTCGCCAAGCAGCAGCTTACCGATACCCTTCCCTTTCGCATCCGGGGCGATATAGATCGAGTCTTCTGCAAGCCAGCGATAGGCAGGCCGGGTACGGAAATAGCTGATATAGGCATAGCCCAGCACCAGCCCATTTTCTTGCGCAACAAGAATTGGAAAGCCTTGCTCGGCAAACACGTCGAAGCGAGTTTTCATAGCTTCGACAGTGGGCGCTTCGATCTCATAAGAACCAGAACCGTTCAACACTGCCTCGGTGTAGATCGCAGTAATGGCATCAATATCGGTGGGCTGAAAATCGCGGATATGGAGCATGTCTTAAGCCAGAGGTCAGATTCAGATTACTCCTTCAACATGCCTTGAAGACGCTCAATTGAAAAGCAAAAAGGGCAGCGTTTCCGCTGCCCTTGTGCGTAATTCAATTCCAGCTCTATTAGTCACGGTTACCCATGAACTGCAGCAGGAACATGAACATGTTGATGAAGTCGAGATACAGACGCAGCGCGCCCATAACGATCTTGCGGCCCTGCGTGTCCGAAGCATCGCCTTCGTAGTACATTTCCTTGATCGACTGCGTGTCGTAGGCAGTGAGGCCTGCGAAGATCAGAACGCCGATCACCGAGATTGCAAACTGCAGCGCGGTGGAGCCAAGGAAGATGTTGACGACAGAGGCGATGATCAGGCCGAACAGGCCCATCATCAAGAACGAGCCCATTGCGGAAAGATCACGCTTGGTCGTGTAACCGTAAAGCGAGAGCGCTCCGAAGGAAGCAGCCGTTACGAAGAAAGTGCGCACGACGCTCTGTCCGGTATAGACCAGGAAGATCGACGACAGCGACAGACCAACGAGGGCTGCATAGCCCCAGAATACGGCGTTAGCGGTCGAAACCGACAGACGTTCGATACGGAAGCTCAGGAAAAATACTGCTGCGAGCGGTGCAAGCATGACCACCCAGCGCAGAGGAGACGTGTAAAGTGCTGCACCAAGTGCAGTAAGCATCTTGCCGTTTGCCATCTGCGCGACAGCGGCAGACGGGTCGTTGGTCACTGCCAGAGATGCGACGGCGAATGCAGCAAGGCCGGTAACGGCCAAGCCGATAGCCATCATGTTGTAGACACCCAGCATGTAGCTGCGCAGTCCCTGATCAATGCTTGCATCAGCGCGAGCGCCGCCTACCGGCCTCTGCTGCGCCTGAATATTGCGAAAGTCAGCCATGACTTAAATCCTCTTGCCTTGTCCCGTCCGGTGTCGGGGCTTGGCTCATTTCGAGCCGCTCCCAGGCGCCGCTGGCGGGACCCCAGCATGCCTGCGTTTATTATGGGCATTTCAGAGCTTACGTACAAGTACTACCTGTAAAAAATCGTGATAAGGCAGCTTGAAAACTCAAACGCATTCTCCATGCTATCCAATCATTTAGCCGGTATTTAGCCCAATTATGATCCAAACATTACAAATGGTTCATATGGTTCGCAGCACGGTTGCAGGTTTCTGACCCAACACTCGCCATGTTCCAGCAAGGCCGAAACCAACGGTGAGGACCAGTGCAACCGCGACTGTCATCAGAGCCACATCCGGCAGGAACTGCGCTTTAAGCTTCATCACTTCCACCACAACATACCAACCGGCCGCACTTCCTGCGACCAGTGCAAATACCGCCGTTGCAAGCCCGAGCAGCATGTATTCGACAATATAAGCGGCAATGAGCGTGCCACGCGTGGCACCCAGCGTTTTAAGCACAACGGCATCGTGAACGCGGGCTCGATTGCCCGCAGCCAAGGCCCCGCCAAGCACAAGCACTGAGGCCGCAAGCGCAATCGATGCAGCCGCACGGATTGCCGTAGCAAGCTGACTGATCAGATCATTGGCAACATCAAGCGCATCCGTCACGCTGACAGTGGTGATCGCTGGCCAGGTTTTCGTAACCTGTCGCAGCACATCAGGCGCAAGGTTCTTCTGACCATCAGGAATGGTCAAGGTTGCAAGCCAAGTGGCGGGGGCCCCGGCAAAGGTATTGGGCGAAAACACCATGACGAAATTCATCGCCAGCGTTTCCCATTGCAACTGCCGGAAACTTGCAATTTTTGCATTGATGTTGCGACCAAGCACATTAACCGTGACGGTATCGCCCAGCTTCAGGCCAAGCTCCTTGCCTTCGCGTTCTGCAAAAGACACGAGCGGCTCGCCGCTATAATCTGTTGGCCACCAAGCCCCCTCTGTGAGGGTTGAATTTTCAGGAACCTTGTCGGCAAAGGTGATGCCACGATCGCCCCGCAATACCCAAGCAGCTTCCGGCGGAATGGTCATATCGCGTACATTCGTGCCGTTAAAGGCCACAATACGTCCACGCAGCATGGGACCGGAGGTAAGCTTGCCGTCGGGCACGATGCCGCTCACAAGCTTGGTGAAGTCACCGATGTCGTTGTTCTGGATATCGACAAAGAAGAAATCTGGTGCCTGAGCAGGAATGTTCTCCGTCACCTGACGGCGTAGATTGCCGTCGATCAGTGCAATCGCCACCATGAGTGTAAGACCGAGGCCGAGCGACAAAACCACCGAAGGAGTCAGCGCGCCTGGACGATGAATATTGCCGACCGCAAGGCGAACGGCCGTTGAACGCATGCGCGGTGCACGGCGGGCAAGCCAGCGGATAGCGTCAGCCACCAGTCGCAAAACACCGAAGGCTGCAATCGACGAAACGATAAAGATAGCCGCGATCCGGCGGTCATAGGCGACGTAAAGCGCCAGCCCCGCCAAGGCCGCAATCAGCAAAACAGCAAGGCTGAGATAAAGGAATGGTGGGAAGCCACGCTGCTCAAAACCCTGTTCGCGGAAAAGTGCTGTCGCCGGAATATTGCGCGCGCGGCCCAGCGGTATGATTGCAAAGGCCAGAGTCGTGATGAGGCCGAAAACTGCAGCAAGTGCTAACGCATCCGGGAAGAAGCCACCTCCACATGCGACGGGAAGATAATTGGCGAGCGCTGCCGCCGCCGCAAAGGGCATGATCGTCGCCAGAACCAGTCCTATTGCAATGCCGATGAGACCGATCACCATGATCTGTACCAGATAGACCAGCACGGCAAAGCGCGCAGGCGCACCCAATGATTTGAAGGTCGCTATCACACCGCGCTTGCCGTCGAGATAGGCACGAACGGCATTGGCAACCCCGACACCACCAACGATGAGGGCGGTCAGTCCGACCAGTGTGAGAAACTGTGAGAAGCGCTCGATATTGGCGCTCAGCGCCGGTGCGGCGTTGGCGCGCGAACGGATATTCCAGCCTGCATCCGGAAAATCGGTACCTGCCCGCTCACGCAATTGCGCGATTGCTGAGTCCGGCGCGCCATCTGGCAATGCAACCTTGTAGATATGATCGACAAGGCTTCCAGGCTGGATCAGTCCTGAAGCACGTAAACCATCCATTGAGACCAGAAAGCGCGGCGCGAAATTAAATCCCGATGATAAGAGATCGGGTTCGCTTTCAATCAAAGCACGCAGTTCAAAGGTTTCGGAGCCGAGCAGCACTTTCGCACCAAGCGACAGGCCCATTCGATTGAGGAAATCCTGACTGACCGCAGCACCATAGGTCCCATCCTGCTCTTTGGTCATATCCGCAAGCGACTGCTGGGGCTGCACTTTCAGCTCACCATAGAGCGGATAGGCAGCATCCACCGCCTTAACCTCAACGAGCGACTGATCGGTGCCGTCCGGTATGCGCGCCATGGAGCGCATGGTGGCACTTTCCGCAAAGCGGCCCTGCTGCTCGATAAAGGCGCGCTCATTCGTGCTTGCCTCACGTTGATTAAGCGAAAAGCTCATATCACCGCCGAGAATGCTCTGACCTTCCGAAGCAATGCCTGTGCTAACAGAACGCGCGACGGAGTTCACACCGCCAATGGCTGCGACGCCCAGCGCGATACAGGCGAGAAAAATATAGAACCCGGATAAACCACCGCGCATTTCACGTAATGCAAAACGCAGCGCGAGTGAAAAAGACTTCGTAAATCTCATACGCCAGCCGCCGCTTTTTCGAAAACAACAGCATCTGCGGCGGACACCTCAATGCGTCCTGAACGCACTGGGATCTCATGGTCGCAGCGTGCAGCCAGAGACGGATCATGTGTGACCAGCACCATGGTCAAACCGTTTTCGCGCTGCTTGGAAAACAGCAGATCAGTAATCTGGCGACCCGTCGCCGTATCGAGATTACCTGTCGGTTCATCCGCAATCAGGATTTTGGGGCTTGGCGCAAGTGCACGGGCAATCGCCACGCGTTGCTGCTCACCACCAGAAAGCTCTGAAGGATAATGCGTGAGGCGCTCGCCAAGACCGACAGCAATAAGCTCTCGTTCGGCCACTTCAAATGCATCCTTGCGTCCGGCAAGTTCCAGAGGCACGGCAACATTTTCCAGCGCTGTCATATTGGGAATGAGGTGGAAGGACTGGAAGACGATCCCGATATTGGCACCGCGGAATGCCGCGGCTTGATCCTCGGTCATCTTGCTGATTGTCTCGCCTGCAATCTTCACACTTCCGTTATCGACATGCTCAAGACCAGCCAGAACCATCAAAAGGGTAGACTTACCCGAACCCGATGGACCTACGATGCCGACGGACCGTCCCTGGGCAATTGAAAGTGAAACGCCCTTGAGGACATGGACCGATGAAGCTGCATGTCCAAGTGTGAGATGAACGTTCTCAAGTTCAATAATCGGGCCAAAAATCGGGGGAGTCACCTGTTCCGTCACGCGTTTTTCTTCCTATATGAATATTGAAGAGCCAAAGCGCGCCACAAAATTGAACTTGTTTTGCGCCAGAAATTGAAGAGAAGTCCGAGGAGAAGTTCTTCGGGTGATTTTCCTACCTTGTTGCTAGATATGGGTTGCTGACAATGCGTTTCAAACTCTCGATCCCGGCATGGCTGTCGATTTTTGCGATAGTTGGATATTTTCTTGCCACAAGCTTGCCTATCGCACACGCTCAGGAAGAGCCGACTGGACTCGAAGACGCACTGCCTACCGAGCAGCTGGCGCAGGTGAAAATTGTTGGTTTCGGCGATAGTTTAATGGCGGGATATCTTCTGCCTTCCAATGCGGCATTCCCGCAGCAGCTTGAAAAAGTGCTTGATGAAAAGGGCTACGAAGTCACCATTGAGAATGCGGGCGTGTCGGGCGACACAACCACCGGCGGCCTTGCTCGCATCGACTGGTCGATCCCCGATGGCACCGACCTGGTGATCCTTGAACTTGGTGCTAATGACGCATTGCGGGGAATTTCACCTGACATCACCGAGAAAAATCTCGATGAAATGTTGTCGCGCCTTAAGACACGCGGCATCTCCGTTATCCTCGCAGGCATGATGGCGCCGCCCAATATGGGCAAGGATTACGCTGATAAATTCAATCCGATCTATCCCAAGCTCGCCCAGAAATACGGCGTGCCACTCTATCCCTTCTTTCTGGAAGGCGTTGCCGCACAAAAGGAATTACAGCTGGAAGATGGCATGCATCCCAATGAAAAAGGGATTGAAACCATGGTCGCGAAGTTTTTGCCTATGATCGAGAAGAACCTGAAGGATATACAAAAGACGGGGACATCCGGCGGTTGATATTGTGGGGCGAGATAAACAGCTTGCCTCCGACAGCGAAGAATGATTCGCTAGAAGATGTAGAACGATTCGAGGAGGATGCCTTATGCCGCGTCTCTTTACTGCCCTCGAAATCCCGCGCGACGCCGCGCTTTCGCTCTCGTTATTACGAGGCGGTCTTCCCGGCGCGCGCTGGATTGATGTCGAAAACTACCACATAACCCTGCGTTTTATTGGAGATGTGGAAGGCCACGTGGCCGATGAGATTGCCAATGCGCTTGATCGCGTAAGGCGTCCCGAATTCATGCTCAACCTGTCGGGTGTCGATGCTTTTGGCTCCAAAAAGCCGCACAGCATCTATGCGGGCGTATCCCCCTCATCTGAACTCAACGCATTGCAAGGTGAAATCGAACGCATCTGCCAGAGGCTTCGCATTCCTGCCGATCCGCGCAAATTCATACCCCATGTGACTTTGGCGCGATTGAGAAATGCCCGCATTGATGATGTGGTGCATTATCTCTCTTCACGCGGCAACTTCTCGACACTACCCTTCAAAGTAGGTCGCTTCGTGTTGATGTCGTCACGTGATTCTGTGGGCGGTGGACCTTACGTTGTTGAAGAGGCCTGGCCTTTGATCGCTGCATCACGCCAGAACTGGTCAGCCAACGCATTGGAAGACGCCAGGATCATCCGGTAAACCTCTTCGAAATCCCCGATCTGACCGTAATAAGGATCGGGGATTTCAACCGGCCTTCCTTCGGCGATGTCGGTGAGAAGTCCGACACGGGCACTCGCGTTTGCTGGCTGTCGCTGGCCGATCATCCGCATGTTGTAGTGATCCATACCCAAAATAAGATCAAAACGCGTGAAATCAGCGGCGATCAGCTGACGGCAACGTTGGGCTGAGATATCAAGACCATGACGTGCAGCAACCCGGATCGAACGATCGTCAGGTTCTTCGCCTGTGTGATAACCATTTGTACCCGCAGAATCGATCAGCACATGATCAATTCTGCGCTGTTTCAGCACTTCGCCCATCACACCTTCTGCAAGCGGCGAACGGCAGATATTGCCTGCACAGACAAAAAGGATACTGGTCGGGGCTGAATGGGTCACGAAACTCTCGCAGCTATGATAAGTTGATACCAGGGACCCAACATAGGCAAAAGACGATGGCACGCAACAGGTTGACAGAAGAAGAGCTGAAAGAAGCGCTCACTGACCTTGAAGGCTGGCAGAAAGTCGAAGGCCGCGAAGCCATCCAAAAAACTTTCAAGTTCAAGGATTTCAATGTGGCTTTCGGCTTCATGACACGCGTAGCGCTTCACGCCGAGAAGCTCGACCACCATCCAGAATGGTTCAATGTCTATAATCGTGTCGATGTTACGCTTTCGACCCATAGTGAAAACGGTATCACGGAACTTGATATCAAATTAGCGCGCAAGATGAATACATTTATCTGAATCTATTCAAACCTTTGAAATATAAACTATAATAATCTTTTTCTGGAAGTTGAAGCTGCCATCACGGTTTCGGCATGAGTAAGGCAGCACCTTCGCCAGATCGACCTTTTCGTTCCAGTTCTGCCCCAACGCACCGCCATTCACGCTTCTGATAAAAACGTCACCAATGGCAATGGCCGAATGAAATATGTGCCCGGCTCTGACATCATAGAAGCCGATTGCTCGTCCATAGGGTAGCGCCGAATAGCCATTCCACAGCTCTCCAGCTTTGAAATTCAGCAACGGAATCCAGTTTTGTCCAGATGTGCCGCGTAATGTATGCTCTGAAATACCAGCGCCCAGTAGGAACCGCATATAGGCGGTAATGTCGTAGCAAATGCCATCCATTACATCGATATTGACCTGATCGCCAATATCCTGTGCCGCGGCCAGTTGATGACCGCGATAGAACTGACTTGACCGGTCGGTGCGCACAAAGTTTTCGCCATAGCCGGTTAGATGCATAGAAAATCTCCACTTAATCAGATCGGGCAGATCGAGAAACCGCTCCGTTTTGGCTAAGGCTATATTCCTGTGATTTGGGAGAGTTGGTGTAGCTGACGGTTCTCTCAGGGGAACCACAACCCCAAATCTTGAAAAGTGGTCGCAATATTCCCATCTGCAGTATCGTCATGTCTTAGCTAAAAACCGCATCCCGAAAAAGTGAAACAGTTTTCGGACGAAGTGTGCGGTAAAAAGCGCGTTAACTGGCTGACAGGAGTTTGAACGAAAGATGGATAGCGTCAAAATTGATGAAATCCTCGAACCCGGCGATGAGGGCGACTTCAACAATCGCAGCGAGCGGGTGAAAAAAGGATTCTGGAAGACCGCACGCCGTGCCGGTCGCATGGTCCCGTTCATGGATGAGGTCGTGGCTGCCTATTATTGTGCGCTCGACCAGAACACACCGACGCGCGTGCGTATGACACTGATGGCAGCGCTTGCCTATTTCGTTCTGCCTTTCGATGTCATCCCCGATATGTTGGTCGGCATCGGCTTTACCGATGATATTGCAGTGCTGATGGCGGCTCTGACTGCAGTTCGCACGCATATTACCCCGGCACATAAAATTGCCGCCCGTGAGGCCCTGCGCGACGAGGAAGAGGCAGCTTAAAGCAACCTCCAGTCTTCACATTTTTGTTATGGGGCATCATCACGATGATGATGCATTGACGCGATATGACAAACTCTTGCCGCTTTCTTTTGGATGAAGTTGGCAACGGGATCGCGGGGCCTTGGCCTGACTGCTCAAGTTTTCTTTCAAAACTTCACCGTTTGGTAACCCAGATTAAGGCACATTAAGGGTCACCAAACGGGACGGCGTGTTGAACGGCGACATCCCGATATTCGACTTTGAAGCAAACGAAAGAGAACCGGTAAAAAACCATGCTTGGAAAATCGATCGTCGCGGCTTCGGTGTTCACGATTGCAATGGCGGGCTCGGCTCTCGCCCAGACACCGACCCAGATTAAGCAGTTCGACGCCTGGGGCGCCTACAGCTATCAGTCAGGCAATGGCAAGGTTTGCTATGTCCTGTCCGTTCCGACGCAGAAAGCGCCAGCCAATGTTGATCACGGCGACAACTTCTTCCTCGTGAGCCAGAAGCCAGGGCAGAACATCAGCTTTGAGCCACAGTTCATGGCTGGCTACGAGCTGAACGCCAATGCGAATGCCAAGGTCATCGTCACCATTGGAAACCGCAATTTTACAATGTTCGTCAACGGCAAATCCGGCTGGATGGAAAACGCCGCCGAAGAGCCACAGCTGATTGCAGCGATGCGCGGTGGTTCAGATATGAAAGTGCAGGCACAGTCCAAGCGCGGCACCAAGACCAATTACACCTATTCGCTCAAAGGCATTTCGGCAGCACTCGCAGCCATTCAGAAGTGCAAATAAGCCAGTCGGTTCAAGCTAAATTACTAAGCCGGGGCTCCGCTCCGGCTTTTCTTTTCGATACCGAACCTATCATACTGCATATCAGCTAAAACATAGAGCGGGATGACGGAGCGAATATTGTGTGCTATGTCCGCGCGCAACAGGCTCGCATAATCAAATGAACGAGCCCATATATCCATGTAATCGGTAGTGTTTATCGGCGCGCTTTATGCGGCGTCCTCAACAGTTGAAAACAGATGTCCATTTCATTCGACTTAACCATTGATGATACGCGCGACCAGCTTGCCCGCCATGTGCGCGCAAATATGGAGCAAAAGCCGTCGCTCATCGGCATGTCGCGTGAAGAAATGGCCGAGGAGCTGCTCAAGGTCGGCGTGACGCCAAAGCAGGTCAAGATGCGCATCGCGCAGCTCTGGCATTGGCTCTATGTGCGCGGCGTGTCCGACTTTGCAGATATGCGCAATATCTCCAAGGACCTGCGCGTTCTTCTGGCCCAGCATTTCACCATTGCGCGTCCGGAAGTCGTTGAAGAACAAATCTCGCAGGATGGCACGCGCAAATGGCTGTTCCGCTTTCCGCCTCGTGGCGCTGGACGCCCCGTCGAAATCGAATGCGTTTATATTCCTGAAGAAGGTCGCGGTACGCTCTGCATTTCCTCACAAGTGGGCTGCACGCTGACCTGCACTTTCTGCCATACCGGCACACAGAAGCTGGTACGTAATCTCACCTCAGAAGAAATTCTGGCACAGTTGATGACGGCCCGGGACCGGCTTGGCGATTTTCCAGACACGAACACGCCAGACGGCGCCATCGTTCCGGCCGAGGGACGCAAAGTTACCAATATCGTTATGATGGGTATGGGCGAGCCGCTTTATAACTTCGAGGAAGTGAAAAAGGCTCTGCTGATTGCGTCTGATGGCGATGGGTTAGCGCTTTCCAAGCGCCGCATCACGCTTTCAACTTCAGGCGTTGTGCCAGAAATCTACCGCACCGGCGAAGAAATCGGCGTGATGCTGGCAATTTCGCTTCATGCGGTGCGTGATGAATTGCGTGACCTTCTGGTACCGATCAACAAAAAATACCCGCTGGAACAACTCCTCAAGGCTTGCCGCGAATATCCGGGTCTGTCGAATGCCAAGCGCATTACGTTTGAATATGTGATGCTCAAGGATGTGAATGACAGCATGGAAGACGCCAAGCTTTTGGTAAAGCTTTTGCGCGGGATTCCTGCCAAGATCAACCTGATCCCATTCAACCCATGGCCTGGCACCAACTACCAGTGTTCCGACTGGGAGCACATTGAACGCTTCGCTGATTACGTGAATGCTGCAGGCTACGCCTCGCCGATCCGTACCCCGCGCGGCCGTGATATCCTTGCTGCCTGCGGTCAATTGAAGTCGGAATCGGAACGCATGCGCAAGAGCGAACGTCTGGCGCTCGAAGCCATGATGATTGCCGGACACGGAGACTAAGCGCGTTTGACCGATACATTCGATTACATCACGCGTTTTGTTGTTATTGTTTTCGGCTATTGCTGCGCGGTTCTCGCCGCAGGCTATTTTCTTGCCGCGGTTCTTTACGGCCAGTTCGACCTCAACGCGTTGCTCCGACACGATGTTGATGGTAACGCCGCTTTCAACCCTTTTGTTGGAAATTGGGGCTCTGAAGGTTTTCAGGCTGCATTGCACTTGGGTGGATTCTTCTTTGCAGGTATTGCAGGCGTATTCAGCTTTTTCCCAGTACTTGGAATGGTCATCTATAGTGAGACCAAGCCTGTAACATCTTCGCTTTTCTATTGCGTAGGTGGACTGTTGATCAGCTTGTTTGCCATGATCTCAATCGGCCTTTTCACATGGCAGATGGAACCGATCGATTCATTCTCTGTCATGCTTTACACCACCGTCGCCTGCTCTGGCATTGTCGGCGGCTTCGTTTATTGGCTGATTGCCGGTCGCAAAGCCGGACGATTGTTAGCCCGCCCGGCTGAATAGCGATTTACTTAGCCTGTGCGGTGATGATTTTCAGCGCGAACGCTGAGAAAACACCGGCGAAAAGCCAATCCACAATCCGTGTGACCGTTGGGTTTTTCTTGAGAAGACCGGCAAACCTGTCTGCTGCAACCACCATAGGAATGGTGAAAGGCAGCGCTAGCGGAATGAACGACAGGCCAAGGAAGAACAGTTTTCCCATGGCGTGCGGATCATGTGCGGAAACAAACTGCGGCAGGAAGGTCATGTTGAACAGAATGATCTTCGGGTTGAGCAGATTGATGCCAAGCCCCGTCGCCCAATTCTGAACCAGCGTATGCTTCTTGCCGCCGTTTTTTTCCGGCGAGAATGCCGAACCTTTGCGGATCGCCTGCACTGCAAGCCAGACGAGATAAACTGCACCCACCACCTTCAATGCAGTGAAGGCTGCAGGCGAAGCGAGGATGAGCGCTGAAAGCCCAAGCGCTACCATGCTCGTATGCACAACAATGCCGGTGCTTGCGCCTGCCATACAGGCAAAACCGGCTGCCTTACCTTCAGACAAGGCACGACCGACAAAAAGCGTCATATCCGGGCCAGGCGTTATGGATAAAATTGCAGTGGCGATCACGAACTGGACGAAGATGGTCCATTCGGGAATGAAGGTCAGATTTGTCAGAAAAGACATCGAGAGGCACTCCGAGAATTCGCGGCAAGCTAACGCGAATTCATTTCCGCCGCTATAGGATTTTTTAAGCCTTCTTGGAGACTCTTATTTATGCGTATGCGACCCACCCGCGATAGGTGAAAGACGCATAAAAAAGGCTCAGATTTTTGAAGCCCGCATCATGTATCAGCGTCTCATCCTGTTGCGGCGTAAGAATATGCAAACGCTCATTGATTGCAGCACTGGCTTTCACTGCACTTGCCAGATCGACACCGGAATCATTCAAAAAGGCAGAATAGCGCGACAGCCACAATGCTCGCTCATCAGCATCCTCTTGCTCAAAACTGAAATGCGCCATGATAAATGGTGCGTCGAGTTTCAGACGTCGATAAACGTCTGCAAGAGTTTGTTTGCGCGTTTTCTCATCCAGAAAATGCATGGTCAGCAAACAGACTGCTCCATCGAACGGTCCCAGAGCTGCGCTGTCGATATAGCCTTCCTGGAAATTCACGCGGTCCGTATTAGGGCCAAGACTTTGCCGCGCCAATTTCAGCATTTCTGCGGAAGGATCGACACCTTCAAAGGTCCAATGCGGATGATTTTCAGCAAATAGCTTGAGTTCAAGACCACCACCCGCGCCCAACACCAGAATACGTGCGGTATCGGGGACGTGTTCAGCAAGCAGCAAACGAGTCATGCGCTGCATATCCCGAAAACCCGGCACAGCCTTCGGCGGCCCTTCTACATAATGCGCGACAACCTGCGGATCGGTAAATGGATTGCTTGATTTAATCATGTAACTTTTATAGTTACAAATCAAGATGGCAGTCAAGACTGTCCATATTGGCAGATGAAGCTTTCTTTTCGCCGACAAAGCGCCATCCGGCTTGCGCGCGGCTTAGCAACTGATAAAAGAACTGCAACATCCTGTTCTACAGCCCTTTGGGCTACAATCGCATCTCAGACGGAAGTGAACTATGAGCAAGCTGAAAGACGTTAAAAAGGTCGTTCTCGCCTATTCCGGCGGTCTCGACACCTCGATCATCCTGAAATGGTTGCAGACTGAGCTTAACGCAGAAGTCGTCACCTTTACCGCCGATCTTGGCCAGGGCGAAGAGCTTGAACCAGCACGCAAGAAAGCTGAAATGCTGGGCATCAAAGAAATCTTCGTTGAGGACGTGCGCGAAGAATTCGTGCGCGATTTCGTCTTTCCGATGTTCCGCGCCAATGCCGTTTATGAAGGCGTCTACCTGCTCGGCACATCGATTGCCCGCCCGCTGATCTCCAAGCACCTCATTGAAATCGCCAAGAAGACCGGCGCCGACGCTATTGCGCACGGCGCAACCGGCAAGGGTAACGATCAGGTTCGCTTTGAGCTTTCCGCTTATGCGCTGAACCCGGACATCAAGATCATCGCTCCATGGCGCGACTGGACATTCAAGAGCCGCACGCATCTGCTCGAATTTGCTGAACAGCACCAGATCCCGGTTGCCAAGGACAAGAAGGGCGAAGCGCCGTTCTCGGTTGACGCAAACCTGCTGCACTCTTCGTCTGAAGGCAAGGTTCTGGAAGATCCGGCAATCGAAGCGCCAGAATATGTGCACATGCGTACGATTTCGCCAGAATCAGCACCTGATACACCAACCATCATCAAGATTGGCTTTGAAAAGGGTGATGCCGTTTCGATCAATGGCGAACGTCTGTCGCCTGCCACACTGCTTGCCAAGCTCAATGATTATGGCCGAGACAACGGCATCGGTCGTTTAGACCTTGTTGAAAACCGTTTCGTCGGCATGAAGTCGCGCGGTGTCTACGAAACCCCAGGTGGAACGATCCTGCTGGCTGCCCACCGTGCCATCGAATCGATCACGCTCGACCGAGGGGCTGCGCACCTCAAGGATGAGCTGATGCCACGTTATGCAGAGCTGATCTATTACGGCTTCTGGTTCTCACCAGAGCGCGAAATGCTGCAGGCCGCTATCGACCTCAGCCAGCGCCACGTTGAAGGCGAAGTCACGCTCAAGCTCTATAAGGGCAATGTGATCGTGACTGGCCGTGAAAGCGATAAGTCGCTTTATTCCGACAAGCTCGTCACATTTGAAGACGATCAGGGCGCTTACGACCAGAAGGACGCAGCAGGCTTCATTAAGCTCAATGCACTTCGTCTGCGTACACTCGCAGCACGCGACCGTCGCTAGGCCTTTAAAAGCACGACAAAAAGCCCGCCTCCCGGCGGGCTTTTCAATTCAAGAATACCTAAAAGACACACAGACATGAGGCATGAGATTTTGCTTCTCTATCTGGCCCTGCCTGCCTGTATTTTACTCGGCATTTATCTGCTGATCCGCTGCGTTTCCATCCTATGGAAAATCATTGCGCCTAATGTCCGTTACCGTTTTCCAGCTGATAGCCAGACGCAAAATTTTCATTTGCCAAAGGTAGGGCGATATATGATCAGCATCGTGTTTCCGCCGTTCACTGTTCTCACAGGAACGGCTTATTTCTCAGCCCAATTCACTATCAAAGCACGCGCGTCTGGCACACGGGTTCCCTATCATTCCGCGAGCCGTTCTCTGCTAAGCGTCAGGCGTACAGATATGCGCGGCTATGCTGCTCACGCCTTGGGTTATTTTGATTGCAACGTGTCGGGTGATTACGAGATTACCTGTCTTAATCCTGAAAATATCCGTGCGAATTTCCAGCTGGAAGTATCACCTCACGTTTCCTTTCTGAAGCTCGCGCCAGTCATTTTAGGAACCATTCTTGCAGCAGGAATGAGCATAGGTGGAACGATTGTTTCGCTACTTTGGATGACTGGCAGGATTGGTTGAGATTCAGCTGGCGTGCTTGATACCCGCCAGCATCTTTTCCTCGCCGGGGCGCAAGGTCAGCACCCGAACGCCATTGGCAGTGACAGCCACAGTATGCTCGAACTGCGCCGACAATTTTCCGTCGCGCGTTACCACCGTCCAGCCGTCCTGTTTCGTCTTCACCTTGGCTGCGCCTTGATTGAGCATTGGCTCGATGGTGAACACCATACCTTCACGCAAACGCTCACCTGTGCCCGGCTTGCCAAAATGCAGAACCTGCGGCTCCTCATGCATCTCGCGTCCAATACCATGCCCGCAATATTCGCGCACCACACTGTACTCATGACGCTTGGCGTATCGCTCGATGGCATAGCCAATATCGCCCAGCGTTGCACCGGGACGCACAGCGGCAATCCCCTTCCACAGTGCCTCATAAGTCACACGGACCAACCGCGAGGCAAAGGGAGCAACTTCACCAATCATGTAAGTCTTACTGGAATCGGCGATATAGCCATCCTTCTCCAACGTGATATCGAAATTGATGATCTCGCCATTCTCTATTGTGTCATCATTCGATGGCATCCCGTGGCAGACGACCTCGTTCTTCGAGGCATTCAACACATAGGGATAATCATACTGCCCTTTACTGGCGGGTCGCGCATTCAGATCCCGCGTGATGTAATCCTCGACCAGATCATTCACCTGCATCGTTGTCATGCCAGCAAGCGGCGTGCGGTCAAGGAGCGCAAAAACCGAGGCCAGCAATGCTCCCGATACTGCCATCTTTTCCACTTCGGCAGACGTCTTGGTCATGTTGGCCTGACCACCATGACGGAAAGCTCTACCTGCGCTGCACGCAATTGCATCTGAACAATTTCATTGAATGACATGTCGGGATTGGCCTGCGCCAGCATGCCGATTTTCATCCAGTATTCGGCTTGTGCATTGATCGAGCGACACATGACATCGCTCGCCTTGCGCACTTCCTCATGCAGTTCGTCGTCAATTTTCACAATGCCCATAGCCCTACCCAGTTAAGTGATCCGTATGCGAAATATATATGTTTCGTATATACGCGTTTATCAGGTTTTCTCAATCATCGTTGTATCATAAAATGAATTGATTTTAATATGGCGCCATACTATATGGTGCCGTATGGATATTATAGAGCAAAAACATCACGCCCTGTTGAGCGAACTGAAACGTCGGAACAGCCCTTCTATGGGCGACCTCAAAACCTGTTTTGAGGTCTTATCTCTAGCTGCGGCAATAGACCGGGATTGCGCCAATAGGCTCGCGCCCCACAAGCTTTCTGAAGGTAAGTTTGTTCTGTTGTTTTTGTTGCAGAACGCACCTGATGGCCTTTCTCCGCACACACTTTCAGAGCGCGCGGGTGTAACACGCGCGACGATCACCGGCCTGCTGGATGGGCTGGAGCGGGATGGCTTCGTCAAGCGTCATTCCGACATGCAAGATCGCCGTAAGCTGACTATCCAGCTGACTCCCGAAGGCGCCCAACTGGCGCAACAGCTTTTCGATGAGCATACGACGTGGATTGCAAGCCTGATGAGCGATCTTTCTCTCGGCGAACAACAACTTCTGAGCACATTGCTACGTCGCATCTGGAGCCGCACCGATGCGGGACGCTCTTTCAAGATCAACGACACCTTAAGGGAAATGACATGACCTATTATCTCGCCGAGCTTTATTCTCCGAAATCGAGCTGGCACGCACTGAGCCCTGAAGACAGGCAAGCCTTCTTTGAAAAAGTCGGCGTAGGTATGGGTGGTCTTGCAGCTCTTGGTATCGAAGCCCTGGCTCTAGGTCCCGTTGATGCAACAAAGCCTTATGCACCGAAACAGAGCTTCTTTGCCATCTGGCGTTTTCCAGACGAAGCAGCACTCGATATGTTGATTGCCGGAATCACTGCTACCGGCTGGCACGATTATTTTGACACCATCAATGCAACAGGCGCAGGCACTGATCTTCCCGGCCATCTTGCGCAATTGGCAGCTGTGCCTTTCAAAGAAGCAGCCTGACCTGATAGATCCGCGGCTATAAATGCTCCGCCTTAGGGTCCAGACTCAATTGAGCCACCATGTGACGATGGCAGCGATATAGCATGTGGCTGTAAAGTTCAGCATGAGCTTGTCATATCGTGTCGCGACCCTCCTCCAGTCCTTGAGGCGGCAAAAGGTGCGTTCGATGATGTTTCGGCGGCGGTAGGCAATTGGGTTGAAAGGTTTGATCCGCTTACGGGTCGGATTATTTGGAATGACCGGTTCAGTGCCGCGAGCTTTGAGAAAATCGCGTAACGCGTTGCTATCGTAAGCCGTATCGGCAGCGCACAGGTTGCTTGGCGGCAGTGGCTCAAGCAGTGGGATGGCAATGGGAGCGTCACCGCGCTGCCCAGGGGTTATTCTCAGTGCGACTGGGCGGCCACAACCATCGACAACAGCATGTATTTTTGTCGATCTGCCGCCTCGCGATCGACCGATGGCTTGAGCTTCCGCCCCCCTTTTCCGCCAGCAGCAGATCGGTGCGCCTTTGCGGTGGTGCTGTCGATCATGTGAATGTCGCGATTGGTCGTCTGCACCAGTGCTTCGAATAGTTGCCGCCATATGCCTTTGGCAGACCAACGATGGAAACGATTGTAGATGGTTGTCGAGGGACCGTAGACAGCGGGGCAATCCTGCCACCGACAGCCAGTGCGCAGCACATGGATGATGCCGCTAATCACCCGGCGGTCGTCAGTTCGATGCGCGCCGGGTTGGTTCGTTGGAAGCAAAGGAGCGATCACTGCCCATTGCCGATCATCAAGCCAGAATTCTCCTGCCATGCTCCAAAACTCCCGTTATCAGGAGAGTGAATCATGAAGAAGTAATTTGATCAAATGTTTAATTGGGTTTGGAGCCTAGAGAGGCTATCTGATAAAACCAGATCGAAATACCCTCTAAAACGGAGCATTTTTCTTATCCACATTTCCTCACAGCTGATGCCGCTTGACTCTTGCTTCACACGATTCAATACTAGAACATATAGAGAACAAACGATGGAATCTAAACGTGAGCGGCATCGACATCGCGGCGTTGCGGCGCATGGTTACGGCCATTGAAGGCAACGACCCACAAGACAGTTTTGCAAATGAGGCACTCACGGGCTTCGGACGTGCGCGCAGCTTCACACTTGGTTTTCCCGGTACAGATGATGCTTTTCCGCATGGTCTTGCAGGCGATGCGCTGCATGAGGTTTTTGCTGAAAACCCCAGCGCACATATGGCGGCAACTGGCTTTGCACTGGCGCTTGCGTTGCGGGCTTCGCAGGCACAAAGGCCGATCATATGGATCGAGGAAGAAAGCGCATCAAACGAATATGGCGGACTTTATCCTCCGGGCCTTCATGCCTTCGGTATTGATCCGTCGCGTCTTTTGATTGTGCGATGCCCCACTGCACAAGACGTGTTGAAGGCGGCGGGTGATGTATTGGAAGCAGGCAACGGCAGCAAGGCAGCGTACCTCGTTGCGGGCATCGTTGCCTCAGTGACAGGCAAACCGAAGTGTCTCGATCTCACAGCCTCGCGCCGTCTGCTTCTAGCGACCGAGACGGCCCAGCTTCCAGCGATTTTACTGCGTAGCCATCGGAGTGCAGTGCAAAGTGCCGCTGTCAGCCGTTGGCGTATAGCCCCTGCTCCGTCGCAGACCAGTGGGGCAAATGCGCCAGGAAAACCTGCCTTTGCAGCCGTTCTGGAGCGGAATCGCCACGGCACATGTGGTCAGTGGATCATGGAATGGAACAATGAAACCCTTGAATTTGGTGCAAGAGAAAGAGCAGGCCGAGCGTTCGTTCCTCGCACTCTGGTTCCCCTTTCTGCCGACGGATCGGTTACGCCGCGTCGCATCGCCTGAAGCTGTGCGTAATCTGCCGCTTGTCGTCACTGAACGCACCGCCAATGCGCTACGAGTGACAGCAGTGGATGCAGCTGCAGCCACGCTCGGCATCTTTCCCGGCATGGCGCTGACTGATGCACGCGCACGGGTGGAGATGCTTGATGTGGCACCTGCCATGCCGGAGCGCGATGCAGCTCTCGTCAATCACCTTGCTCATTGGTGCGAGCGTTACACGCCACTTGTGGCGTTCGACCCGCTGCATGGTTTGATGCTTGATATTACGGGTTGTGCCCACCTCTTCGGTGGGCTTGCAGCCATGCGTATTGATGTGACGAAGCGCATGGAACGAGCAGGCTTGTGCGTACAGGCAGCGATTGCCGATAATGCTTTTGCCGCACGGCTTCTGGCGCGCGGAACCAAAGGCGGTGTGTTTGACCTGGCACAAGCCGATGCGCTTTTGCCTCGCCTGCCGCTTTCTTCCCTTGAACTGGCAGAGGCCAGTGAGACGGGTCTCAAACGTGCAGGCCTCAAGCGCCTTGGCGACGTCATGCAGCTTCCGCGCTCTGCCCTTACGGCCCGTTTCGGTCCTGATCTTGCGGCCAAGCTTGACCGACTGGCACGGCAGACGCGCGCGCCGATTTCGCCACTGCGTATGATGTCGCTTGCCACTGTCGAGCACAGGCTTTCGGAGCCGATCACCGTCATGGAGCTTATTGAGCAGATATTACAGGAACTGGCACAGGAACTGTTCGCGAGGCTTGAAAAAGACGGTAAGGGCGCAGTCCTCATTGAAGCATCTTTTTTTCGGGTGGATGGTCAGGTTCGCCATATTCGGATTGAAACGGGTCAGCCTTTGCGCGACATCCGGATTTTCTGGCGTCTTGCGCGCGAGCGGCTGAATGCGCTGACAGATCCGCTCGACGCGGGTTTCGGCTTCGACATGATCCGGCTTGCCGCCCTTCGCAGCATCACACTCGCGCAGCATCAGACCGGACTTGATCAGCACGAAGAAGACGATGCCGGCTTCAGCCAGCTCATTGATCGATTGTCAGCACGGCTGGGTCCACAGCGCGTTCTGGTCACATTTCCACGAGATACCCATATGCCAGAGCGTGCCTTTGGCCTGCGAGCTGCTCTTCATTCGACGCGTCAAAATGAGGCAAGTTATCAAAGTGCTGCCGTCCTGCCAGGCGATCCGCCTGCACGACCTATAAAGCTGTTTCATCCACCACAGCTGATTGAGACAACAGCCGAAGTACCCGACAGTCCACCCTCGTTCTTCATATGGCGTCGGGTCCGTCATCATGTGCGTCTTGCCGAAGGACCTGAGCGGATAGAACAGGAATGGTGGCTCTCTATCGGTCAGACAGCCCAGGACTTGCGCGATTATTATCGGGTTGAAGACGAAGACGGCCAGCGATTCTGGATTTTTCGCGAGGGGCTTTATGTGGGCGATAACCTGCCACGCTGGTTCCTGCATGGGTTATTCGCATGATAAACCGCTATTATGAAATGGCTGCGACCTCCAATTTTTCATTCCTCAGTGGTGCATCGCATCCGCAGGAACTGGTGGAGCAAGCCTATGCACTTGGGCTATCCGGTATAGGAATAGCCGATCGTAACACGCTGGCCGGGGTGGTACGGGCGCACGCTGCCTGGAAGAGTTTTCGCGACACGTGCAGCTTCCGGCTTTTCATCGGTTGCCGACTGACCTTCATTGACGGAACGCCGGAGATGGTGGTTTATCCGCGTGATCGTTCAGCCTATGGTCAGCTTTGCCGGTTGCTCACAGAGGGCAAGACACGCGCTGCAATCAAGGGCGAATGCCATCTTCTTTGGGCAGACTTACAGTTTCGGGCACGACAATTCCAGATCGCTGTGTTTCCTTCCGAAAATCCGGGACTTGAGTTTTCAACCCGGTTGGCAGGCATCGCTACCGCAGCACCCGGCTGCGTCTGGCTGGCGCTTGCCATGCCGCATCAGGGGCAGGACGGACGACGCGCAGAACAGACTGCCCGTATTGCAGCCGAAACCGGTGTGCCTCTTCTCGCCACTAATGACGTGCTTTATCATCATCCCGACCGCCGCGCTTTACAGGATGTGTTGACCGCAACACGCCATCACACATCCGTTTTTGCCGCTGGTCGGCTGCTTGAGAAAAATGCCGAGCGCCACCTGAAACCAACCCATGAGATGGTGCGGCTGTTTCGAAACTATCCGCAAGCAATCGATGCCACGTCCGACTTCACTACCCCCATCACCTTCCAGCTCGATGAACTGAGCTATGATTATCCTGATGAGCCAGTGCCACCAGGCAAGACACCGCAACAGCATCTGCATGATCTCGCATGGGAGGGTGCTGCCCGGCATTATGGTGCGGATACGATACCGGAAAAGGTCAAAGGGCTGATCAACAAGGAACTAGCGCTGATCGAACAGCTCAACTATGCGGCCTATTTTCTAACCGTCAATGACATTGTGCAATATGCGCGCTCCAAGAAAATTTTGTGTCAGGGGCGCGGCTCAGCAGCCAATTCCGTGGTCTGCTTCTGTTTAGGCGTTACCGGCGTGGACCCGACTGAAGTGGATCTTCTGTTTGAGCGTTTCATTTCGGCCGAGCGCAAGGAACCGCCGGATATCGACGTCGACTTCGAGCATGAGCGGCGCGAAGAGGTCATGCAATATGTTTATGAACGTTATTCCACTGATCGTGCGGCCATTGTAGCGACTGTTATCAGTTATCGTTCGCGCAGCGCCATTCGTGATGTCGGCAAGGCACTGGGACTGACCGAAGACGTCACAGGCGCGCTTGCAAATACAGTCTGGGGCATATCGGGCGGTGGGATCGACAAACAGCATATCCGACAGGCGGGGCTTGACCCCGACAACCCGATCATAAGGCGTGCAGTAGAACTGGCGCTGGAGCTGATCGGCTTTCCACGCCATCTTTCGCAACATGTCGGCGGCTTTGTGCTGACCCGTGACCGCCTGGACGAGACTGTGCCAATCGGTCCTGCGGCGATGGACAAACGTTCCTTCATCGAATGGGACAAGGACGACATCGACGAAGTGGGCTTGATGAAGGTCGATGTGCTGTCACTTGGCATGCTTACCTGTATCCGCAAAGCCTTCGATCTCATTCACACGCATAAGCCTCAGCATTATGATGGCAAGAAGCTGACGCTCGCCACACTGCCGCGCGAGGACAAAGCCGTCTACGACATGCTTTGCAAAGGCGATTCGCTCGGCGTGTTTCAGGTGGAAAGCCGCGCACAGATGAACATGCTGCCACGCCTGCGCCCACGAACATTCTACGATCTGGTGATTGAAGTTGCCATCGTGCGCCCAGGCCCTATTCAGGGTGATATGGTGCATCCCTATCTGCGGCGGCGGAACGGTTTGGAGCCGGTGATATACCCCTCTCCGTCACCAGAGCATGGGAAGCCCAACGAACTACGCAATATTCTGGAGAAAACCAAAGGCGTGCCGCTGTTTCAAGAGCAGGCCATGCGTATTGCCATAGAGGCGGCAAAGTTCACGCCCGATGAAGCCAATCAGTTGCGCCGTGCCATGGCAACCTTCCGCAAGATGGGCACCATCCATACCATGCAGGAGAAGATGATCGACGGCATGGTGAACCGTGGCTACGACCGGACGTTTTCCGAGAACTGCTTCAACCAGATCAAGGGATTTGGCGAATATGGTTTTCCCGAAAGCCATGCGGCGAGCTTTGCGCACCTCGTCTATATTTCCGCATGGCTTAAATGCCATCATCCAGAGGTGTTCGCGGCAGCTCTTCTGAATTCCCAGCCCATGGGGTTTTATGCGCCTGCCCAGATCGTGCGCGATGCGCGCGAGCATGGTGTGACGGTGTTGCCTGTTGATGTGAATTTAAGCCAGTGGGACAATATTCTGGAGGATACGCTCGATATTCGACCAGCGCTTCGGCTCGGCTTTCGCCAAATCGATGGACTATCCGAAAATGCTGCAAAACTTCTGATTGCCGGTCGGCATGAGTCTTACCGTACCATTGAGGACATGCATCGACGCCTGCGGATTGACAGGCGCGCCTTCACGCTGCTTGCCGATGCCGATGCTTTCGGCTCACTCGACATTGACCGGCGCGCAGCCCTCTGGGCCGTACGTCGTCTGCCCAATGATGAAACACTGCCACTGTTCCGTGCCGCCGAAACAAGTGAACTGGCGGAAGAGCCAAAAGCCCACCTGCCAGCGATGGCAGCGTCCGAACATGTGATTGCCGACTACGAGACGACGCGACTTTCACTCAAGGGACATCCGCTACAATATCTGCGCGAAGGTCTGGCTGCGACAGGAGTCTCGACCTGTCACGCCGTGCAAGAGGGAGGCAATGGCCATCGCATGAAAGTGGCCGGTATTGTCACCGTACGCCAGCGTCCCGGCAGCGCCAAGGGCGTGGTGTTTCTCACCATCGAAGACGAAACAGGCATTGCCAATATCGTCGTCTGGCCAAAAATCATGAAGGCTTTTCGCCGTGAGGTGATGGGCGCTCGTCTCATCCGCATTGAAGGCCATGTCCAGCGCAGCCCTGAAGGCGTCGTGCATCTGGTGGCCGCAAAGCTCGAAGACCATTCAAACGCACTGATCGACTTAAGCGGTCGCGACCCGCAACGGCTCATTGCGCCATCACAGGCTGCGCATCACCCGAGAAACGTAAGAATTATGCCGAAATCCCGCGATTTTCACTAGAGCATTTCTGGATTAAGTTGAAGCATGATAAATTCTCTAACTATTTGTTTTTACGCACATCTTGTTTCGAAAACCGGCTCCCACTTTTCGGGACGTGCTCTAAAATAGCTAATTCCATGTGCCTACAAAGAACACCGCACAATAATGCAGTGCTGCGCCAACCACGACGAAGCCGTGCCAGATGGCATTCTGAAACCGCAGGCGTTCCCACACATGAAAGATCACCCCCAGAGAATAAACCATGCCGCCTGCCGCAATCAGCCAAAACACGGCCGAAGGCAATGATTGCACCATGGTGTCATAGACCATGACACCACTCCAGCCCAATGCCAGATAAAGCAGGATCGACAACCGATCAAAGCGACCCGGCATGAACAGCTTGAGCATGATGCCAACAAAAGCCACGCTCCACACAAAGAGCAAAAGTGGTATGGCGCGATCACCCATATGGACAGCAAAGGGCGTATAAGTTCCAGCGATCAGCAGATAGATCGCCGAGTGATCGAAGCGACGCAGGAACCATTTGGTGGGTGAAACCGGCCAGATATTATAGACCGCAGAAATTCCGAGTGCTGCAAGCAAGCTCGCGAGATAGACGCCGGACGAGATCAACGTGGCTGCAGACATGTTCGGCAGGAAATAAATGAGCATTGCAATGGCACCCGCAAAAGCAAGCGCCACTCCCAGCACATGGACCACACCATCTGCCCAAAGCTCGGCCCGATCATATTTCCATTTAATTGGATAAGGCAGTTTTACATCCATCACACACGCTCACGTCTTTAAGGCATGTCTCCCAAAAGTGGGCATCAGTTTTGGGAGACACCGCAACACTCTTTTGTTAAAGCATTTCCAGCAAAAGTTGGAACCGGTTTTGCGTTCGGAAATGCGTAAAAACAAATAGTTACAGCGGTTCCAACGATTCAATATTAACTGGAACCGCTGTAAGACAGCAAACTGCCATCGCTTTGCAGCGTCAAGATGACAGTTTGTCGGATGGGGCTATTGCGCGGAAGGCGTATAGGAAGCCTGAATTGGTGCGACACCTGGCAACGGAGCAACAGCTGCATCTGGCAGAGTTGCCGTTTCGGATGACGCAGCGGCAGCATCGCGGGTCGGACCGGTACGCTTCCAGCTGCCATCAAGCCCGGTTTCCTGCAACAATCCCTTGCGCTTAGCATCGTAATAGTAGCCGCGTGCATAGAAGCGAACGGCCTGACCTTCATCACCACCGGCAACCTTATAGGCACCCGAGAGGTAACGAACCGCGTATTTCAGATTTGTTTCGGCGTCGAGAAGGCCCTTGGCATTGCCCTTATAACCCATGCCGCGCGCAGTTGGATGGCTGATCTGCATCAGTCCCCAATATGGTCCATTGCGCGCGCCCGGATTGAAGCGGCTTTCGCGATGCACAACGCGGCGCACCAGACGCTCCGGCACATCATAGGCAACAGAATATTTGGTAATCAGCGCATCGAGTTCTTCCGGCGCGTGATCGGGTGTCTCAAACGCCATGTTAGCAGCCATGGAAGCTGGAGAGGCTTCCGCCTGCGCACCAGCATAGGCCATCATTGGCTCGGACTGGCCGCGAATGCCCGGAATAGGGACATTGGTCGGGAGAACCGGGTTTTCCAGCGATGCAACTGTCTGCATTCCATCAGCAGGAGTAGCCGCATCCGCAACTGTGGTTGCGCCTGCGGCTGGAGTTGCCGTGTCGCCCGTTGCAGATGCGGTAGCCGTTGAATTTTCAGCTGGCGAAATCAGTGCGGTCTTTGCAGGCTTTCCGTCACTTGTCGTGTTACAGGCGCTGAGAGCAACTGCACAACCAAGGAGAAGAACGCCTTTAAGAAAGGTCAGAGAAAGCGGTTTTGATTGAGCTTTTATACGCATGAGTGACCGATCCTATGAATCGAAATCTTGTTCGATACGTTTTTCGAGTTCAACCAGATCGGCTGGTAGAGGCATGCCTGTGGCTTTGAGCGCATTGAGCTTTTCGCGAACTGTCTCGCGAATCTCATGAACGTCCTGCGGCTGGTTAACCATCTGCTCAAACAGCAGAGCAATTTCCGCCTTGATGTCCTCGAATGCCATAAGACCCTCTTGGCTTGAGCGGGTCCGTTTTGCGACCCGGTTCAGTCAATATTCTTTCAATCGATAACCGTCATCTACCACGCAAAATACGTGAAGCGAAAGCCCAGAACGTCACGGACGTGTCAAAATGAATATTTCAATCGGTAACAGAACGCTCTTAAACCTTACAAAATACGCGGCAGCATCGTATCTATCGCATTGAATTCATGCGCGAAAATTCCAAAGTCATCCAGGCCGAGACCACCATCGGGATCGAACAGATAAATGCTCATCCAGACGAGCGCACATGTCAGCAAAATCGCCAATATCGTCAAAAGCAGAAGGCGGCGACCGAGGGCGGCTTTGTGGCCGGCTCCGTCCTGTGGTGTCTTGTTCATGTTCAATCGTCGTTTGTGGCGTTCAAATCTTCGGGCGGTGTACCATGTTCTGACGGTGCTGCAAGGTATCCTTGCTGCACGAGCGATTTACGCAAAATATGGATGATGGCCTCGGTCTGGTTCAGACCGGGATGCTTTTCGTTGATAAAGCGCTCAAGGGCGTCATGTATGTCAACGGGAAGATAGGTGCTCATCATTCCTCCTTCGAAAGGTTCTCGATACGCCAATCATTTCTGGCTGTTTCTGGCCGTTTCAGGACAGGATTTCGTCAAACAACTTTCACCGAAATCGTGCCGACACCATCCACATTTCCCTGCAGAATGTCTCCCCGCTTCACGGCACCCACACCGGCCGGTGTGCCGGTATATATCAGATCACCCGGTTGCAAGACAAAGAGAGACGAAAGATACGCGATGGTTTCGGGCACTTTCCAGATCATCTGGTTGAGATCACCTGCCTGACGCTGCTCGCCATTGATTTTCAGCGTAATTGCGGCTGATTGCGGATGACCGACTTCAGACACCGGCACGATGGCCGAGCAAGGTGCTGAATGTTCGAAGGCTTTCGCCACTTCCCACGGGCGACCGGCCTTTTTAGCTACAGCTTGCAAATCGCGCCGCGTCATATCAATACCGACCGCATAGCCATAGACATGATCAAGTGCCGTCTCGACCAAGATATCGCTGCCGCCTTTCTTGAGCGCCACAACCAGCTCGATCTCGTGATGCACGTCTTCGGTCTTTGGCGGATAGGGGAAATCGCCACCATCAATCACAAGGTTATCTGGGTTTTTCTGGAAGAAAAAAGGCGGATTACGGGTTGGATCGCCGCCCATTTCGATGGCGTGATCGGCATAATTCTGGCCCACGCAATATATGCGATGCACGGGAAAACGTTCTTCAGTGCCCTTCACAGGCACAAAAGTCTGCGGTGAGGGCGCGAAAACATAATTGGTCATGAATGGCTGATCCCGTGAGAATTCTGATGCATTTCCAGCACAAGTGCCTGAGCTTATTTGCGTGGGATAATGCGTAAAAGAGTTAGTGCAGTTCCAAAGATTCTATCTTAACTGGAGCCGCCTGCCTGCATCATGCAGGCAGGAATCGGCTGCTGCAAGTCTCGATAATACAAATTTCCGTCACGTCTTATGTCGAAGCGACCACGTATTCCGCATCGCGTGAAGTCGAAACCACGAGTTCGGCATTTGGAATATCATTGGAAAGCGCCCGCTCCCGGGCTGCACCTTCAGTATGCCCGTAATCGAGCCACCGCTGGATAAGACGACGCTCCAGTTCCGCAAAAGGCACGTCCAGAAAAATAGTCATATCGAAAAACGGCGCAAGGCGCGTCCATGGCTCCTGGTTTAGAAGCAGATAATTACCCTCAACCAGCAGAACCTGATGCTCGCCCCTAACGATTGATGCGCCAGCACGCGCCAGATCCAGCGTGCGGTCAAAAGCTGGAATGACGATGTCTTCAGAGGCTTTTTTCAAGCGCTCCAGAAGTACTGCAAAGCCTGCGCAATCAAAGGTCGGCGGCGAGCCTTTGCGGCTGCGCAACCCACGCTCATCTAGGATTGCATTATCGAGATGAAACCCGTCCATGGGCACGACCACGGCAGGTCCAACACCGTCTTTATTGATCGCGTCCCGCAGAAAATCCGACAGGGTTGACTTGCCCGCGCCGGGAGGTCCAGCGATCGCGACAATCAGACGATCTTGCTTGTTTGAAAGCCGTGCAAGAATTTCCGCAGGCAGACTTTCAGCTGGACAACGTGTCATAGGATGGAGCCTCAATCGAAAATTAGAAGAGTTTCTGTAAAACAGCACACAGTTTGTTATTTTCAAACAATAAGTTTGATCTATCTTGTCTTGCAATGACCGCAAAGACTGATCACTTGCTAATTCAAATTATTGAATCGAATGGGAAAATTATGACTGTCAAAACAGTTGCCACCACGCCCTTTCAGGATCAGCAGCCCGGCACCTCCGGACTGCGCAAGAAAGTCCCGGTTTTCCAGCAGCCCAATTATGCTGAAAACTTCATCCAGTCAGTTTTCGATGTGCTGGAAGGTTTCAAAGGTAAAACCCTTGTGGTCGGCGGCGATGGACGCTTTTACAATCGCGAAGTGATCCAGAAAGTCATGAAATGCGCTGCTGCGAACGGCTTTGGTCGCATCATGGTCGGTCAGGGTGGTATTCTTTCGACCCCTGCCGCATCCAATATGATCCGCAAATACAAGGCTTTCGGCGGTTTGATTCTCTCTGCGAGCCATAACCCCGGCGGGCCCAACGAAGATTTCGGTATCAAATACAATATCGGGAATGGTGGCCCGGCACCGGAAAAGATCACCGAGGCGATATTCGCCCGCTCCAAGGTGATCGATCAGTATAAAATCGCTGAAGTTGCAGATATCGATATCGACACGATTGGCACGGCCAAAATTGGCGAGACTGAAATCGTCATCTTCGATCCGGTTACGGATTATGCCGAACTGATGGAGAGCCTGTTCGACTTTGACGCAATCCGCGCCATGATCAAGGGCGGCTTTGGCATCAAATTCGATGCCATGCATGCCGTCACCGGCCCTTACGCCAAAGAAATTTTCGAACGTCGCCTCGATGCACCAGAAGGCAGCGTGATGAATTTCATGCCGCTGCCGGATTTTGGTGGCCATCATCCGGACCCCAACCTCGTCTATGCCAAAGAGCTTTACGACCTGCTGATGTCGGATAATGCGCCCGATTTCGGTGCAGCATCGGATGGCGATGGCGACCGCAACCTCATTATCGGTCGTGGCGTCTTCGTGACCCCATCCGATTCGCTCGCCATGCTTGCAGCCAACGCGCATCTGGCGCCGGGTTACAAAGATGGCATCAAGGGCATTGCGCGCTCTATGCCGACGAGTGCCGCTGCTGACCGTGTGGCGGAAAAGCTCGGCATCGGCATGTATGAAACACCAACTGGCTGGAAATTCTTCGGCAATCTGCTTGATCATGGCAAGGTCACGATCTGCGGCGAAGAAAGCTCCGGCACCGGCTCAGATCATGTGCGCGAGAAGGACGGGCTATGGGCCGTTCTCCTCTGGCTCAACATTCTGGCCGTGCGCAAGGAAAGCGTAAAAGCCATCGTGGCAGAGCATTGGGCGCGTTTCGGACGCAACTATTATACGCGCCATGATTACGAAGCCGTTGATTCCGACATAGCAAAGAAGCTTGTTTCTGATCTACGCGGCAAGCTTGCAAGCCTGGCTGGCGCGAGCGTTAATGGCCTCAAGATCGAGAAGACCGACGATTTCGCCTATCGTGATCCGATCGATCATTCGGTAAGCGAACATCAGGGCATCCGCATCTATTTCGAAGGCGGGTCGCGCGTCGTTTTGCGTTTGTCAGGCACCGGCACATCGGGAGCCACTATCCGCATTTATATCGAGCGCTACGAAGCAGATCAGGCCAAGCACAATCTGGATACGCAGGAAACTTTGGCTACTCTGATTGACGCCGCCGAACAAATCACTGAAGTGAAAAAACGCAGTGGACGAACCGAGCCGAGCGTAGTTACCTAAAGCCTGTTTCCACTCTTGGGAGACGAACTATAATAAAAAGGGCCCGAAAGGGCCCTTTTCTAGTTTAGTCAAAAACAATCGCCGGAGCGGGCTTTCCAGCTCCCTTGCCCGCCTTCATGTTTTCCCAAACTTTGCGAGCGATGTCGCGATAGATCACCGCATGTTCGCTCTCCGGCTCCACGACTGTAATTGGCGTGCCATTATCGGAATGGGCGCGTACATCCATGTGAAGCGGCACTTCCCCCAGAAAAGGCACGTTCAGCCGTTCAGCTTCCTTGCGTGCACCACCATGGCCGAAAATATCGTAACGCGTGCCGGTATCAGGCGCGATGAAATAGCTCATATTCTCCACAATGCCCAAAAGCGGTACATCCACCTTACGGAACATGTTAAGGCCCTTGCGCGCATCGATCAAAGCCAGATCCTGTGGCGTAGACACGATGACTGCGCCCGCGAGCGGAACCTGCTGCGCCATGGTGAGCTGTGCGTCGCCAGTGCCGGGAGGCATATCGACGACGAGTACATCCAGTTCGCCCCACGCCACTTCACGCAACATCTGCGTCAGCGCCGAAATGACCATCGGCCCACGCCAGATCATGGGCGTGTCTTCTTCCACCATGAAGCCCATGGACATGACCTTAAGGCCATAATTTTCCATCGGCTTCAGCGTACGGCCTTCAATCGTTTCGGGTCGCCCCGAAAGACCGAGCAGGCGCGGCATGGAGGGCCCGTAAATATCTGCATCAAGAATGCCGACCTTAAGCCCATTGGCCAACATGCCGAGCGCGAGATTGACCGCCGTCGTAGATTTACCAACGCCGCCCTTGCCTGATGCAACAGCGATGATCGCCCCAACACCGGGAACGCCGGGCTTGCCAGCAGGACGTGGCGGGGAAGCATGACTATGGGCGGCGGCAGGAGCTGGAGCCGGTCGTGGTTGAGGTTTCGGTGGTGGTGGAGCATCATCGCTGGTCCGACCACCTTTCTTTTCCGCAGTCAGCGTCACCAGCGCACCGGACACGCCCGGGATTTCCTTCACTGTTTTTTCAGCGGCAAGCCGCATCGGCTCAAGCGCATTCGCACGATCCGCCGGGACTGTGATGGAAAAGAAGACCTTGCCGTCGGCAATAAAAATATCCGACACCAGACCGAGCGACACGACATCGCTTTCAAAATCTGGACCTGTCACGGCCTTTAGCCGTTCCAGAACCTGTTCACGCGTTACGCCTGACATTATTCAAACCTCGTCTGCAGCAAGTCCTCGTCTGCAACACGCATTGAGCTTGCCCGCTTTGCATGTCTTGAGATAATCCAGTTTTAGCCAAAAGGCCAATAGATCCGATAAAAGAGTTTCCAGCAGGCAGGTGACATCATGGCTAAAGCCGTCCATTCAATGATACGCGTTCTCAATGAGGAAAGATCCGTTTCCTTCTACGATCAGGCCTTCAGGTTGAAGATCGCAGAGCGTATCGATTTTGAAACTTTCACGCTGATCTATCTGCGCAATGAGGAAACTGATTTTGAGGTCGAGCTGACCGTCAACAACGGCCGTACTGAACCTTACAATCTTGGCGATGGTTATGGACATCTCGCCGTTGTCGTCGATGATCTTGATGCCGAATACACACGCTTCATGGAGCTAGGGCTCAAAGTCGGCAAGCTCGTAGACTTCAAGAATGGTGATGTGCAGGTCGCGCGCTTCTTTTTCGTGGAAGACCCGGACGGTTACAAGATCGAGGTCATTCAGCGCGGCGGGCGATATGTGTAATTAGGCAGTAAGGCAGTATTGCCGTTAGAACCTTACACAACCAAACATGCTGCCCTATTCCCTTAAAGCGCTGCTATTTGACGCTTGGCAAAGACGGCCATGATGAATTAGTTAAAGCTCTGCACAAAGGAGAAGCTGAGAGTTGAAGGCCGGTGCTACACATTTGCGGGTGATGCTGGCAGTACGTTTGCTAAGCGTACTGGCGCTGATGCTCGTTGCTTTCGCACACAAGCCGATCAATATCGCATCTGCTGAAGAGTTGCTGCTTGCAGAATATGTTCTGCCCGATGGCACTTATCCGGTGCTCTGCATCACTGATCATGCGGTTGATAAAAGCGGCCATGGCCACGATCAGCATCTGCACAACAGCAATGTCTGCGAAGCCTGCCGAATTTCATCTGCATACCTGTGCCCGCAACCTGCTCCATCGACAGGGGCAGCACCGCAAATGGCTTTGGCGCTTACAGTTGTGCCATCCCAGCCTGTTCTCTGGCGTGACATCTATCCGCCATCGGCGCCGCCACAAGCGCCCCCCTTCGCCTGAAACCAGTCTTTCAACGCGTGCTTAGAGCTAAGCTGCGCCCGAACACATGACTATTCAGGTTTATCACAATGAAAAATTTTCGTTCTTTCGCACCTGCCGTTTCTATTATTGCTCTTTTTGCTTCCGCAGGGATAGCAACTGCCCATTCATCGCTTGAAAAGAGCGAAGCTAAAGCAGGTGGCTTCTATAAGGCGGTCGTTCGTATTCCACATGGTTGCGAGGGCAAGGCTACAACGGCGGTAAAGGTCGAGCTGCCAGAAGGTTTTATCTCTGCACAGCCGCAGCCAAAAGCGGGCTGGAAAGTTGAAACCGCCAAAGGCGATTACGCTGAGAGCTATAAGGTCCACGGCAAGGATGTGACCTCCGGCGTCAAGCAGGTGACATGGAGCGAAGGCGATCTGCCAAGCGATTTTTACGATGAGTTCGTCGTGGTTGGTCAGCTTGCAAAATTCGACAAGGACACAACACTCTCCTTCCCCGTAACGCAGTTCTGCGGAACCGATGATTCCGTTGCCTGGACCGAGATTGCCAAAGAAGGTCAGAACCCGCACGATCTGGAGCATCCTGCTCCGCAGCTTCAAGTGCTGGCAGCGACCGACTCCGATGAACATGCCGGCCACGGTGGGCATGGTTCGCATAACGACCAGGCAAATCATGGCGATCACGCCATGGCCCCAATCAAGGTCGGAGATCTAACAATCACCGCCCCTTCGATCCGCGCCATGGTTCCAGGTGCGAAAGTCGCTGGCGGTTTCCTGACCGTTGCAAATGAAGGCAAGGTCGCGGACAAGCTGGTTAGCGTCAGCACCACAGGCGTCAAGCGCGTTGAAATCCATGAAATGAGCATGGAAAATCAAGTCATGAAGATGCGCAAGCTCGACGGCGGGCTGGATATTCCAGCGGGAGAATCCGTGGAGCTGAAATCGGGCGGATATCATCTGATGTTCATCCAGCCGGAAACGCCTTACAAGGAAGGTGATAAGGTTTCCGCGACACTGGAATTCGAAAAGGCTGGCAAGATTGATCTCGAATTTCCAGTGACCCCGCAAAGCGGTAAATCCGACGACCATTCAAATCATTAAAGCATGTCTCCCAAAAGTGGAAACCGGTTTTGGGATAAAGAAATGCGTTAAGATAAACGATTAACGCGCGACACGCTTTAGAGCGCGTTTCGATCTGATTGGATCAGATCGGCGCTCTAATTATCTGTTTTAACGCGCATCTTTGTCCGAAAACCGTTTCACACTTTTCGGGATGCGCTTTAATATTGAGAGCAAAGGGCGATGACGCGCTTCTCTCCGTGCTTTATGCGCCCGTTTGCCGCAACCGCTACCCCGTTGTAGCGGTTGCGTTCTTCGTTTATTGCTATAAACATGAATGTAATAGTCTAGAATAATTCTACACTATTGAAATAATTCATCTTTTTAAAAGCTGAGTAATTGACTCCAGATCAAAATGCGGCTTTTATGCATGTGAGTTATTTTGTGCAACCTTTGATGTCTGGGCCTTGAACCCTTTCGATTGGAGGACCTGATGATCGGTCTCAGTGAATGCCGGTCCGCAAATGTGGATGGATTGCCATGGCAACTTCATCTTTTGCCGACCGGATATTGCAATGCGCGAGGGGAAACAGAACGCCTCGCGAAGCATAAGCAGCAAAGCTGCGCATTTGTTCGGCCCTCTGAATGGAGGCGAACATGAATATGCGTATCTCGGAGCTGAACGGCACCAACAGCGTGGGCTATTATGATCGCCTGCCGGAAAAGCTGGTGCTTGAAGGCTATCGCCGCTGGACTGCCGGTTTTGAAACCGGATCGATCATTCCCTGGGAAATGACCTGGGGCCTCTATTCGGAAGTGCTTGGGACCTCTGAAGCAAAGCGTGCAATCGCCGAGCTTTCCCAGTTTATTCGTGTGCTGCGCCATTGTGCAAGCTGTCAGTTGAGAGCTTTTCCATTCGACTCGCACCATGTGTGCCGAGAGGAATGTCTGACGCTGGGCCTGATTTCAGGTATCCAAAATCAGGATGGCTTGCTGCTCGATACCTGCCTTGAGGCAATCGCCTGTAAACGGCGTTGCGACGATGTGGCAGATGCGGCCCGCAATTTTGCCGACACATTGGCCGATTTCGGACAGACTTTGTTGCCAATACCGATCCATGCCATCGACATTGCTTTGAACATTACCCGTCGCGCGACCTTTCACTAATTTCAGGAACGCTGCGTAGGAAACCACTTTGATTGAGACCGCTCATTGCGGCGCGAGGAGAACAAAATGCAAGCCAGAACCGAACGACGCCTCGGCTTTGTTGCAGCCATTGCTCTAACGACAGCATCCTTTGCCATGCCGGCAATATCCACCCAGATGGCGCAAGATATGACCGCCCCGAAATCACAGACACTCCACGCTTCAGTGGATAGCATGAAGATTGAGCTTTCACGCCTCGTCGCTTTTGCCGACACAGCAGCCAAGACAGGTCGTTACGAATAATCGTCGCGAACGAAGCATCCGAATAACCGGGCAATACGACCTCCAGTCAGCCCGGAAAACTTTAGAGCGTGTGCATTTCCTGAATGCACACGCTCTTTTCTCTTTGCGCGTCTTATCCGAAAACCGCTTCAAATTTTTCCGGATGCGCTCTAATTCTTTTGCGAGATGAAACACCGATCATCCAACGATGATCGGTGCCTTTCCCTGAACACGATTATATAGATCAATGATGTCCTGATTCATCAGGCGGATACAGCCCGACGACATCGACTGGCCAATCGACCACCATTCAGGTGATCCGTGGATGCGGTAACCCGTGTCGCGACCATTCTGGAAGATATAAAGCGCACGCGCGCCGAGCGGGTTTTGCGGGCCCGGCTCCTGACCGTTGCGATACTTTTCAAGGTCTGGCCTGCGCTGGATCATTTCCGGCGGAGGCGTCCAGCGCGGCCATTGCTTCTTGTACTGAACATTGGCGCGGCCCTGCCATTCAAAGCCCGCCTTACCGATGCCAACGCCATAACGGAGCGCTTCACCACCAGGGAGCACGTAGTATAGGAAGTGGTCCTTGGTGCTGACCACAATCGTTCCCGGCGCTTCGCCTGTCGGATCCGGCACTATCTGGCGACGGAATTCTTTCGGCACTTTGGCATAAGGAATCGCTGGAAGCGCATATTGCCCTTCCTGCACCGCCGCATACATCACGTCAGGCGTAGTGATCGCCTTGTCCACGCTAATTTGCGGACGCATCGGTGTAATGCCGCCGGTGGACATCGGATCGACGTTCATCTGGAATGCAGACATGTCCATCGTTTGTGAACAGCCCGTAACGCCACCCAGCAAGACAGCACCCGTACCGAGCAGAAAATGACGACGGCTTAATTTCTCATTCAACTTAGACATACAAATCGCCCAACTCGAAACAATCGGCAAAATGCCTTCTTATCGTTTCGACAATTTGCGTCCTTATGGTTGAGGAAGCGTTAATCCACTCGCGTAAACGTTAAGAAAAATGGTTGCCGCCAATTGTTGATTAATAAAAAAGGCCGGGCATGAGCCCGGCCTTTTTGATCAAATTCTGCCGATCAATCAATAATCTTTTTCATAGAAAATACCGCCGCTGGAATCGCCTTCCGATCCCAAAGCACCCTTGACCTTGAGGTTTCTGGAAATGTCGAGATTGACGGTGCCCTTGGTCGAACCGCCGGAACCAGCTTCCACGCCAAGATAGATATTATCGCGAATATAACGACCGGCGCGTACAGCGGTTTCGCCCTTGCTGTCGGTTACGACATCAATATCGTCTAAGCCCGTTCCCTGGCGCAGTTTGCCCATCAGCGAGTTGTTGGAACCGCCAGCAAGTTCGGCCGCTGCGGCTGCGAGCTGCGCAATCTGGAAGGCCGACAATTCGCCAATCGAGCGCTTAAAGATGAGATGAGCAAGCACTTCATCCTGCGGCAGTTCCGGCGAGGAAGAGAAGACGATATTGAGATTGTCGACCGTGCCAGTGACTGTCACAATGGCCGTAATATCATCACCTTCGCTGCGCGCAACGAAATTAAGCTGCGGATTAAGATCACCCACCAGCGTTACGTGACCTTCATCAAAGGTAATGCGCTGACCAAGAATGCCGATGCGGCCACGGATCAGGTCGAACGAACCCACCGGTTTGATATCCGTCACAGGTCCGGTCAAACGAACGCGTCCACCCAATTCCGTATCGAGGCCGCGACCCCGCACAAAGATCTGGTTTGGCGCGTTCACAGTGACATCGAGACGTGGCACTGTTGGACGTGCTGTCGGTGTTGGCACCCTGCTGCGGCGCGTCTCTACCTTGGCACGATCGAGCGTTGCCTGAACATTCTTTGGCGTATTTATATGGCGAACAGGAACGTAAGCCGCTCCGCCGCCGAGATTTTCTGGAACCGTAATCTCGGCACGATCAACATCAATACGGCCTGAAATCAGCGGATCGCGCATCAGCGGGCCGGTGATCGAGATGCCGCCATTGACGGTCGCGACTACCAGCTTGCCGTCCGCGTAGCGAGCACGGTCAAGCTTGATGTCGATATAGGCAGGGAAATTGGCCGCTGCATTGGTCGAGATCGTGCCGGTCGCAGAAATTGCGCCACCGCTGCCAAAAGCTGCATTGACCTGACGGAGTGTAATGGTCTCACCCTCCATCGCCCCCATGACATTGATGTTGTTGAGGCGAACATTAGTTTCAGGATCAATGAACTGTGCGCCAGACGTCGAGAACATACCGCGCAGCTGCGGCTTATCAAAGCCACCCGAAACACTTGCTGTGAGCGACAGCGTACCACTTGCCTGCGCACCGCGATCCGCGAGGAAGCGATTGGCGAGCGCCAGAGGCAAGCTGCCCGAAACATTCACACCGAGCCCCTGTCCTGAGAACGGCACCTTGCCGTTTGCGGTAACATTGAGGCCCTGCGGGCCATCAACTGTCAGCGAGGAAATATCGACGGCCTTAGCGGCGTAATTTCCTGCAGCCTGAAGGCTCAAAGGTGCTAGGCCATTATCGCGCAGAGGTTTTGCCGCCAAACCTGTGCCACGCAGATTAAAGCTTGCGGCTGGATTGGTGAGAGGGCCTGTAATGCGCGCCGTGCCTGTTACATTGCCGGCAAGGTCCTGCCCCTTAACGGCACCATTAAGAGCAGTCAGCGGCAGATTGGCGAGATTGATATCGACCGCCATGTCGCCCTGCCCAAGCGGTACTCCGCCCTTCGCAGTGACATCGATGCCGCCTCCGCCCGTGACATGGGCATCAACATTCAGACGATTGTTGTCGGAGCTGCCCTTTGCATCCGCATTAAGTGGTGCGATGCCTTGATTTTTCAGCTCAGCCGCAGTCAAGCCGCGCGCAGCAATATCGAAAGCCGCATTTGGCTTTTCACGCGTACCTGTGACGCGTGCCGTACCGTTGATCGTACCGCCGAGGCCAAGCTCAGGTTTGAATGTATTGGCAAGTGCAAGCGGCAGATTGGAAAGAGCAACCGAAAGATCAAGACGCTCTCCGATTGCACCATTGACCTTGACCTGACCGTCACCCGTATTGACGATGATATCGCCAAACGAGATGTCGCTTCCCTTCATGGCAATGGTTGCAGGTGCCGCAAGCGTTGCTGACAATGCGCCCTGCTTCACGTCGGCCGATGTCAGCCCCAGTTCAAACCCGCCGTCCTTGGGTTCAAGTGAGCCGGCAGCATTCGCAACCGTACCAATTTTGAGTTTGGTGCTGGCCGTAAAATCAGTCTTTGTGCCGGTTGCATTGGCCTTGGCATCGAAATTATCGATCCCAAAAGTGCCTACCAGAATGTCGCGGGCACCCGCGGCACCATCCACAACCGGAACACCGAACAGGTCTTGTGCTGTAAGCGCGATGTCAGCAGACGCAATGTGATTGCCGTTGATCTTCAGACCACTGGCCTTGGCATTGACGGTCGCATTCTGGCGCTCGCCATTTGCATCTAGCGTGATGTCGGCATTCGCAGCGCCTGTTGCATCGGCAAGGAAAAGGGCGGCAGCCGTCGAAATATCCGGCGCATCCACATTTAACTGACCAGCCAGCAGTCCCTTGGCGTTCTGTGTGAAATTGCCCGAAAGATGCGCGCCACCTGCGTTGAAGACGAGGTTCGTCAGACGCTTCTCGTCATTGACGATATCGATCAGCGACCCGATATCGACGCGTTCTCCATTAAGGAATGCACCGCCTGCAAGCTTGCCTGAAAGCGATGCACCCGTAGTTGCATTGCCATCCAGAAGCGCGTTGAAATCAAGAGCCCCTTCGGAAAGCTTGCGGTCCGCAAGCGCCCCTTGTGGAGCATCGGCGCGCAGTGCCAGTGCAATCAGCTTGTCCTCGCCGCGCGCGCTGCCTTTGATCGTCATGCGACCGGAGGCTTTGTCAGACAGAAGCTTGAGATCAGACAGCGCGACGCCAAAATCGAAATCGGCTTTGTCGGATGCGAAAGAGCCATTAGCGGTAATTTCGCTCAGCTCGTTGCCGATGCGAAAATTGCGCGCAGAAAACCCTTGTGCGCTTCTTGCGATTCCACCGCTCAGCTGAACATTGCCGTCAAGAATATTGTCGACCGCTTCCGTGCCGGTGCGCATATTCTGTGCGTTGCCATCCAGCATAAAGTCAAACGCACCGCTGATCGGGCTAAGATTGCCTGATGCCTTCACATCAATGCTGCCCGCCAGATCGCGATCGGCCAGCGCACCATAAGGCGCGAGGCTTGCGACCTTAGCGAGAATATCGCCGTTGAAAACAAAATCATTGATCTTACCCTGAAGCTCTAAGCTGAGGCCGTTGCCTTCGATGCTTGCTTTGTCAAGATCGACAGCAGTACCGGCACGCCAGCCACCTGCGATCGCCAGATCAATTTTGTCGCCAAGCGCCTCAGCAATTTTTGCGTCTGTCGCATCGATACCGCTCACGCCGCCCTTAACATCAAAGGTTACACGGCGATTGGCGGCATCGTTGAGGTTTTCAGCAGCGCCACCCATGTCGAGCGCGATGCTCGACGCGGAAACAGTCGCATTCTTGAAGCCAGCAATCGCAAGCTTTCCGGTCCAGTCATTGGTCGGACGGTCGCCGTAAGCAATCTGAAGCGTTGCATTGTTGATGGTTGTCTCACCACCCTTGACCGGCAAGAGCACCTGCCCCTTGCTATCATCCTGAATATTCGCATCAACGCGCAGCTTGTTCAGAAAGCCATCGCTGCCCGATTCCGCAGAGGCTTTCACCTTCAATGCAGCCGTCGTCAACGCCAGATCGTCAAGGCGGAAACCACCACCATCTTTCAGAAAACCGTTCGCAGACAAGGCAGTTTCAGCACCAAAGAAGTCGCGAAATGCCGGAGGAACCAAAACAGCGATCGGACCATCCACACGAGTTGCAAAGACGCGGCCATCGGCCTGACGCGCCAATGTGAAGCCACCTGTCAGCGTGCGATTGCGATTGGTATCAAGTGCCAGGTCAATCTTGAGATCGTCAAGCGTTCCCTTACCCGTCAAAGTGAGATCAACCGGCGGGCGTCCATCGATATTGAGCAGATTGGCGACGATGCCATTGGCAGGCTCTGCGACTTTGAGATCAAGATCAAGCTTCTGATCGGCATTGGCATAAGCCGCTCTGAGCGCAAAATTGCCGCCCGGCCCATCAAGACGCTTGATATCAAAGGCTGAATTCAACGATCCGTCGGCGAGCGACAGATTGCCGTTGAGTGATACTTCCGACTGAAGCCCAAAAATATCCTGCCCAAAATGCAAGCGCGCCACATCGAGACTATCTATATTGACCGAGAGCGGTAGCTCCGGCAGGCTGAAGCTTGACGATTCCGGCGATGGCAGGCTGTTGTCCGGCAATGGCTTGCGGATGATATCGATACGCTCGGCCACCAACGACTGGATGCTCAGGCGACCAGTGAAGAGTGCCGTACGGCTCCAGTTGAGCTTGGCATTCTCGATACGCAGCCACACGCCTTCACGGTCGGCAATGGTTATAGCGCCAACACTTGCTTCAGACGACAGAAGGCCACTCAAGCCCGAAAACTGGATGCGACGGTTCGGTGCGGAAAGTTTGCTCTCCACAAAAGAAATAAAATACGACTTCTCTTCTTCCGCCTGCTCCTGCGCGACCACAGGAATGGCAAAGAGAATGAAGGCTAAGAGTGCGAGAAATCTGGTCAAAACGCCTGTCCTATGCCTACGTAGAACGCATAGCTCGGATCGCCCGAGCGGCGGTTAAGTGGAAGTGCGACGTCAAGACGGATAGGTCCAAGCCCCGTCAGGTAGCGCAGACCCAAGCCCGCGCCGATACGCATTTCTTCCGAAAAATCTGGATAGGATTGCTCGCCCACATAGCCCGCATCGACAAAGCCGACCACACCGATGGAATCGGTTACGCGTGTGCGTACTTCGCCCGATGCCTCGACCAGAGAGCGACCACCGATAACGTCACCAGTCGATGTTTCAACACCAACGCCACGATAGGAATAGCCACGGATTGAACCGCCGCCGCCTGCAAGGAAGAGCTGATTCGGTGGGAGATCTTCAATCTCCGCACCGACGATAGAACCAACTTTCACGCGGCCTGCAAGAATCACGCGGTTTGTTGCGCCAAAACCGTAATAGGCACGGCCTTCCGCGGTGAAACGGGTCGCAAAATTGCCCCGCTGGAATTCGTAGAACGGTTGAACATTGCCTTCGAGATAAACGCCGGAGCTTGGATCAGGCTTGTTGTTACGGCCATCATAAAGGAGATTGCCTTCAAGCCCGCCGGTCGTGAATTCGCGTGTTCCGAAATAATCGTCATCGAAGCGGCCATGGCTCGCCTTGGCATAAAGCGCACCTGAAAGCTCATCGCTGAAAATCTGCGTAAACCCGGTTTTCGCGTTGATCGAGGTTTCGGTATAAGCGTCGAGCACTTCGCGCTTGGCATCAAGTGCGGCCACGAAATCCGTATCCGGTGTGAAAACGCCCGGCTTCGTGAAGCTTGTGCCAACCATATAGGTGAAGTTGGCCGGATCGAACGAGTTGTCCTGCGAGCCACCGACACCGCTGACCTTGGCATCAAAGCGCAGACGCTCGCCTTTGCCAAACAGGTTGCGATGCATCCAATATCCTGTCACACCAAAACCATCGAGCGTCGAATATTCAGCACCAAAGCCAAAGCGGCGTGGTTTGCGCTCCTGAACATTGAGCGTCATCGGCAGATTGCCATCCGGTTCAATCTGCTCGGCTTCCTCAAAATTCATTGCACGGAAGACTTCCATGCGTCCAAGACGCTTCTTCGCCTTCTCAATATCGTCTGGATCATATTCCTGCCCCGGTTTCAATCCTGTCATCCAGGCGATGAATTGCGGGTCCATACGCGCAGTACCCACCACGCTTACAGGGCCATAATGTGCCTTGCGACCAGGATCGAGTGATACGTCGGCTGCAAGCGTGTTTCCATCGTGATCGGCGACGATATCTTCGCCTGTCACCTTGGCTTTCGCATAGCCTTGCTGACGCCACGCTTCAACCGCGAGACGTTCAGCTTTCAGGATTGTACCGGAACGTGCAACTTTGCCCGGTGCGAAACCTGCTTCTTCAGGCGATTGCACCTTGTCTTTCTTATCGACAGGTGGTGGCGCGATATTGGAAATTGCCGTACGCGAGAACAAAAACTGCGGACCGGGATCGACTGAAATATCGATTTTGGCATTGTCGGGAATATCCGCATCTACGGGAATGTCGTTGGCTTCGCGTCCATCAACCTTGAGGGAAATCGTGCCGCCATAGCGCCCTTCGCCATAAAGCGACGACAGGATACGGCGGTAATCACCGCGTGCCTTGGCAAGCAGTCCAGCGGAACCTGAGGCGGGCTTATCCTCGTCTGAAACCAGACCGGATGCGCCTTCAATAACAGATTTCAAATCCGCATCGCTGCCGTCGGCATTCTTTCGACTGCCTGTCGCTTCTACATTCACTGAATAGTGTTTCGGATCAGAGATGACCGCATCGGCATCTTCCGTCTTCTCTTTACCCCAAAGACGGACGCCAAAAATTTCGAACGCCAATGCAGGCGACACCGTCATTGAAGCAAATTGCACCGCGAGCGCGAGCACAATGAGACTTCTTCCCTGTATCGTCCTGTTACTCCAAGTCATACACGTTACTGTCCGGTTTCTATTTCACGACCGCTTGGGTAGCGCTTCGTCCTCCCCCAATCCCAGGACGATTCAGGGATTAACATAGAGTAGTGGGAAGGCCAAGCTTCAACCCAAATGCGTTATGACATTTCAAGCCCGGATGAGATTTAATCTAAGAAAAACCGAATATACGCGACGGTCCGATTAGAATCTCAAAGCGCTTCCAAAGCTCAAAGGTCAACTATTCCCTATTTTGAATAGATTGAGTCAATGGAGAGTTAATGGAGAGCGTTAATATTGAGACTGCTAGAATGCGTTTCGATCTGACCGGACCAAATCGGCTCGCTAATCATTTTTCTACGCGCATCTTATCCGAAAACCGCTTCACACTTTTCGGATAAGATGCGCTCTAAAGTTGGAACCGCTCAGATAGCAAAATGATTGCGGCCCGCTGGAGGGAGGGGAGTCCAGCGAGCCGCGGATCAGGTCATCAGGAGGGGAGGATAACGACCTGATATTTAAAAGACCGCTATTATTTTTAACGCCCGGCGTGCATTGGCCGCATGTTTCCAAAATGCATGCCACCGCCGCCGAAACCACCGAAGTGATCTGGGCCAGACGTGAAACGTGGTCCTACACCCCGACCAGGCCCCCAGTTTCCACGTCCGCCGTTCGGCCATCCTCTGCCGCCCCATTGCGGGCCATGCCCCCAACGTGGGTTCCAGCCATTGCGTCCACCGCCACGATTGGACTGGCAGTTGCGACCGATACAACCATTGATGTAATTCGGGCCACCGCGCCAGCCGGGACCACCACCCCAGCCTGGTCCCCAATAGCCACCGCCCGATGCCCAACCTAAACCGAGACCGAGTCCGAAGCCGGGAGCCCAACCATTATCGTATCCGTCATTACTGACGATTACGGTCGTGTTGGATGGGGCAGCGTAAGCGCCATTATACGAACCAAAGCGGACATAACGCGCCGAGACGAAACCAACACTGCTGCCATTATAAATCTGGCACCAGCCGTTGCGGCAGGAACCGGCATTAACCGTAATACCTGCAGGAAGTGTTGCAAGCCGTCCGTAATTTGCACCTGGGCCGGAGCGAACATTGACTGAAGCGGATATATAAGCCGTAGCCGCAGAAGCAATTGCGGGAGTGAAGAGTGCTGAGGCTACAATTGCCATACCAACAAGGTGGTTTTTTACAAGCATATTCTTAAATAAAGACATCACAAATTCTCCAAAACACAGAGCAAATAGAGACGAATTAATTATCAAACACGATGCACACTATAACAATATTGCTCACAGTGCAAACAACATACACAATAGTGGTAAATGCATGACTTATATTAGAATAATCTATACTTAGTTATATGCGATATATATGCTGTGTTTACAATAAATTGATTAAAATTTTACATTTATTTACTTATATAATTCGAACTACCGATTGGGTCGCTCTTCAGATATTTTGGGGCAAACTTTGCGCGCCCGCGAAAACCAGCCGCCGTATCCTATCTGCGTCCGAAGGCAACACGGGATTATAGACGATCATCCCAAGGTCCGGACGTCCGTCGACGGCGAATCCCGAATATTCAAGTTCCAAACGCCCAAGCTTTGGATGCAAAAGTCGCTTGGTTCCTTCGCTGTAAACACCGATGTCATTGTCACGCCAAAGAGCTGCAAATTCCGCGCTTTGTTGACACAGTTCCTCGACCAGTTCAGTAACCTCCGATGCCGCTCCAGCACGTGTCGCATCGGCGCGAAATGCCCCCAATACAAAGCGGGCCACCTCGCCCCAGCCATCCTGTTTGGCCCTGATGTCGGAATTGCAAAAGATCCGTTTGAGAATATTGCGATCTTCCGGCGGCAGAGTGCTGTAATCTGTCAGCACAATTGCGGCGGCCCGGTTCCATGCCACAACATCCCATGTGGCTGTCTTGATGATCGCAGGGCTGGTTACCATTGCGTCGATCAGACGTTGCAGCCGAGGAGTGATTTCTGATGGCCGTTTGTAAAACACTTCGGGAGGATGACCGAAGGCAAGCATGAAAAGATGTTCGCGCTCCGGTTCAGTCATCATCAGTCCGGCCGCAATCCGATTTAGGACATCCGTCGAGGGTGAGCCACCCCGCCCCTGCTCAAGCCAAGTGTACCATGTTGGGCTGATATTGGCGCGCTGCGCTACCTCCTCACGCCTTAACCCGGGCGTGCGGCGGCGACCTGCAGCAAAGCCCAAGGCGGTCGGATCAAGCCGCGCACGACGGTCTTTGAGATATGAGCCAAGCAGGGAATTGGTCTTTTCCGACATGGTTTGCCTGTTAGTTATGATACTATGATAATGTCACTACTTTAATAGGATGATTAAGCATCGCAGATTGTCGCCAGAACAACAAGGAGACCATCTTCATGCGAATTTTTCTTACAGGCGCGACGGGCTTTATCGGTTCACATATCATCCCTGAACTTATCTGGGAGGGCCATGAAGTGCTCGGCCTCACCCGCTCCGATGCTGGCGCTGAAAAGCTCGTAGCGGCCGGAGCAGAAGCACATCGCGGTGATATCGAAGACCTCGAAAGCCTTCGTCGAGGTGCTGCTCAATGCGATGCCGTCATACACACCGCGTTCGACCATAACTTCGCGAACTTTCAGGCCAACTGCGCGAAGGATAATCGCGTGATCGAAGCCCTTGGCTCTGCGCTTGAAGGGACTGAGCGCCCGCTCGTCATAACCTCAGCCACTGCCATGGGAGCGGCAGTTCCTGGTGAACCTGCTGTCGAAAGTCACTTCAATCCCCATCATCCCAACCCACGTGTGGCTTCAGAACTAGCGGGATATGAGCAGTTGCAACGCGGCGTCAATGTATCCGTTATGCGGCTTTCGCAAATCCACGACACACGCAAGCAAGGCCTTGTGAGCGAACTCATCCCGCTTGCGGTCGGGTCCGGGGTCTCAGCCTATATCGGCGAAGGCGCCAATCAGTGGTCGGCAGCCCATATTGATGACACTGCGCACCTCTACCGGCTTGCAGTGGAGCGGGCGGAACCGGGCGCGCGTTATCATGCCACAGCCGAGCAAGGCATTGCGTTCCGCGCGATTGCTGAGGCCGTCGGCGCAGCGCTCAATCTACCGGTGGCATCACTTAATGGGCAGGAAGCGGCTGAACACTTTGGCTGGCTTACAGCATTTGTCAGCAAAGATATGTCGGCGTCAAACACATTGACACGCGAGCGGCTCGGCTGGAATTCACTCGGACCCGGATTGCTGGAAGATCTGGCGCAATTGGAGCGATGAAATAAGAAGAGCTATATGCTTCCAAAATGAAAGCGCCCCGGAGGGAACCGGGGCGCCACGCGGCTTTTAAGGGGGAGAGGGAGGAAAAAAGCCGCGGAACCGGGCCGTCAGGCCTGGTATCAGATGATCAGAAGGCCGGCCAAAACCGGCCTTTTGAAATGCGTTTATGGCAGATTACGCGCATCGTCCGGCGTCATATACATCGGCATCATGTTGGTATCGAGGTGATGCATGACCCAGATAGAACCAGCAAGCACGATAGCCAGAATGATGACCGTGAAGATCAGCGCGAGGATGTTCCAGCCATTTTCCGACTTCGGGTCAAGGTGCAGGAAGTAAACCAAATGCACCACGATCTGAACAGCAGCCATACCGATGACGATTGCTGCAGTCGTTGCTGGCGTAAAGTAACCGTTCATTGCCAGCATAAACGGAACGATGGTGAGAATGATCGCAAGAGCCAAACCAATCAGGTAGGACTTCAGGCTGCCATGTGCGGCTTGATCGTGTGTTTCGTGTCCAGAGCTCATCACAATACACCCAGCAGATAGACAAGGGTAAAGACGCCAATCCAGATGATGTCCAGGAAGTGCCAGAAGAGGCTCAAGCACATCACGCGCGTCCGGTTCTTTTCAGTCAGGCCGTCACGCAGAAGCTGGGCCGAAAGCACCAGAATCCAGACCAGACCTGAAGTAATGTGGAGACCGTGCGTTCCGACCAGCGCAAAGAATGCCGAAAGGAATGCCGAGCGGCCCGGACCTGCACCTTCAACGATCAGGTGATGGAATTCATAGATTTCCATGACCAAGAACGCTGCACCGAGCAGGAAGGTAACGCCCAGCCAGAACAGAACACCTGCACGGTTATTCCTGTACATCGACAGCGTCGCCAGACCATAGGTCAGGGACGACGCCAGCAGCAGCATGGTTTCAGTCAACACAAACTGCAGGTCGAAGAGTTCACGGCCGGTTGGGCCGCCCGCGAACTGATGCGCCAGAACGGCATAGGTCGCAAACAATCCCGAGAAGAGAACGCAGTCGCTCATCAGATAGATCCAGAAGCCGACCAGCGTGGTCGACCCTGCATCATGATGATCTTCGTGAGCGGGATGCTCGTTTCCGCCCTTGAAAGGGCCGGTAGTCGTAACGGTCGCGCTCATGGATCAGGCCTCCTGAGCATTCAGTTGCCGAGTATGTGCGTCTTCGACGCGCTGTACTTCATCGGCCGAGACATAGAAGTCTCTGTCATTGTTGAAGGAGTGGGCGATAGCAACTGCGAAGACCGCGATAAACGATGCAATTGCCAGCCACCAGATATGCCACACCATTGCGAAGCCAAATGGAATGCACAGGATACCGATGATAAAGCCTGTTCCGGTGTTCTTCGGCATGTGAATGCGAGCGAACTTTTCGGTACGACGAACATAACCGTTCTGTTTCATATCCCACCAGCTGTCGTGATCACGCACGTGCGGAACTTCAGCGAAGTTGTAGAATGGTGGAGGCGAAGAAATCGACCACTCGAGCGTACGTCCAGTACCCCAGGAGTCGCCATCAACGACGCGCAGTTTTTCGCGATCACGAATAGAGATCATGATCTGGAGAACCTGGAAGACGATGCCAAGCAGGATGATCGCAACGCCAACAGCTGCAATGATCAGGTAGATGTGCCATGCCGGATTTTCGGTGTGGTTCAGACGACGGGTCATACCCATCAAGCCGAGCACGTAGAGTGGCATGAACGCCATGATGAAGCCAACGAGCCAGCACCAGAACGCCTTCTTGCCGAGACCTTCATGCAGCTTGAAGCCGAAAGCCTTTGGCCACCAGTAGATGAGACCGGCAAAGCAACCGAACAGAACGCCCGAGATGATCACATTATGGAAGTGGGCGATCAGGAATACGGAATTGTGCAGCACGAAATCTGCAGGCGGAACAGCAAGCAGAACGCCCGTCATACCACCAACAACGAAGGTACACATGAAGCCGATGGTCCACATGACCGGCGTTTCCATGCGGACGCGCCCCTTATACATAGTGAAGAGCCAGTTGAAGACTTTTGCACCTGTGGGGATCGAGATGATCATGGTCGCAACGCCGAAGAAAGCGTTTACGCTTGCACCGCCACCCATGGTGAAGAAGTGGTGAACCCAGACGAGGAACGACAGAATGGTGATGGCAACGGTCGCATAAACCATCGACGCATAGCCAAACAGGCGCTTGCCCGAGAAGGTCGCAATGATTTCGGAGAAAACACCGAAGCAAGGCAGAACCAGAATATAGACTTCCGGGTGTCCCCAGATCCAGATGAGGTTGACATACATCATCGGATTACCGCCACCATCATTGGTGAAGAAGTGGAAATCCAGATAACGGTCAAGTGACAGCAGGGCGAGTGTCACAGTCAGGATCGGGAACGCAGCCACGATCAAGACGTTCGAGCAGAGTGCGGTCCAGGTGAAAACCGGAACCTGCATCATACCCATGCCGGGAGCACGCATCTTAATGATGGTGGTGATGAGGTTCACGCCCGAAAGCAGCGTACCCATACCGGAAATCTGCAGGGCCCAGATGTAATAATCCACCCCGACATCTGGACTGAACTCCTTGCCGGAAAGTGGCGGGTAAGCCAGCCAACCAGTTTTCGCGAATTCACCGATACCGAGAGAAAGATTGATCAGGATCGCACCAGCAACCGTCAGCCAGAAGCTCAACGAGTTGAGGTATGGGAATGCCACGTCACGCGCACCGATCTGAAGCGGTACGGCAAAGTTCATCAGACCAACAATGAAAGGCATTGCCACGAAGAAGATCATGATCACGCCGTGAGCGGTGAATATCTGATCGTAATGGTGCGGCGGTAGGAAGCCTTCATTGGCGCCCGAAGCCAAAGCCTGCTGGGCACGCATCATCACAGCGTCCGAGAAGCCGCGGAACAGCATCACGAAGGCCAGGATGATGTACATGATGCCGATGCGCTTGTGATCGACAGAGGTCAGCCAGTCGTTCCACAGAACGCCCCACTTTTTATAGTAGGTAATGGCTGCGAGAATAGCGAGCGCCCCACCAGCTATCGCGGTCAGTGTGACCATGATGATAGGCTCGTGATAGGGGATCGCTTCGAGCGTAAGTTTTCCGAACATTTCTATTCTTACTTCGATTGGAGTGCGATCAGCAGCTTAGCCCCGGATAGAACATCGGGGCTAAGCTGCATCGGCAAATCAGTTTTCAAGCTGCGTAAGACGCTGCGGCTGGATGGCGCAAATGATGTCATTTGCCCACAGGCTGAAATCGACCGGCGATGACTTGCGTAGATTTGCGCGAGCGGCTTGAGCCATCTGGGCCTGATGCATCTGATCATCAAGGCAGACGGACTTGCCGTCCCAGCAACGGTTCACGATGTTATGAAACAGTGCCTTGTCATTATAGGCAAAGTGCTGAACCGGAGACTTCTCGCTCGGCTGAACGAGCGAAGCATAACGCTCACGCGACAGTTCCTGACCCGAGGCCTTGGCATCGGCGATCCATTTGTCAAAGCCTGCCTGATCAACAGAATGAGCCTTGAAACGCATCTGGGCAAAGCCCTGACCGCTATAATTGGCGGAAATACCGTCAAACACACCTTCATGATCGGCAATCAGGTGCAGCTTGGTCTGCATGCTTGGCATGGAATAGACCTGACTACCGAGCTGCGGAATGAAGAAGGAGTTCATGATATTGCTGGAGGTTAGCTTGAAATTGACCGGCACACCGACTGGCATTGCCATTTCATTGACCGATGCAACACCCTGATCCGGGTAGATGAACAGCCACTTCCAGTCGAGCGCAACAACTTCGACATTGATCGGCTTCACATTGGATTCCAGCGGACGATAAGGATCAAGCTTGTGCGTGGCGATCCATGTCACTGTACCAAGAACCACAATGATGGCGCATGGAATAAGCCAGACTGCAGCTTCAATCTTCGTCGAGTGATGCCAATCTGGCTTGTACTCTGCCTTGTCGTTGGTGGCACGATACTTCCAGGCGAAGTAAAGGGTCATAAAGATGACCGGCAGCACGACGAGAAGCATCAATCCAGTCGCAAAAAGCATGAGATCGCGTTCTGCCACACCGATCTCTCCCTTCGGAGAGAGCAGGACCTGGTTCTCGCAGCCGGCGAGGAACGCCGTGAGGGCCAAGACGGCGAACGAAACGATCGTCCGGGGGGTGCCGTGTTTCATTTGTCTTTCCATCCTGCGCGCAGAGCTTTTGCTCTGGTGCATTCGTCATTTCCTAGATTTCGGTAAGTTCTGAAAATTTCAAACGTACCGTTATAACGAATAATTCCGTTTGTCACGCGTCAGACCAAAAATGTATTGGATCGAAATGTCGCGGCTGCATATGCAATGTGAGTCATAATCGCCCCACCCGGAATCAAATTGGATAAAACCAATTCCCGTCGGTGGCTCCCTACAAGTTCATCTCTGAATTTTCAAGACGATATTCAATGTTAAACTGAAAGTGATTAAACCTTACTCGAAAATCAAATATATAGAATTCATGAAGATTAAATAATACTAATAGAGTTTATTCAAATTTGCGAAGGTTAATAAGTTCAACATATAACAGCTTCGACATTGCCTATAACATAGCGATGCAAATAACTCTATGCATTTCGCTTCGCATTGGACTCTAGAGGGCTCTTCAATCTGATTGAATCAGATCAGCGCTTTAACGTTTTATTTTAAGGCGCATCTTTTCCGAAACTGTTTCACACTTTTCGGGGTGCGCTCAGATCGATTCCAGTTCGTGTTTTGATGTTATAGGTTACACTTGCAGGAATATGATCTAACGGAACGCTTATGATTTTTGGTAATTGGCCGATTGAAGAAACTGAAGGAGCGATGCTTGCTTATGCAATTGCTGCAGGCTCCCACAGCTTTCGAAAAGGCACTCTGCTCACACGCGATCAGATCAAGATATTAGGACAGCAAGGCATCACGCATGTTTTTGCCGCGCGCCTTGAGGAATACGACATTGGCGAAGATGAAGCGGCTCTTGCTATCGGAAAACTGCTGATTTCAGACAATATAGAGCCGGGCAAACCTGTTACTGGTCGTATAAATCTCTTCGCCCGTCACGACGGACTGTTCCACGCAGATGCGACAGCCATCGACAAAATCAACCTGCTCGATTCACGCATTTCGGTCGCAACCTTGCGCAACGATTGCCGCGTTAAAGGCGGCCAGATGGTGGCTACGGTTAAAATCATTCCCTTTGCCGTCCCGGCAATGCTGATCGAGAGCCTCCACATCTTACAAGGCGGGCAGAACGTTCTTGATGTCAGATCATTCAAGGCGACGAAGATTGGGATGATACAATCTCAATTGCCCACCATACGTGACACCGTTCTCGACAAAACAACGGAGTTGATTGCCAAACGCGTGGAGCGCAATCACGGCTCAGTCATAAAGGAGTGTCGTGTTGCTCATGAACAAGATGCAATAGCAAAGGCAATCGACGAACTTCTTTCGTCCTGCGATGTGGTCCTGATCTTCAGCGCCGCTTCAATCGCAGACGCAGCTGATATTGTTCCGCGCTCAATCGTGGCGTCTGGCGGAGAGATTTTGCGCATAGGAATGCCGGTTGATCCGGGCAACCTTCTCGTTCTGGCACAGTGCCGCACCAAACCTATCGTCGTCGCCCCCGGATCAGCGCGCAGTGCTCGCGAGAACAGCCTCGACTGGGTTCTGGATCGCCTGATGGCAAACATGGATCTTACTGCAAATGATCTTGGGAAAATGGGCGTTGGAGGGCTTCTGCTTTAAAGCTGCCCTCCGAAAAGCGTGAAATAGCTTTCTGAAAACGCTTAAGCGTCGTAGTCGAACACAAGAATGCCTTCGATGCCATTTTCGGCAAGTTCGACAAGCCTTGTTCCAACAATCACGTGGTCAGGGTGAGGAAGATAGGCATTGCGCGCTGCTATATCCGCAAAATCGACGACAAAGCCATGCCGGAAACCCTTCTCCAGAGCTTCAGGACTGACATTCCCGCCTGTGCTGACGGCAACAATGCCATCAATCTTATCCCGCAGCGCGATAACCTGATTAAGCGCATCCTCAATATCACCAGACCCGATATCAGACCTGAACCGAATAAGAACGATGTGGCGTATCATTCGTTACCTCCCCATGAAATATCGCGCCACATTATGACGTATCGCGGAAACTGTGAAACGATTTTCAGGAAGATATGTATGAAATCAAAAGCCATAGGCATGAGGAAGTTTTCATTCCCGATTTCGAACGGCTCCGGTTAAGAGTGAATCGTTGGGGCTGCGTCTCACTCTTTTTCGTTAGGTAGTTTCGAACGAAAGCCGCACCACTCCCCCTGAAAGGGCAAATGCGGTCAAAGTCCAGTGTGTCGTTTCCAAAACGAAAAAGGCCGGGCTGAACCCGACCTTCCGCTTTCATTCTGGTTGCGCCAGTACATCCGTGGTCGCATTGCCGAATGAATTCCCGATACATAGAGAGATTTAGCACCCCACCATTTCAAGATTGTGACAATCACAAACATTCCGCCTGATTGCCTAAGGTATTTGCAGCCAAAACCAAACAGGCTGATAGTTCAGCTCTTAACAAATTGCTCGCCCTTGGAGCGGGGTTCGCTCTCAATCAATGAGATCAACGCTCCAATTGTTCGCTTTTGCGCGCATCTTTTCCGAAAACCGTTTCACAGTTTTACGGATGCGCTTAAATCAAACAGCTTCCGATCACGCTGCCATTGGCGTGTGCGTCGGTTCCTGATGGTTGTATTCCCAAACTTCGATCAAACACTGCCGCATCAGATCAAGATCCACCGGACCAATCCGGCTTAGTACGAGATCCAGCTCATCAGGCTCCACACCTCTGTTGAGAAGCTCAACGATTGCCTCGGTCAGAACTCTTTTGTCGTCAAATCTATAGCGCTGCATAAAACCTGCTCCGCTAATTGCCCCATTATGATACAGACAGACTAAACCAGTATGGTTAACCGAAGCTTACCTTTTGATAACCATTCCGGAAAAATCGGCCCCCGCTTGTTGGTTCATTTTCGTATTGATTAGTGATACCAAACCTAAAAAAGCCCCTATTAAATAAAATCAAAATATATTCTTATAACAACAATATTGCGCCTTATTCTTACTACATAGATTGAGGAATCCAAGCAAAAAACAATTTCGCCCTTCATTTAATCATGTGCTTTTAAATGAAAACCATGAACTTCTTCAAAAGTCATGCATCATGGTCTTTAAACCGCATGCGCTTGCCCGGCCTCCTGATCCTAATCGGAGCAGGTTTTCTGGGCGGCTATCTTATTACGATTCAATATAAGGGTAATGTCCATACGATTATCGCAGGACAAGCCTATCGCTCCAATCAGCCAAATCCGTCTCGTATCACTCAGCTGCAAGCACTTTATGGCATCAAGACGATCATAAACCTGCGCGGCGCTGAGCCTGGCGCAAAATGGTATGATGAAGAGGTTGCAACTTCCAAGGCCCTCGGCATTCAACACACTGATTACGCGATGTCGTCCAGCCGACAATTGACGGCCGAGCGAACACGCGAACTCATCACGCTCATGCAAAAAGCTGAAAAGCCGATCCTTATTCATTGCAAAGCGGGATCCGACAGAACCGGCCTCGCCGCAGCGCTCTATGTAGCGGCCGTCGCCAAAGGAAGCGAGCGCAAGGCCGAAGGCCAGATGTCAATCGTTTACGGTCATTTCGGCGTTCCATTCAGTCCGACTTATGCAATGGAGCAGAGCTTTGAAGCTATCGAAGCTGAACTTGGCTTTCCCGGTTCCTGAAAATCGAACGAAAATTGGGAAGCGCACTGCGAGCCCAAAACAAAAACGCCGGGGATGAACCCCGGCGTTTTCTGTTATTTCAGACAGAGATCAGTCGAGACCGACGATCTTGCCATCCGACCACTTGAACACGTCGAAGCTTGGCGAAGACAGATCGCCCGTTTCGCCGTAAGTCAGCTTGCCGATAACCGTTTCGATTGGCTGACCGTCACGAAGAGCCTTCGCAACTGCTGCTGAATCGTCAGTCGTACCGGCGCGTTCAATACCGCTCGCAAGAACCTGAACAGCGGCATATGCATTCATTGTGAATGCTTCGACCGGAATGTTCTTGGCTGTCAGCGCATCAACAGCTTCCTTCGAAGCCGGGTTTTTGGTCGCATCAACGGCGTTGGTGAAGAGCGTGCCTTCAGCATTGGTGCCACCGATGGCCCAATATTCGGTATTGGACAGGCCTTCGCCGCCTAGGATCAAAGCTTTGAGGCCCGCATCATGCAGCTGACGGGACAGAAGACCGCCTTCACCATGATAGCCGCCGAAGTAAACGATTTCGGTTCCGGCGGCTTTCAGCTTGGAGACGAGCGCGCTGAAGTCCTTGTCGCCTGGGGTAACCGAATCATATTGAACTTCGGTGATACCGCCTTTGTTGATTGCAGCCTTGAAGGAATCTGCGAGACCCTTGCCGTAAGCGCCCTTGTCATGAACGATTGCGACCTTCTTGTCTTTGAAGTTCTTCAGGAAGTAGTCGGCCATGACATCAGCCTGCTGGTCGTCGCGGCCACAAGTGCGGAACACGTTTTCCAGACCACGTGCGGTCAGATCCGGACCCGTTGCAGTTGGCGTAACCATCAGAACGCCGTTTTCCGAGAAAACGTCGGAAACAGGAATTGCCACGCCGGTCGTGACCGGACCCACAACGAACTTGATGCCGTCGCCAACGATCTGGTTGGCAGCCGAAACGCCCTGCTTTGGTTCACCGGCGTCGTCAGCAAACTTCAGAACGATTTTTTCGCCCTTAATCCCACCCTTCGCATTGATGACTTCAACGGCGGTTTCCGCGCCCTTCTTGACCTGATCGCCATAAGCAGCAACCGGACCGGTAAGCGGCGCAACAACGCCAATCGTGATATCTGCATAAGCGGCACCGGCGAAGCCGAGTGTAGCGGCGAAAGCCACGCTGGAAAGCAGTTTCAGATTCATTCTTTTTCTCCTTTGGTGAGGTCTCGTTTTTTCCCGATGACCTCAGACAACCCATGCCGGTCAAATCTCAGCGCGCTTGCGCTGCCGATTTACCGGGCCCTCCCTTTTTTTCATCGTACGATCTCAAAGGGTCAATCCAAAAGCACGCCGCACCATCACCCTTTTCAGGTGCCAGAGCCATAATATTATCCGAAATCGCACCTGCTCTTTCGGAATCATGCTCCAGAATGGGAGCGAGCTTTCATGATGTAATAAGAATGCATTTCCGGCTTCCGATTGCAAGGGGCCAAGTGCCCGCAACTACAACGAAAATCGGCCTCCCAATAAATGCCTACCCTCCTCTTTTCCATGATGGTGAAAGCTTCGCAAAAAAGGCCGCGATCCCCTCGGCGGCCTCTGGCGTTTCCCATGTATCGGCAAGGCTGGTGAGCGTCATTTCAATCACTGCTTCATCAATCGGCGCGCCGAGTGAATGCACCAGCCGTTTTGAGGCCGCGACCGCTGCCGGGGCCGTCGAGAAATAGGGTTTTATCTCAGCTTCAATCGCTGCATCGAGACTCTCGAATTCGACCACCTCGTGCAGCAAGCCCATATGCCTTGCTGCTTCTGCATCAAACAGCCGTGCCGAGGTGAATGTGCGCAGCGCATGCGCCTGACCGATGCGAGCCACCACATAGGGGCTGATGGTTGCAGGAATAAGTCCTAGTTTGGTTTCCGTCAGCCCGAAGCGTGCGCCGGTCAAACCAATCGCGGCATCGCACACGCTGATAAGGCCAACACCGCCGCCATAGGCTTGCCCGTTGACGCGCCCGATCAATGGCTTTGGCAGGTCGCGCAAGGCTTTCAGCATCAGCGCCAGCTTGCGCGCCGCCTCAATACGGTCCGCGCGCGTTGCATTCACCTGTGCCTGCATCCAGCCAAGATCGCCGCCAGCACAAAAACTTGCGCCACTGCCCGTCAGTACCACGATACACACAGCATCATCATTTGCCAGTCGAAGCGTTGCGTTTAGCAGCTCATCGATCATCAGATCGGAAAGCGCATTATGCTGCTCAGGACGGTTCAGCGTCAGTGTCGCGACGCCGCGCTCATCGACAGCAATGCGGATCGTCTCAAAGTCTGTCATGCCGCCCTGTCCTGCCGTAGCGCCTGTGCGAACAACGCGGCTGATCGGAGCCTGTCGATATCAAGGCCGGTTTCAAAACCAAGTCCATGCAACATCTCGGCGACCAATAGCGTATCGACGTTGCCCTTGGCACCTGGTGCAAATGGACAGCCGCCCAAGCCTCCGACCGAAGCGTCGAACACGCGCAAGCCGTTCTCCAGACTGACGCGAATATTATCAAGCGCCCGCCCATTGGTGTCATGGTAATGACCGGCAAGACTGTGTGCAGGAGCGATGTTCAAAACTGCATCAAGCATTGGTATAACCGTTTCCGGTGTTCCTCGCCCGATTGTGTCGCCGAGGCTCACTTCATGACAGCCAAGCGAAAAGAGCTGTTCCGTGACATCAGCCACTGCCTGCGGGGCTGTTGGACCATCATAGGGGCATTCCACCACGCAGCTTACATAGCCGCGAATAGCCAGACCGTCATTGATGGCAGCCCCAATGACCGGTGCAAGCCGCTCGATGCTTTCCGCAATCGTGCAGTTGATATTGGCCTTGGAGAAACCTTCGGAAGCCGAAATAAAAACGGCAATTTCATCGACACCAGCAGCGGCTGCCGCTTCATAGCCCCTCATATTCGGCACCAGTGCCGAATAACGAACGCTGCCGGCACGGCGGATACCAGCCATGACGTCCGAAGCATCTGCCAGTTGTGGCACCCATTTGGGGCTGACGAAACTCGTTGCCTCTATACGGGAAAACCCGCAATCGGAAAGCCGGTCGATCAGCGCGATCTTGTCACGAGTCGGCACAAAACGTTTTTCATTTTGCAGGCCGTCACGCGCTGCCATTTCGACGATTTCCACGTGCTCAGCCATGTTCTTCCTCCAGTTCGATTAACAACGCACCCTCATTGACCTGATCGCCCGCAGCAACGCTTACAGACGCGACCTTGCCATCACGCGGCGCTGTCAGTGAAAGCTCCATCTTCATGGCTTCCATCGTGACCATCCTATCGCCTTTGGCGACGTTGGCTCCTTCGACAACCGAAACCAGCCTTATCAATCCGGGCATCGGCGATAGAATGCGGCTTTCGCCTGAAGCTTCCTCTTGCCCACTGACAGACTGCACATGATGAAATATGGTGTCGTAGCCTTCAAACTGCACGGTTACATCGTGACCGATACGCAGAACAGACGCCGCAGCAACGCGGCCATCAATAGCAAACCGAACCAGACCATTGTCGTACGAGCAGACTTCGAGACCGCCAAAGACGAAGTCGAAATGCCTACTGCCTTTGATGGTGAAGCGCACCAACTGGCGCTCGCCGTGATGATCGAGCAGAACCGAATGCGATGCATCACCCCACAAACGAAAGCCCGGCAGGCGCGCCCAGGGATCGCTTTCTTGCGGTGCATTGAGAAGATCGAGCGCACCGAGTACAGCCAGTGCGAAAGCAATCTCGGAAGGCTTCTCGTCCCTGAACAGAACGGCCGTCTCACGTGCAATCAAGCCAGTATCGACATCGCCTTTACGGAAAGCCTCAAGCTTGCAAAGATCGGACAGGAACTGCCGATTGGTGACAAGTCCGGCGATACGAGTTTTGCCCAGCGCTATATCGAGCCGGTTCAGCGCCTCGTCGCGCGTTGCTCCATGGGTGATGATCTTTGCGATCATCGGATCGTAGAACGGCGTGATCGTATCACCCGTACGCACACCTGAATCGACACGTGCATTTTCCGGCGGTGCAAACAGTGCAAGCTTGCCTGTTGCGGGCAGAAAATCGCGCGCCGGATCTTCCGCATAAAGCCGTGCCTCGAAAGCCCAGCCATTGATCGTAAGCTCGTCCTGACGTTTCGGCAAAGCTTCGCCTGATGCCACACGCAACTGCCATTCGACCAGATCAAGTCCGGTAATTGCTTCCGTCACAGGATGCTCAACCTGTAGCCGCGTATTCATTTCCATGAAGAAGAAGCGGTCGGCGCGAAGTCCTTCCGACACATCGGCGATGAATTCCACCGTACCCGCACCACTATAGCCAATAGCTTGTGCGGCCTTGACCGCAGCCTCGCCCATCGCAGCGCGCATCTCTTCCGTCATACAGGGGGCAGGTGCTTCCTCGATCACCTTTTGGTGGCGGCGTTGCAGCGAACAATCGCGCTCAAACAGATGCACGGCATTGCCAAAACTATCGCCAAAGACCTGTACTTCGATATGGCGCGGCTTGGTCATGTATTTTTCGACCAACACCGCATCATCGCCGAACGAAGCTTGCGCCTCGCGCCGAGCGCTTTCAAGTGCAGTTGCGAAATCCGCGCCCTGATTGACACGCCTCATACCCTTGCCGCCGCCACCAGCCCGCGCCTTGATGAGCACCGGATAGGTGATTGCATCAGCCTTATTTTTAAGAAAAACGCCGTCCTGATTGTCACCGTGATAGCCGGGCACGACAGGCACACCTGCTTTTTCCATCAGCGCCTTGGCGGCATCTTTTAAGCCCATGGCGCGGATAGCCTTGGCCGAAGGGCCGATGAAGACAAGCCCCGCGGCCTCGACTGCGTCCACAAAGCCTGCGTTTTCAGACAAGAAACCATAACCCGGATGGATGGCTTCTGCTCCGGTATCCATGGCAGCTTTTATGATCGCTTGGATATTGAGATAGCTTTGCGCGGACGGTGCCGGGCCGACATGCACCGCCTCATCGGCCATTTCGACATGCAGCGCATTCGTGTCTGCATCGGAATAAATTGCGACAGTGATAATGCCCATTTTGCGTGCGGTGCGGATAACCCGGCAGGCAATTTCTCCGCGATTGGCAATCAGTATCTTTTTGAACATCTGATAGCCCTCACATTCTAAACAGGCCGAAACGCGTCAGCTCAACCGGCGCATTCAGCGTTGCAGAGAGTGAAAGACCGAGCACTTCGCGGCTCTTGCGCGGATCGACAATACCGTCATCCCAAAGCCTTGCCGACGCATAAAGCGGGTGGCTTTGGCGCTCGAACATTTCCAGTGTTGGGCGCTTGAATTCCGCTTCTTCCTCTGCCGACCAGCTACCGCCGGTTCGTTCAATCCCATCACGCTTGACCGTTGCCAGCACGCCTGCCGCCTGTTCGCCGCCCATCACCGCGATGCGGCTGTTCGGCCATGTCCACAAAAAGCGCGGCGAATAAGCCCGCCCCGCCATGCCGTAATTGCCCGCGCCATAGGAGGCGCCAATCAGCATGGTGATTTTGGGCACATTGGCGGTCGCAACTGCCGTCACCAGCTTGGCCCCGTTCTTGGCTATGCCTTCGGCCTCATATTTTCGCCCAACCATGAAGCCGGTGATGTTTTGCAGAAAAACCAGCGGAATATTACGCTGGCAGCAAAGCTCGATGAAATGCGCGCCCTTGAGTGCTGCTTCAGAAAACAGCACGCCATTATTGGCGATAATGCCAACCGGCATACCGTAGACGCTAGCAAAACCGCACACAAGCGTGGTGCCGTAGCGCGCCTTGAACTCATCGAAATCGGAACCGTCGACCAGACGTGCGATCACCTCGCGCACATCATAGGGAATGCGCGTATCGGCGGAAACGACGCCCAGGATTTCTTCCGGGTCATAAAGCGGGGGAGCGCCGTCGCCTCTTGGAATGAACCCGCGCTTTTCGCGGTTGAGATTAGCAGCAATCGCACGCGCAATTTGCAGCGCATGCGCATCGTCATTGGCCAGATGATCGGCAACGCCGGAAAGCCTTGTATGCGTGTCACCACCGCCGAGATCTTCCGCGCTCACCACCTCTCCGGTTGCAGCTTTGACCAACGGTGGACCCGCCAGAAAGATGGTGCCCTGATTGCGCACGATCACTGTCTCGTCGCTCATGGCAGGCACGTACGCACCGCCTGCCGTGCAAGAACCCATGACCACGGCGATTTGCGGAATGCCCGCCGCCGACATTTGCGCCTGATTATAAAAGATGCGCCCGAAATGATCGCGATCCGGGAATACCTCATCTTGATTAGGTAAGTTCGCACCGCCTGAATCGACCAGATAGACGCATGGAAGGCGGTTTTCGCCAGCGATCTCCTGCGCCCGCAGATGCTTTTTCACGGTGATAGGATAATAGGTGCCGCCCTTCACCGTCGCATCATTACAGACGATCATGCATTCGCGGCCAGATACACGCCCGATGCCGGTGATAATGCCGCCTGAAGGCGCTGCACCCTCATACGTGCCGTGAGCTGCTGTCAGCCCTACTTCCAGAAAAGGCGAACCAGGATCAAGCAATTGCGCGACGCGGTCACGTGGCAGAATTTTCCCCCGCGAAACATGGCGTTCACGCGCTTTCTCGCCGCCACCATCGATGGCAAGTTGAGACGCTTCCGCTACGACATCGATCGCCGCCAGCATCGCCTTGCGATTGGCTTCAAAAGTGGTGCTGCGGGTCGAGATTTCTGATTTCAGAACCGGCATCAGCGGGTCTCCTGAAAGAGTTCCCGTCCAATCAGCATGCGGCGGATTTCAGATGTGCCTGCGCCGATTTCATATAGTTTTGCATCCCGCAGCAGACGCCCGGTCGGATAATCATTGATATACCCATTGCCGCCCAGTGCCTGTATTGCCTGCAACGCCATCTGCGTGGCGTTTTCAGCTGCATAGAGAATGCAGCCAGCCGCGTCCTTACGCGTCGTCTCGCCACGATCACAGGCCGCTGCCACAGCATAAACATAGGCGCGTGAGGCATTGAACAGCACATACATATCGGCAAGTTTGCCTTGCATAAGCTGAAACTCGCCAATCGGTTGGTCGAACTGCTTGCGCTCATGCACATAAGGCACGACGACATCCAGACAAGCCGCCATGATACCAAGCGGACCACCCGCCAACACCACGCGCTCATAATCCAGGCCGGACATCAGCACATTGACGCCCTTGCCCACCTGCCCAAGCAGATTTTCAGCTGGCACTTCACAATCCTCGAACACAAGTTCGCAGGTGTTGGAACCGCGCATACCAAGCTTGTCGAGCTTCTGCGCGGTCGAAAACCCCTTGAAACCTTTTTCGACGATGAAGGCACTGATCCCGCGCGGGTCTGCCGACGGATCGGTCTTGGCATAAACCACCAGCACATCGGCATCCGGGCCGTTGGTGATCCACATCTTGTTTCCGTTGAGAACGTAACGGTCGCCGCGTTTCTCGGCGGCAAGTTTCATCGAAACGACATCGGAACCAGCACCCGGCTCAGACATGGCGAGCGCGCCGACATGCTCGCCGGAAATAAGTTTTGGCAGATATTTTGCGCGTTGTTCGGGAGAGCCGTTACGCTTGATCTGATTGACACAGAGATTGGAATGCGCGCCATAGCTCAGGCCAATCGACGCCGACGCGCGGCTGATTTCTTCCATGGCAATACAATGAGCGAGATAGCCCATACCAGCACCGCCATAGTCTTCAGGAGCGGTGATCCCAAGCACACCAAGCTCACCCAGTTCACGCCAGAGATCCATGGGAAATGCATTGTTGCGGTCGGTGTCGGCAGCAAGCGGCGCAATGCGGCTTTCCGCAAAACGGCGCACAGTATCCCGAAGGGCTTCGATCTCCTCGCCAAGACCGAAGTTCATGCCCGATGCAAACATACTCGTCCTCCACAAGTTCTGCCCGGCTGCTGTTTTTAAGAACAGCTATGTTCCGGTCAGAGTGTCCCGTGGCGATCAAATAGGCAATGGGTTTGCGCGGCGTTCTGTGGCTATTTATTACCCTATAACGAAATTATCTTTCGCTGTCTAATCCTGCTCAAGATCGACAAGATTGCGATAAAGTTCCAGTGCTTCCGGGTTCGCCAGCGCTTCCCTGTTTTTCACGTCGCGTCCGTGCACAATGTCACGCACGGCAAGTTCAACGATTTTTCCAGACTTAGTACGCGGAATATCTTTGACCGCCACGATCTTCGCTGGCACATGGCGCGGCGTAGCACCTGTGCGGACTTTCGTCTTGATGCGTGCTTTCAGATCATCGTCAAGCGCAACACCCTCAATCAACCGCACGAACAGCACCACGCGCACGTCATGATCCCAATCCTGCCCGATGCAGAGCGCTTCCACGATCTCCGGCATCTGCTCTACCTGATTGTAAATCTCCGCCGTGCCGATCCGCACACCGCCTGGATTAAGCGTCGCATCCGAACGGCCATGAATGATGATGCCATCATGCGCGGTCCATTCAGCGAAATCGCCATGACACCAGATATTGTCGAAACGCTCGAAATAAGCCGCCTTATATTTCTCGCCGCCCGGGTCATTCCAGAATTGTAACGGCATAGAGGGGAAGGCTTTGGTGCAGACCAGTTCGCCTTTTTGCTCACGTACCGGCTTACCATCGTCGTCCCACACATCGACAGCCATGCCGAGACCCGCGCCTTGAATCTCGCCTTGCCACACTGGCTCGGTCGGCACACCGAGTACGAAGCAGGAAACGATATCCGTACCGCCTGAGATTGACGCCAGATGCACGTCCTTCTTGATCCCCTCATAGACGAAGGCAAAGCCTTCCGGCGACAAGGGCGAGCCGGTGGAGGAGATTGTCCGCAGTGCGGAAAGATCATGTGTCTCGCTGGGCTTCAATCCCGCCTTCGCTACAGCATCGATGAACTTGGCCGACGTGCCGAAATAGGTCATGCCTTCGGCTGCCGCATAGTCAAACAATGCGTTCCCATCAGGATGGAAAGGCGAGCCGTCATAGAGCAACAATGTTGCGCCGGTGGCGATGCCTGACGCCAGCCAGTTCCACATCATCCAGCCACAGGTGGTGAAATAAAAGAAACGGTCGCCATCGCGAATATCCGCATGCAGGCGGTGTTCCTTCAAATGCTGCAACAGCACGCCGCCCGCGCGATGTACGATGCATTTCGGAATGCCCGTCGTGCCGGACGAAAACAGGATACAAAGCGGATGATCGAATGGCTGGCGGGTGAATTCGACCTCTTTTGCCATGATTGATGCAAGTGCATTATCAAGCGCAATGCCCCTCTCGGCTCGGCTTGCAACAGCTTCTGCCTCACCAAGATAGGTCACAATGACGGATCGTTTTAATCCCGGCAACTTCGCCGTCACTTCTGCAATCTTGTCGGATACGTCTATGCGCTTGCCATTGTACCAGTAACCATCGCAAGCGAAAAACAGTTTTGGCTCAATCTGACCGAAGCGGTCCAGCACACCCTGAACGCCAAAATCCGGCGAGCAGGATGACCAGACAGCACCAATCGACGAGGTCGCCAGCATGAGAGCCACGGCTTCCGGCATATTGGGCATCATACCCGCGATACGATCACCGGGCTTTACCCCTTCTGCCAGCATAAATTGCTGGAGCTTAGAGACGAGTGCATGAAGGTCATCCCATGTCAGGCGGCGCTCGACCTTGTTCTCCCCACGAAAGACGATTGCTTCAGTCTCGCCTTTCTTGTGCAGGAGGTTCTCTGCGAAATTGAGCATGGCTTGAGGGAAAAATTGCGCCGTACGCATATGGCCTTCGTCGATAAGAGCTATCTCGCCACGTGTACCAATTACATCGCAGAAATCCCAGAGCGACGTCCAGAAACCGGCACGATCTTCTACGGACCAGCAATGCAATGCCTGATAATCAGCAAGTTTCCGACCTGTCCTCTCCTCTGCCTGCACGCGAAACTTCTCGAGCGCGCTTGCCGCGATGCGCCTAGCATCGGGTTGCCACAGCGGATGGATGTCAACGGAAATAGCCTCTTTAATCATCATTCCTCCCAGAATCATGTGAAGCTGAAAACCGTCTTCCGGTCAGCTCCAACACGAATTTCTAAAAGAGACTTGCCGCCTCGTCCATGCCTTTGCTGAGAAACATATTTTCTTGATGCAATGCGATGTTCTTTACAAAGGTCAGGCGGTTCCCTCTGGAAGCGGCAACTTCGTAGATTCATCTTCTTGGTTTACCCACGCATTAATACGCATAACGAGCCAGCGATTGATTGGGTTTTCGAAAAGGTGCCAAGCGACAACTGCTGCCAGAAGGCTTGCCGAAACACCACCACCGATCAGCAATATTGCCCCCATTGTGGTCTCTCCCCAATGTTGCGGAATGGCATTGAAAAAGACGAGCCCTACGAGAGGATGCAGAATGAAAATGCCGAAGCTGTATCGGGACAGCGTCACCAGTGGACGAAGCCGCAGCGGCGTATAGATATTCTCTATGGCGGCAAGATAAAGCACGTAAAGGCAAAAATAGAGAAAGGCCAAACGCAACGGACCCTCCAGCGTGGCCGGCTCGCCTGCAACGCTTTCTGGATGATAAAATAGAAAGATCATCAGACAAGCAGCGAGCGCAATCTTAATTAAGATTGCTGGAACTTTATGGTGCGTTTGCCGTGCAAGCCACATTCCAAAGAGGAACGACGGCAGAGCGCGTAAAACGCCAATATCAGCAAACTGAATACGAGTGATCGACAATACATTCAGCTTCTGCGCCAGATATTCCCCGCCCATCACAGCAACGATGATGACGATGAGGATCAAGCCTCCAAGACGGTGGCACAGAATGTCGAACAGCGGAAAACAGAGATACATTAAGAAGAGCGCGCTCAGCGACCAGCTGACGTAATTATAAGAAAGTGTTCTTCCGAGCCCCCAATCGTGAATAAGCAGCAATTGCGTGAGCCCATCCGACAGGCTCATATTGGGTTCAGCAGTAGGATGAAGCAGGCCGGTGGCAGTGAGGACAGACAGAAGCGCAAAGCACGCAAAGGTTATTGCGTGTAGCGGATAAATTCGCGCCAGACGCTTTCCGACAAAGCCAATATAATGGCGCCTATTCCATATATAATTATCTCGACGTGCAAGAAACAATCCAGAAACAATAAAAAAGACATCGGTAAAATAAGAGAATGTTAATATAAGCTCTTGCAGGTGATCGCTCTTCACGGGAAGCCGGAAGGAAAAATGAAAGATTGCGATTCCCAAGCACAGAAGAAACCGCAAACCGTCGAATTCAGCAATCCTCTTCATTCAACGTATCACTGACAATTGTTTCAATGAAACTTCAGTAGCAATATTGAGTGAAAAGTCGAGCGAAACTTAATATTGGCAAATATGAAACCAAATCAGGTTTTTCTGAATGTTTTTGTAAATCTAACATCACTGGGGATTTTGGTGGAGCCAAGCGGGATCGAACCGCTGACCTCTTGCATGCCATGCAAGCGCTCTCCCAGCTGAGCTATGGCCCCATCCGGCCTCTTTCGAGGTGGGCCAGACAGGAATTACTGTCTGGTGTGGCGGCTTATTAAATGGCTCGCTACAGAAGATCAAGAGCTAAATCACAACTCTTTTGGTATCTGCCAAAAATAATTTGCCGATTATGCTCAAGCTGCCTTCAAGATAGGCCAAAGCCGCAAAAAGAAATATTAAAACGCAACAAGGCGGCCCAATGAGCCGCCTTGTTGAAACTGATCCGTGAAGACCGGATTAGACTTCTTCGTCGTCACCGCCGACGCCGCCACCCAGAATACCGGATACGTCGTCGTCTTCGTCTTCCTCTTCTTCGAGGAATGTATCGTCATCATCGTCGCCAAGATCGACGTCGTCGTCGATTTCCGGCAGATCTTCGCCGCCCTTGGCTTCGTCGTCCGCATCCTCGAGAGAAACGAATTCTGGCTTTTCCAGTGCGGTATCCAGCTCTTCGGCTTCTTCTTCCTGTTCGGCCGCACGGCTTTCCGCTACAGTCGCTTCAAAATACGACCGTGGGTACGAAATGCCGGTGTAAGGCGAAACAATCGGGTCGCGATTGAGATCGTAAAACTTCTTGCCCGTTTCCGGATCGATGCGCTTGGTACCAAGTTCAGATTTTGCCACGTTTAGCCTCGTGAGTTTTTATCCCTGTCGTGCCTGTGGCACTCCACGCCTCTTGTTGTCCCCGTCGCGCCTGCGACGTTTTAGGCCGCTTGTTCATCCGGGTCACAAATTCATTCAAACCGCGTCTGCTACGCTTACATGCTTTAAGCTCGCCATTATACTCCAAACCTTCAGTTGGTGAGGAGAAGGCGTGAAGCGCGCCTTACGGTGTTGTTCGGTGCATAAACGCAATTTGCAGCTTTTGTCAAAGCCAAAGACTCATTCTGCTCTCTTACAATGCCTCAAATCACGCATTGGCGGATGACCCCGCCCTGTTCCTGTGCTAGGAAGCTGCCGCTTTGATCAATCCCGCGTGAATAACGCCCAAATGAGACAGTGAAAAATCCATGTCCCATTCTGCATCCCCGAAACCTGCAATCGCCCGCCATTCTGAGGCACTTAAGGGTGAAATCCGCATTCCGGGTGACAAATCTATTTCCCACCGCTCCTTCATGTTCGGTGGTCTCGCATCAGGTGAAACCCGCATTACAGGTCTGCTGGAAGGCGAGGACGTCATCAATACAGGCCGTGCCATGCAGGCCATGGGTGCCAAGATCCGCAAAGATGGTAATGTCTGGGTCATCAACGGTGTCGGCAATGGCTGCCTGTTGCAACCAGAAGCGCCGCTCGATTTCGGTAACGCCGGAACCGGTGCCCGTCTCACCATGGGCCTCGTCGGCACTTACGATATGACGACGACCTTTATCGGTGACGCATCGCTGACCTCGCGCCCTATGGGCCGTGTGCTTAATCCGCTGCGTGAAATGGGCGTTCAGGTAAAGGCTTCCGAAGGCGATCGCCTGCCGCTGACATTGACAGGCCCAAAGACAGCCAATCCGATCAGCTATCGCGTGCCTATGGCTTCTGCGCAGGTGAAATCTGCAGTTCTGCTTGCCGGCCTCAATACGCCAGGTGTCACCACCGTCATTGAACCGGTCATGACGCGCGATCACACTGAAAAGATGTTGCAGGGCTTTGGTGCCGACCTTTCGGTCGAAACCGACAACGAGGGTGTTCGCCATATCCGCATCACCGGACAAGGCAAGCTTATCGGACAGACCATCGACGTGCCGGGCGATCCTTCATCAACAGCCTTCCCACTTGTGGCGGCGCTGCTTGTTGAAGGTTCGGATGTCACCATTCGCAACGTGCTGATGAACCCGACCCGCACTGGCCTTATCCTCACTTTACAGGAAATGGGCGCAGACATCGAAATCATCGATCCGCGTCTTGCGGGCGGTGAAGATGTTGCCGATCTGCGCGTGAAATCCTCGAAGCTCAAGGGCGTTACTGTTCCTCCGGAACGTGCGCCTTCGATGATCGATGAATATCCGGTTCTGGCGATTGCGGCTTCTTTTGCTGAAGGCGAAACCACCATGGATGGTCTCGACGAACTGCGCGTCAAAGAATCAGATCGTCTTGCAGCGGTCGCCCGCGGCCTCGAAGCCAATGGCGTCGATTGCACCGAAGGCGAAATGTCCCTGACCGTTCGCGGTCGTCCAGACGGCAAGGGCCTGGGCGGCGGTACAGTTGCCACACACCTTGATCACCGCATCGCAATGAGCTTCCTCGTCATGGGGCTGGCTTCAGAAAAGCCGGTCACTGTCGATGACAGCACGATGATCGCCACTTCATTTCCGGAATTCATGACCATGATGCCGGACATTGGTGCGAAAATCAAAGTAAGCGAGCAGCAATGACAAGCTTCGTCGTTGCCATCGACGGACCAGCAGCTTCGGGCAAGGGAACTCTTGCCCGACGCATTGCCATTCATTACGGTATTCCTCATCTCGATACCGGGTTAACCTATCGTGCAGTTGCGAAAGCGCTGCTCGATAAGGACTTACCGCTCGATAATGAGGTGATTGCGGCGGAAGTCGCCCTTCATCTCGATCTGCACGAGATGGACAAGAACGTGCTTTCTGCCCATGCCATTGGCGAGGCGGCCTCCAAAGTGGCTGTCATGCCTGCCGTACGACGCGCACTTGTTGAAGCGCAGCGTAATTTTGCAGCCGCATTGCCATCAAGCGTGCTTGACGGACGCGATATCGGAACGGTCGTCTGTCCACAGGCCGAAATCAAGCTCTTTGTGACTGCCTCGCCGGAAGTGCGTGCACAGCGCCGCTTTGAAGAGATCGTCGCAAAAGGTGGCACGGCCGATTTCGATAAAATTCTGGCCGATCTCAAGACGCGCGACGAGCGCGACATGAACCGCACGGATTCGCCGTTGCGGCCTGCGGAAGACGCGCACTTGCTAGATACGAGCGAAATGAGTATAGAAGCGGCATTTCTTGCGGCGAAAAAGCTGATTGATCACGCTTTCGCGCAGCACAAGGCATAATATCGGGATAGTCGCGAGACTTTCTGGTATAATTATGCCCTAGAAATGCTGGATAATTCGGGGTTTGTTCCTATATAGGTCTCACCCGCATTTATAACCTGACTTCGCGTTCCACGCGCCGGTTGTCCCAAAGGGACGGAACCGAAGGACAGGCCTAACGCAACGCTAACCCCCGGCGCCGCATCCGATGTTGTTTCATACCGGATGCATCAGGAGTATTTATGTCTGAATTCAATCCCTCTCTCGCAGACTTCGAGTCGCTGCTGGCCGAATCCTTTGCCAACAATGACCTTGCAGAAGGTTATGTTGTAAAGGGTCGCATCGTTGCCATCGAAAAAGATATGGCAATCATCGATGCAGGCCTCAAGGTCGAAGGTCGCGTACCGCTGAAGGAATTCGGCGCGAAGGGCAAAGACGGCTCGATGAAGCCGGGCGACGAAGTTGAAGTTTACGTTGAGCGCATCGAAAACGCACTCGGCGAAGCTGTTCTGTCGCGCGAAAAAGCACGTCGTGAAGAAAGCTGGGGCAAGCTCGAGCAGAAGTTCGCCAATGGCGAGCGCGTCGATGGCGTTATCTTCAATCAGGTCAAGGGTGGTTTCACCGTCGATCTCGATGGCGCAGTTGCATTCCTTCCACGTTCGCAGGTCGACATTCGTCCGATCCGCGACGTTACCCCGCTCATGCACGTCCCACAGCCTTTCGAAATTCTCAAGATGGACAAGCGTCGCGGCAACATCGTTGTCTCGCGTCGTACCGTTCTTGAAGAAAGCCGTGCGGAACAGCGTTCGGAAATCGTTCAGAACCTTGAAGAAGGTCAGGTTGTTGAAGGCGTTGTCAAGAACATCACCGATTACGGTGCGTTCGTTGACCTCGGCGGCATCGACGGCCTCCTGCACGTTACTGACATGGCATGGCGCCGCGTCAACCATCCTTCGGAAATCCTCACCATCGGCCAGACGGTCAAGGTGCAGATTATCCGTATCAACCAGGAAACTCATCGTATCTCGCTCGGCATGAAGCAGCTCGAGAACGATCCTTGGGATGGCATCGGCGCGAAGTACCCGATCGGCAAAAAGATCACCGGCACTGTCACGAACATCACCGACTACGGTGCATTCGTCGAAATCGAGCCAGGCATCGAAGGCCTGATCCACGTTTCCGAAATGTCGTGGACCAAGAAGAATGTCCATCCGGGCAAAATTCTTTCGACCACTCAGGAAGTCGAAGTCGTTGTTCTCGAAGTGGATCCGGTCAAGCGCCGCATCTCCCTCGGTCTCAAGCAGACCCTCGACAACCCATGGACCACGTTCGCTCAGAAGTACCCACAGGGCACGATCGTTGAAGGCGAAGTCAAGAACAAGACCGAATTCGGCCTGTTTATTGGTCTCGACGGCGACGTTGACGGCATGGTTCACCTCTCCGACCTCGACTGGAACCGTCCAGGCGAACAGGTTATCGAAGAGTACAACAAGGGTGAAGTCGTTAAGGCTGTCGTTCTCGATGTTGACATCGAGAAGGAACGCATCTCGCTCGGCATCAAGCAGCTTTCCGGCGACAAGGTCGGCGAAGCAGCAGCTTCGGGTGAACTGCGCAAGAACGCCGTTGTAACCTGTGAAGTCACAGCAGTTACCGATGGTGGTCTTGAAGTTCGTCTCGTCGACCACGACCTCGACAGCTTCATCAAGCGCTCTGATCTGTCTCGTGACCGCGATGAACAGCGTCCAGAACGCTTCACCGTTGGTCAGAAGGTTGACGCTCGCGTCATCGCCTTCGACAAGAAGACCCGCAAGCTGCAGGTCTCGATCAAGGCACTCGAAATCGCTGAAGAAAAAGAAGCAGTTGCTCAGTACGGTTCGTCCGACTCAGGCGCTTCGCTCGGCGATATTCTTGCTGCAGCCATGAAGAAGTCGGAAACCAACTAATAGGTTCTGATCTTCTGCCAAAAATGAGAAAGCCCGCCATTCGGCGGGCTTTTTCTTTTCTGCATATGCATATCCATAAGAGCTTCGGCGCTTAGTTCTCAGACGCGATTTGAGCTGATAAGAGTGAGATTCAACGCTCTAAACTCCTTTTAATTGAAGCACGATCTTATCGACCCTCGTTTCATTCTGCTCGGAATTATGCTTTAAAATTCCATCCTCACACGACGCCGAGCAGATGGATGAGACCCAAGCTGATTGCCCCCAGAACCAGCAGCGAAAGAATGGCGGTGAGCGTTACGCGTCCACCCGCTGAGGCAACGGAGCGTATATCGACACCCAATCCCAGTGCAGCCATGGAAATAATCGTCAAGGCTGTCGATGCGAATTGAATGCCTGGCAGAATGGTGTTCGGGATGAGATGCAGCGAGCGCAGCGCCATCATACCGAGAAATCCAATGATGAACCAAGGCACGAGTTGCAGGAAGCCGGGCTTTACCTCTGCGTCCTTGTTACCGGCCAGAACCGATAGCGTCAGAATGACCGGCCCCAGCATCAGCACGCGCACCAGCTTGACCAATGTTCCAAGCTGCACGCTGATGGTGGCTATCGGCGCAGTGGCTGCGAGAACCTGCGGCACGGCATAAACCGTTAAACCGGCGAGAATGCCATATTGTGTATGTGACAGGCCCAGCAGTGGCACCAGCAGCGGCAGGCACAGCACGACGACAACACCGAGAATGGCAGTAAACGCGATTGAGGCCGCGATATCTTCGCTGTCTGCCCCAATGACTGGTGCTGTGGCCGCGATGGCCGAGTTGCCGCAGATTGAATTGCCACAAGCAACCAGAACGGCCATGCGATGAGGCAATTTAAACAGCCGCCCGATGCCATAGCTGAAGGTAATCGCCATCATCACAACGCAGGCAATGCCGAGTATTAAGCCTGGTCCGGCATCAATCACAGCACTTGCACTGATGGAAGCACCGAGCAAGACAACGGCAATCTCCAGCAGCATTTTTGCTGAAAAGCTGATGCCTTTGGCAAATTGCTTGCCGGGGCGAAAAATGCTTCTGACTGCAGTCCCGATCAGGATCGCCAATACCAGCGCTTCGAGCCAAGCTTTGCCCGTATAGTGCTCCTCGACCTTTTCAAGCCCGACAGCAACTGCTGAGACGGCGAGGCTAAGTGCTAGGCCGGGGAGAATGTTCTTGAATTTATTCGATGTTGCGGCTGTCATCTGGTTTGGCATTCATATCTTGAGAAATATTTTCCAATCAGATGCCGCATTTCTTCTGTTCATTCCATCACATTATATGTCACAATTCATTCGATAAGATCGAACGATTGACGCTATGACACTGGAACAATTACGTATTTTCATTGAAGTCGCCGAGCGTGAGCATCTCACCCGTGCTTCCGAAGCGCTTCATCTGACGCCATCGGCGGTGAGTTCAGCGATCCGAACGCTGGAAGACCGCTATGGTGCGATGCTTTTCAATCGCATTGGGCGTCGGATTGAGCTGACCGGTGATGGGCGTATGTTTCTCGATGAAGCCCGCGCAACACTTGCGCGAGCACAATCGGCGGAGCGTATGCTTTCGGAGCTTGGCGGCGGCAAACGCGGCTCGCTTGCCATACATGCGAGCCAGACCATCGCCAGCTACTGGCTGCCGCCCTATCTCGCACGGTTTCATGCCACCTCACCCCTCATCGAGGTTCGGCTTACGCTTGGCAATACAGAAAGTGTGACTGAAGCTACCGAAGCAGGGCTCGCCGATATCGGGCTGGTTGAAGGCGCTGTTCAGGCACCCACACTTTCATTGCGCAAGGTCGGCACAGATCAGCTCATTGTCGTCACACGACCTGATCACGAATGGTGCGATGCCGGTAAGCTCGCATGGGACACGCTGTTTCATGGAAAGTGGATACTGCGCGAACATGGCTCAGGCACCCGCAGCGTATTCGAGGATGCAATGCGCGTCGCAGGCTACAATCCTTCACGTCTTAACATCGCACTGGAATTGCCATCCAACGAGGCCATCTGCTCTGCCGTATTGTCTGGCAACTATGTCACCGCGATTTCTGAACTGGTGGCAGCGCCACATCTTGCCGCGGGCACACTGGTAAAAGCCAACTTCGTGTTGCCACAGAGACAGTTTCTCATGCTTTCGCACAATGATCGCTATCAGACCAAGGCGCTCAAATCTTTCGCCGCCATGCTGATGAAAGAACCAGACATGTCGCGCACAGAACAACTCCCCGACCGATAAGCGCTGTAGGCTTCCAGCACGGGGATGTCCCCCGCACATCTCGACCCCATTATGCGGATCGGGACTGATCCGCACTGTCGATCTGGAGGAGGTAGACATGAGCAGGAATAGAGGCGTCGTGTATATGCGCCCGGGTAAAGTCGAAGTTCGTGACATTGATGATCCGGTATTGAGCGCACCTGATGGTCGCAAACTTGATCACGCCGTCATCCTGAAAGTCATCACAACCAATATTTGCGGCTCCGACCAACACATGGTGCGTGGTCGTACCACTGCCATGCCCGGCCTTGTGCTCGGTCACGAAATCACAGGCGAAGTGATTGAAAAAGGCAGCGATGTCGAAATGCTTGAAGTGGGCGACATCGTTTCGGTACCGTTTAACGTCGCCTGTGGGCGCTGCCGCTGCTGCAAATCGCAGGACACAGGTGTCTGCCTCACAGTCAACCCCTCGCGCGCCGGTGGCGCTTATGGCTATGTCGATATGGGCGGCTGGATTGGCGGGCAAGCGCGCTATGTCATGGTGCCTTATGCAGACTTCAACCTGCTGAAATTTCCAGATCGTGAACAGGCCATCGAGAAAATTCGCGACCTGACCATGCTTTCCGACATTCTGCCCACCGGCTTCCATGGTGCGGTGAAGGCTGGCGTTGGGGTAGGCTCGATCGTCTATGTGGCAGGTGCCGGTCCTGTTGGGCTTGCTGCAGCAGCATCCGCCCGCATCCTGGGCGCTGCAGTCGTCATGGTTGGAGACTTCAATAAGGAACGTCTTGAGCACGCACGGAAAGTGGGCTTCGAGCCGATTGATCTGTCCGCCAGCGATCGCCTCGGCGATATGATTGCCGAAGTAACCGGCAGCAATGAAGTGGATAGCGCCATTGATGCGGTAGGCTTTGAAGCACGTGGTCACAGTGGCGGTGAGCAGCCGGCAATCGTGCTCAACCAGATGATGGAAATCACGCGCCCTGCCGGTTCCATCGGCATTCCAGGTCTTTATGTGACGGAAGATCCGGGTGCTGTCGACAAGGCAGCCCAGCAGGGAAGTCTTTCCTTACGCTTTGGTCTTGGCTGGGCAAAGGCGCAGTCTTTCCATACAGGACAGACGCCAGTGGTTAAATATAATCGCCAACTGATGCAGGCCATTTTGCACGGACGTCTGAACATTGCCGAAATCGTCAATGCGCAGGTGATTTCGTTGGATGACGCACCACAAGGCTATGAAAGCTTCGATCAGGGCGTGGCGAAGAAATTCGTCCTCGACCCGCACGGGATGCTGACAAAGGCCGCTTAAAATACTGATGCCGGGAGTTTTGGCTCCCGGCATCAACGTTAGCGAATTGATTTTACCAGTTCAGGCTGGGTGAAGCAGGTCGGGGCCATTCCATTCTTGGATTGCCACAGACCGATTGAGCGGCGGGTTTTAAAGCCAGGCAGGCCATCAGCCTTGCCAACATCATATCCCTGTACCTGCATGCGCTTTTGCATGGCCTGAATGTCAGAACGGTACATGGTGCCGACATTGCCCCATTGTGTCTGGAAATCGCCCGCACCATAGGCAATGCGATCACCAACATGACCGATGAAGAGCGCATAAAGATCGCTCATATTGTAATCTTTAATCACGTAGAAATTAGGCGTCACGATGAAGGCTGGGCCATAGCGACCAGCGGGCATAAGCAAAAAGCCTTCGCCCTTCATTTCATTGGCAGGAAATGCCTTGCCGTTAGCACGACTGATGCCGAGCTTTGCCCACTCGCCAAACGTCTTGCCCTGATCAGGCCCTTCCAGCGAACAAGAAACACTCTGAGGCACATTGACCTCGTAGCCCCAATCGCGCCCGCTCTGCCAGCCATGGATTTTGAGATAATTGGCAATCGATGCCAGCGTATCCGGGACTGAGTTCCAGATATCGCGCTTGCCATCGCCATCAAAATCAACGGCGTGTTTGAGATAAGAAGTCGGCATGAATTGCGGCTGACCGAGTGCGCCGGCCCATGAACTTTTCATCGAACCATTGGCAATGTAACCGCGTGAGGTGATCTCAAGTGCTGCGATCAGCTCCTTGCGGAACATGTCCTTGCGCGTTGCCATGAATGCTTTGGTGCCGAGCACTTCAAACGCATTGTATGGAATCTTGACCGTACCGAAGCCCGACTCACGTCCCCAAATGGCGACAACGATGCGCCCCGGCACGCCATATTGCTGCTCAATTTTTTTAAGCAGACTTGCATTCTGGCCAAGACGCGCCTTGCCACCACTGGTGACGGAACCAAGCGTCTTGGCGTTGAAATATTTGCCAGGGGCACCGAATTCGGCCTGCTTCTGTTCTTTGGGCGTCGTTGGCTTTTCGCCGGGAATCACCAGATCAGGCAGCTTCCAGTTGATGGTAACGCCTGCAAAAGCTTGTTCGAAAATTGCACGTGAAACGCCGGCAGCTTTGGCTTCAGGCCAGAGATCTTTTTCTATCCAGTTGCGATACTGGCTTTCAATTTGCGCTTTGGACGGTGCTGCAATCGATGGAGTAATGGCAGAAGCCGCGAACAGGCCGAGAGCAAGTTTCAAGCTTCGGGTCCATCTTCCTGCCATCACGCCTGTCTCCAAATTTCAGAATGTTTATAGTGCGGTTCGCGCTCGCAGAGCTGCTGCAAGCGTTCCTTCGTCCAGATAATCAAGCTCACCACCCACTGGCACACCATGCGCAAGTCGTGTGACACGCACATCGAAATCGGTTAGCTGATCGGTAATGTAATGGGCGGTCGTCTGCCCTTCCACCGTCGCGTTAACAGCAAGAATCACTTCCTTGATTTCGCCAGATGCTACGCGTTCAACCAGCCCCTTGATGTTGAGATCATCCGGACCAATGCCATCAAGCGGCGACAGCCGCCCGCCAAGCACATGATAGCGAACATTCATCGTGCCAGCCCGTTCCAGGGCCCAAAGATCGGACACGTCTTCCACGACGATCAGCATGGATGGATCGCGGCGATCATCAGTACAAATGGTGCAAGGATCGGATGTATCGACATTGCCGCAGCATGAGCAGATGCGCACTTTTTCGGCAGCATCCTGCATCGCCCCGCCCAGCGGGATCAGCAGCGCTTCTTTCTTCTTGATCAGGTGCAGCGCCGCGCGGCGTGCCGAACGCGGGCCAAGCCCCGGCACACGGGCCAGAAGCTGGATAAGACGTTCGATTTCAGGACCGGCTATACGTTTGGACATGCTGCTTTGGGACGTAGGGCTGCTTCGGGGAGTAGAGGAATAAGGATGTAGGCAAAGGCAGCAGAGGAGCAATCATGCTCTCTGCTGCCTTACTCTATCAAAACGGCAACTTGAAGCCCGGAGGGATCGGCAACCCAGCGGTCAGTGACTGCGTCTTTTCGGCCATTTCGGCTTCGAGCTTCGCCTTGGCATCGTTGTGGGCCGCAATGATCAGATCTTCGAGGATTTCCACCTCTTCTTCCTTGGCAAGCGACGGATCGATCTTGAGAGCCGATAGTGTGCCTTTGCCTGAAAGCGTGATCGTGACCAGACCACCACCCGAAGATGCGGTTGCTTCAAGATTGGCAATCTCGTCTTGCATGGCCTTCATCTTGGCCTGCAATTCTTTCGCCTGCTTCATCATGCCCATCATGTCACGCATGGGTTCACTCCATAGTCTTTTAAAATTCAGTCGTCGTCAGAAGGCGCGCCAGGCACGTCTTCAATCGTATCCAGATCAATATCGTCATCGTCACTCTGTTCTGCAACGGCAATACGGACATCCGTAATCTTTGCGCCAGGAAAAGCAGCCAAAATGGCGGCAACATCCGGGTCTGCCCGCGCATCGGTGACAAGATTGTCGCGACGCTCGGTTTCAGCTTCCGCAACCGTCTGTCCTGAAACATCACGCGCTACGGTCACAATCCAGCGAATGCCGGTCCAGTTAAGCAGGCGCTGCGAGATATCGCTCGGCAATGATTTCGGTGCATCATCCGTCAGGCCGATTTCAAGCCGCCCGGCGGCGATGGATGACAATCGCACGCAGTTCTTGACCAGAATCTTGAACTGCATGTCACGATACTTGTCAGCCAGAGCAACGATATCAGCAAGGCTGTTGATCGGAACAGAAGGCTGCGGCGTATTATCGACGAATTGCTGGGGCGCAGGAGGCTGTACTGGCTGCGGCTGTGTTTCCACAAGGCGCATCGCAGTCGCAGGTCCACCCGATACGGGCATCATGGACGACGCAATTGCATCCGCATTTACCCGTGCCTCGGACTGAGAGCCACCATTAGGCTTTGCTCCACCCGATGGCTGCGGACGCGATGCCGAAACCGAACCGTTCTCCAGTCCCTTCAGCGCTTCATCGAGCGTTGGCAAATCGGCAGCATGCGCCAGACGGATCAACAGCATTTCAGCTGCCTGAATAGGACGGGTTGCGGTGTCGACTTCCGCAATGCCCTTGAGCAGCATCTGCCATGTGCGCGAAAGCACACGGACCGAAAGCTTTTGCGAAAAATCGCGGCCACGCACACGCTCATCTTCCGACAGCGAAACATCTTCCGCAACGTCAGGCGTGAAGCGCAGGCGCGTCACCAGATGATTGAAGTCTGCGAGATCAGTCAGCACGACCGACGGATCAGCACCGACGTCATATTGCGCACGAAATTCGGTCAGAGCGCCAGCCACATCGCCACACATTAGCATCTCGAAGAGATCGATAATGCGCGCACGGTCGGCAAGACCCAGCATGGAACGCACTGCCTCTGCCGAAACATGACCAGCGCCATGGGCAATCGCCTGATCGAAGATGGAGAGCGAATCGCGGGCCGAGCCTTCGCCCGCGCGCGCAATCATCGCAAGCGATGTATCGTCGACCTGGATCTGTTCGGCTTCCGCAATCCGCCGCAGATGTGCGGCCAAAGTGCCCGATTCGATGCGGCGCAGATCAAAACGCTGACAACGCGACAGGACCGTGATCGGAACTTTTCGGATTTCGGTGGTAGCAAAGATGAATTTGACGTGCGGCGGCGGTTCTTCAAGCGTCTTCAAAAGGCCGTTGAAGGCCTGATTGGACAGCATGTGCACTTCGTCAATGATGTAGACTTTGTAGCGTGCCGAAACAGGGCGATAACGCACCTGCTCTATAATCTCGCGGATATCATCGATACCCGTATGGGAGGCCGCATCCATTTCGATCACATCGACATGGCGGCCTTCCATGATAGCCTGACAATGTTCGCCAAGCACTGACAGATCGATTGTCGGCTGGTCAATAGAATCAGTCTTGTAATTGAGTGCACGCGCCAGAATGCGCGCCGTCGTGGTCTTGCCCACACCGCGCACACCGGTCAACATCCAGGCCTGCGCAATGCGGCCAGTCTCGAACGCATTTTTCAGCGTGCGAACCATCGGCTCCTGACCGATAAGATCATTAAAATTCTGAGGACGATATTTGCGGGCGAGAACGCGGTAGGCGCCATCGGCGGCCAAGTCTGCGGATTTCGTGTCCATTGCGACCCTTCCGTTCCCTGTTCGCTTTTTTCCAATCTCGAAACTCTAAACAGTTTGGATCGGAGACGAAAGTGCCTTCGACAGTGGTTTACTGCCAATCAACAGCCATCATCGTCGTGAAAGAAAAGGTGGGAGGCTGGCACGGCGACCCGTGCCTGGCTCGTTAGGGCTGCTTCCTTCCGGACCTGACCCGGTTGGCGAGTGGCTCGTCCACCACCAACCTCCCACGCTGCATATCGTCAATTGCGAAGCAAAAAGCAAGCGAAGGGTCAAAAAAAATGATAAGAAATCAGTTATGGAACAGTTTGAACTCGATAAACGGCTTGATGCCGATACTTTTTCAGTCGCCAAGCTCGGCTTGTGCGAACTGCGTCTCATGAATGACAAGCGCTGGCCATGGCTGATCCTCGTGCCGCGCCGCGCAAAACTGGCTGAAATTCACGATATGACGCCGCTCGATCAGACCATGCTGACTTTTGAAGCCGCCATTGTTTCACAAGCGCTCAAGAAGGCAACTGACTGCCACAAGATCAACACCGGCGCTTTGGGCAACATTGTTCGTCAGCTCCATATGCATGTGATTGCGCGCAATGAAGGCGATGCTGGTTGGCCCGGCCCTGTCTGGGGTCATGGCACCCGCGAAACCTATGGCGACACAGATGCGCACACGCTGATCGAAAAAATCCGAACTGCCCTCTAATTCCTCCCTGAAACATTCCCCCGAGATCATCATGGCTTTCCGCCTTTACGACCTGCCGGAAATTGAACCGAGCCGTTTCGTCGGCTTCGCTGGCAACCGCATCGACCGTCTTTCCGAAAAGCGACAGGATGATTCGGCTTTCACCGCACTGGAACTGCCCGAAACGCGGATAATGATTCTGGGCGGAAGCCGACTGCTTCTCGATTACACAAAGGACAGCGCTCCTCGCGCGCTATTTACACTGAAAGAAGCTCAAGCTTTTTTGCCCGATCTGCATGAACCGGTGCTGCTGGGTTTACAGGACGGTGCACCGATGGTTGCACTCACGGCTCCACTTGATCCCGACCAGCTTGAGGCTCCCTATAAGGCGCAGGATTATCGCAGCATTTATATGGAAGGTCTTGTGCCCGCCGATATCATCGGTGCGCTGGCACAGGCTGCAGCCCTAACTGCATGGCATAGCAATCACCGATTTTGCGGACGTTGCGGCACAAAAAGCGAAATGCGCGCCGGTGGTGCAAAACGCGTCTGCCCAAATTGTGGAGCCGAACATTTTCCACGAACCGATCCGGTCGCGATCATGCTGCCCATTCGCGGTGAAAAATGCATTCTGGCACGCAGCGCGCACTTCGCTGCCGGGTCCTATTCTTGCCTTGCAGGTTTTATCGAGCATGGCGAGACGATTGAAGCCGCCGTTCGCCGCGAAAGTTTTGAGGAAATGGGCTTAGCGATCGGGCGCGTTGGCTATCACGCCAGCCAACCATGGCCATTTCCTTATTCATTGATGATCGGTTGCCATGCCGAAGTGCTGTCAGACGATTTCGCAATCGACCGCACGGAGCTCGAAGATGGCCGCTGGTTCGAAAAAGCTGAAGTGCGTGAGATGCTTGCTGACACACATGAAAATGGGCTGCGTGTCCCGGCAACCGGAGCTATTGCAACCCATCTGATCAGAGCCTGGGCCGAGAACTAGAGCGGCTCAACCGCTTTAGTTCTTTGTTTGCGCATTTTCCCTCCGAAAAAGCGGTTCCCCGTTTTGCGGGAGATGCTGGAATTATTCAGCTGCCAGCAGCTGCGTACCGCGAATGTCGCTCCCCTTATAGACACCAAGTACGCGCACTTCTTTGGAGAAGAATTCAAGTTCTTCCAAAGCGAGCTGCACATTGCGGTCTTCCGGATGACCCTCGATATCCGCGTAGAATTGTGTCGCGATAAACCGGCCGCCCAGCTGATAACTTTCAAGCTTGGTCATGTTCACGCCATTGGTCGCAAAGCCACCCATTGCCTTATATAGCGCGGCCGGCACGTTACGCACACGGAAGACAAACGTGGTGATGATACGTTCGTCTTTTTCCGGGCGCAGTTCCCATTTCTTTGTCTTCGAGAGAACAACGAAGCGGGTCACGTTGTCTTCCGCGTCCTCAACATTTTCCTCTATGATATCAAGACCATAAAGTTCAGCCGCGAGACTAGGTGCAAGAGCTGCCATCGAACGATCCTGCAAATCAGCCACAAGGCGAGCAGCGCCTGCGGTATCGCCTGCGATCACCGGCTTCCAGCCATTACTCCGAATGATGTTGCGGCACTGACCAAGCGCATGGATATGGCTGTGAACCGTCTTGATCTCATCGCGCTTCACACCGGGAAGAACCATGAGCTGGAAATGGATCGGCAAGAAATATTCGCCAACAATGTGCATATCGGCAAGCGGCAGCAGGTAGTGAATATCTGCAACGCGACCCGCAAGCGTGTTCTCGATCGGAATCATCGCAAGATCAGCAGCACCGCTTTCTACAGCGTTAAACGCATCTTCAAAAGTCGGACACGGTAAAGGCTCCATATCGGGAAACATGTTGCGGCAAGCCGTGTCGGAATTGGCGCCCGCTTCACCCTGAAAGGAAATCCGGTTGGTCTTCATCGTGTTCGTACTTTCTCAAATGCCCTCGAAGAACTGAGGGCTTTCTTGGTTATAAACCCTTTGCGATAATTTCACGTGCCCGGTCAAGATCAGCCTGCGTATCAACGCCCAGCGGAACTGTTTTGACGATCTCTGCGTCAATGCGCATTCCATCTTCAAGTGCACGCAGCTGTTCCAGCTTTTCGCGCTTTTCAAGCGGCGACGGTCCAATCTTCACAAAGCGCTCAAGTGCTGCACGGCGATAAGCATAAAGCCCAATATGATGGTAGAGCGGGCCGTCGCCATAAGGAGCTGTCGCGCGGGTAAAATAAAGCGCACGCAGACGCTCACCGCCGGGCTGTGGTGAACCGACAATCTTCACCACATTCGGATTGATCTTTTCTTCGTCCAGTGTGATTTCGACGCCAAGTGTCGCAATATCTGCAGGCCCATCTTCCAAAGGGCGGAGCGCACGACGGATGGTTTCCGGATCGATCGTCGGCAGATCGCCCTGCACATTGATGATCGCCTCGACTTCACCCTGCGGATCAACTTTCTGAAGAGCCTCATAAATGCGATCAGAACCCGATTCATGATCGCCGCGCGTCATAATGACCTCATGACCATGCGCCCGAACAGCTGCAAAAATCTCTTCACTGTCGGTCGCGACCACGGTGCGTCCAAGCGATGCCGCCGCCGCACGATCTGCCACATGCACGATCATCGGCTTGCCGCAAATATCGGCCAGCGGCTTGTTCGGCAGGCGTGTTGAAGCCATCCGCGCCGGTATAAGTGTCAGTGTTTTCAAAGTCTGAAGCATGATCGCCTCTTGGTGTTTAATTTGGCCGTAAAAGGTCTGTCGAAGCCTTCTGGCAATCTTTATCTGCACGGCAAATGCAGCAAAAGTGTCAAAAAGTCACGGGTCTGGAACCCCTTATAGGTGTTGCATCACCCCTGTAAAAGACCTAGTTTCCGCCCGACGCCGGGGAGAGACTTGCCAGCCTTTTAACACAGGTTTTGCATGCCGGCTTTGGAGGGCGTTGAGTAGAGGGAGCGCTGACCGGCGATGAATTCAACCCGGACTAATAAGTTTATCATGGCTTTTCTGGCAACGGTTTTCGTTGTTATGACGACGGGCATTCTGTCCGACACGCTGTTTCATGCGCCAGCCCCTGAGAAGCCAGGTTTCATAATCGAAGCGGCAGAGGCTTCGACTGGTGGGGAAGCTGCACCAGCCAAGGAAGAAGTGTCGATTGCTACACTGATGCAATCCGCTGATCCGGCACGCGGCGAAACCGTCTTCAAGCGTTGCGCAGCATGCCATACAGGCGAAAAGGGTGGCGCCAACAAGGTCGGACCACATCTTTGGGATGTTCTGGACCGTCCGGCTGCCTCTGTTGAAGGCTTTGGCTATTCGGCTGCAATGAAGGAATTCGGCGCAGGCGGGAACAAGTGGGATTATGAACATCTCAACAAGTTCCTCACTTCGCCAAAGGGCTTCATCAAAGGCACGGCTATGGGCTTTGCTGGGGACAAGAAAGACAATGAACGCGCCGATCTGATCGCTTATCTGCGCACATTATCTGACAACCCAGCGCCGCTTCCAACCGCTGACGCGACTCCTGCTGAAGGCACGGAAGCCAAGCCAGAAGGTGCAGCCCCTGCAGGCGAAGCAGAAAAACCTGCGGAAGCTCCAGCTGGAGAACAGAAGCCTGCCGAACAGGCACCTGCTCCGGCACAGCCTGCCCCAGCGAACTAAGCTGATTAAATTTCAAGAAAAAGCCGGGTTTCGACCCGGCTTTTTTATTGCCGGCATGTTTTTTCAACTTGTGCCTTTCTTCCTCCGCAAAAACCCATAAAAATCAATTCGACAATATCCGAAGCAGAAACGGAGATGCTGGATGAGAGGTTTTTGGGCGGGAGCGTTCGCGGTCACCATGCTGGCGAGCACGGTATCGTTTAGTTACGCAACGGATGCCGCGCCAGAATGGCGATATGCTTCAAGCCTTATCGGCGAGCCCAAATATCCGGCTGATTTCAAGCATTATGATTATGTGAACCCTGGTGCACCCAAAGGGGGCGTCCTCAATCAGGTGGCGGTCGGCACCTTCGACAGCCTCAATCCATTCGTGGTTCAGGGTGTTGCCGCCGCAGGCCTCGCCGATTTCGGCGGCGGAATGCTCTACGATACATTGATGACCGATGCGCTTGATCAGGGCTCAACGCAATATCCGTTGATCGCTGAAGCTTTGCAGTATCCTGATGATTTTTCATGGGTGAAATTCAAGCTCAATCCCAATGCCAAATGGCATGATGGAGAACCGATTACCGTCGATGACGTGATCTGGTCGTTTGATATTCTCAAGAAGCAGTCGCCGCTCTACAACAAATATTATGGCGACGTGGAGAAAGCCGAAAAGACCGGCGACCATGAGGTGAAGTTCACCTTCTCGCAGTCAGGCAACCGCGAACTGCCACAGATCGTGGGGCAGCTCGCAATCCTGCCCAAGCATTGGTGGGAAGGCAAGGATGCGCAAGGCAAGCAGCGTGACATCAGCCGTCCGACGCTGGAAATTCCACTCGGATCGGCCGCCTACAAGATCAAGAGCATGGTGCCGGGCCGCTCCATCGTGTGGGGACGTGTTGCCGATTACTGGGGCAAGGACCTTGGCGTCAATGTTGGGCGCAACAACTTTGATGAAGTGCGCTACGAATATTACTTCAATGAAGATGCGACGTGGGAGGCCTTCAAAAAAGGTGGCCAGTACGATTATCGTAATGAGAATCGCGCTCAGCGCTGGGCGGAGCAGTATAACTTCCCAGCCGTGCAGCGTGGCGATGTCGTCAAGAAATCCTTTCCGTTCAATGCTGTTGGCCGAATGCAGGGCTATTTCCTGAATACACGCAAGGAGAAATTCAAAGACCCGCAAGTGCGTCAGGCACTGACCTATGCGTTCGACTTTGAAACCATGAACCGCCTGCTGTTCTTCAATCAGTACACGCGCATCAACAGCTATTTCGCGGGCAACGAACTACAGCTGAGCGGTGCACCGACGCCAGAAGAAAAAGCAATTCTTGAAACTGTGAAGGATTCGCTTCCGCCCGAAGCGCTGACTGAAGAATTCAAGCTGCCAGTCTACGATACTCCACAGGCAACGCGCGATAATCTGCGCAAAGCGCTTCAGCTTTTTGGTGAGGCAGGCTGGAAACTGCAAGGTAACAAGCTCGTTGATGCCAATGGTCAGCAGTTCACGATCGAATTTCTTGGTAAAGATCCAACCGACGAGCGCATCTATAACCCGTTTGCCGCAAGCCTACGCAAGATCGGTATCAATGCGACTGTGCGTATTGTCGATACAGCTCAATACCAGGCCCGCGTCAATGATTTCGATTATGACGTAATCACTTCGATCACGGCACAGACTGCCTCTCCCGGCAACGAGCAGCGCGATATGTGGGGCTCGAAAGCCGCCGACTTCAAAGGCAGCCGCAATTATGCGGGTATCAAGAACCCGGCCATCGACAAGCTGATCGACCGCATCATCTATGCCAAGGATCGTGATGAGCTGGTGGCGGCGAGCCACGCGCTCGACCGCGCATTGCTGTGGAACTATTACGTCATTCCACAATGGTATTCAGACCACATCAACGTCGCCTATTGGAACAAATTCGGCATGCCGGAACAGCAACCCGACTATCTTGGGATTGACCCATTCTCGTGGTGGATCGACCCGACGAAAGAAGCCAAGCTTAAAAACAGTTCCGACTAGAGTGGCCTCAATTAAGATTGAATAGTTGAAACCGTTCTATCTATTTGTTTTTACGCATTATCCTACGCAAAACCGCTTCGCACTTTTGCTGAAAATGCTTTAAGGACGCCTTTCCAATGTCGGGCTTTCATCTCAATCGCCGCCATTTCCTTGGACTTTCAGGCAGTGCCGCTCTCGCAGCCTGCTTTCCGGAAATTGCTTTTGCAAAGCTCCCCACAGACAAGCCCTTGCATGGTCTATCTGCTTTCGGCGAACTGAAGTATCCGCCCGATTTCGCCCATTTCGACTATGTGAACCCCGATGCGCCAAAGGGTGGCACCTTTACGCTGGCGCCATCCACATGGGTGTGGAACCAGAACATGGAGACTTTCAATACGCTAAACACGCTGACGTTCAAGGGTGATGCGCCGCCGCGCATGGAGCTGACCTTCGACACATTGATGGTGTCAGCACTTGATGAGCCCGACGCTGTTTATGGCCTGATCGCTGAAAATGTAACACTATCCAAAGACCATCAGACCTGCCTCTTCAAGCTGCGCAAAGAAGCTCGTTTTCACGATGGTTCGCCAATTGAAGCGAAGGATGTTGTGTTCACTTACGAGACGCTTAAGGAAAAGGGACATCCGCAATTAAGGCAGATTCTTGCAGCGCTCGAAGCTGTAAAAGAAATCAGTGAACGCGAAGTGCAGATGCATTTTTCGGCTGAAAGTGGCCCCAATGCCATTCTCGACGCAGTTACACTGCCAATTCTCTCCAAAGACTGGTTCAAGGAGCGAAATTTCGATGCGACAGGCCTGGAACCGATCCTTGGATCAGGTGCTTATCGCGTCGGGAAAGTCTCTGCCGGGCAAGCGATTGAATATGACCGGGTTGATGATTATTGGGCCAAGGATTTACCAGTGCAGCGCGGCTCCAGCAACTTTGGCCGCATCCGCATTGAGTTCTACCGTGATAGACAGCCAGAATTCGAAGCCTTCAAGAAAGGCAATATCGATTTTCGATCTGAAAACGTAGCAAAGAACTGGGCCACAGCTTACGATTTTCCTGCCATTCAGCAAAATAAGATCATCAAACGCACATTTCCAAGGGAAAAGCGCCCACTCATGCAGGCCTGGGCGATCAACCAGCGCCGCGAGCGTTTCAGCGACCCACGTGTGCGTGAAGCGATCAATCTGTGCTTCGATTTCGAGTGGACCAATGCAAACCTGTTCTATGATACCTACCAACGGTCGCAATCTAACTTCAACGGTTCCGACTTTCAGGCCGTGGGCATGCCGACTGCTGATGAACTGAAGGTACTTGAACGATTTCGGGGCAAAATTCCCGAAGCGGCCTTTGGCGAAGTCCCTGTCATGCCTGTTTCAGATGGTACAGGCCGCGACCGTAAGCAGTTTTCCCGCGCTATCGAGTTGATGGAAGCTGCAGGCTTTGAGCGAAACAAAGGCCAGTTTCACGGCAAAAACGGTGAAAAATTCACGCTCGAAATTCTAAGCAATTCCGAATCTCTCAATCGGGTCTACAATCCTCTTGTCCAGAAAATGCGCGCCATTGGCATCGATGCCAGTGTACGATTGGTGGATCCGAGCCAATACCAGGCCCGCATGCAGGATTTCGACTTCGATCTCGTCGGCATTGCGATGCAGTTTGGCGCAACGCCCACCAAAGAATCACTGGCTGGCATGTTCGGATCAGAATCAGCCAAAACACCCGGAAGTTATAATCTTCCCGGCACATCTGACCCCATTATCGACGCATTGATCGAGGATGTGGGCAAAGCATCCACGCGTGACGAACTGGTCGCAACGATCAGGGTGCTTGATCGGTACTTGCGTATCAGGCTTGAGTGGATTCCAAATTGGACGGTGGCGAATCACCTGGTAGCTTATTGGGATCGTTTTGGTTTCAAGGAGCCAAAGCCTGATTACGGCTTTCCAGTCGAGACGCTTTGGTGGATTAAAGCATGAGCCCGAAAAGTGGAAACCGGTTTTCGGGATCATGCTCATAATAAACAAGAAGGCAAAAATTGTTGGCAAGCCATAAGAACAAAATGAACATCCGGAGCATTGAAGGCTGATGGGCGCTTATATTTTACGCCGCCTTCTCCTGATGATCCCGACCATCTTGGGCATTATGGCCATATCTTTTGCCGTCGTTCAGTTTGCCCCCGGTGGGCCAGTTGAACGCGTCATTGCTCAGCTTTCCGGTCAGGGTGGCGATGCGTTAGACCGCCTTTCCGGCGGTGGCGGCGACTTCGGCCAGAGTGGCATGGATAGCGGCTCCGTCAACTCCAAATATCGCGGTGCGCAGGGCCTCGACCCGCAATTCATCGCTGATCTTGAAAAGCAATTCGGTTTCGACAAACCACCGCTTGAACGCTTCGGTCTGATGCTCTGGAACTATATGCGCTTCGATTTCGGGCATAGCTATTTCCGCGATATCAGCGTGATCGACCTCATCAAGGAAAAGATGCCAGTGTCGATTTCGCTCGGTCTGTGGCTCACATTCCTGTCCTATCTGATTTCGATCCCGCTTGGCATTCGTAAGGCGATCAAGGAAGGAACGCGTTTCGATACCTGGACCAGTGCTATCATCATCGTCGGCTATGCAATTCCGAGCTTCCTCTTTGCGATCCTGCTGATCGTGCTTTTTGCGGGCGGCTCGTTCTTTGACTGGTTCCCGCTACGCGGCCTGACCTCACCTGATTTCGCGCAAATGTCATTCTGGGGCAAAATCGGCGATTACCTTTGGCATATGGTGCTGCCTGTGACTGCTTTGGTGCTCTCGGCCTTCGCCACCACCACGCTTCTGACCAAGAATTCATTTCTGGAAGAAATCCGCAAGCAATATGTCACGACTGCACGTGCCAAGGGCCTGACCGAAAATCAGGTGCTTTACGGCCATGTTTTCCGCAATGCAATGCTGATCGTGATTGCCGGTTTTCCGGGCGCTTTCATCTCGGCCTTCTTTACTGGCTCGCTGCTGATTGAAACCATCTTCTCACTCGATGGGTTGGGCCTGCTTGGCTATCAATCAATTATCAATCGCGATTATCCAGTCGTATTCGCCAATCTGTTCATTTTCTCGCTGATCGGGCTTCTCGTCGGACTCCTATCCGATCTCATGTACACATGGATTGATCCGCGCATCGACTTTGACCGGAGGGATGTGTGATGACAGATACCATTCTCACCCCGGCCACAAAACCTGTGAAGCGCCCATTCCTTTCGCCGCTCAACCGCCGCCGTTGGCAGAATTTCAAAGCCAATAAACGCGGTTACTGGTCACTGTGGATTTTCCTGTTTCTGCTTGTTGCAGCGCTCTGCTCCGAGTTTATCGCCAATGACCGCCCCATTCTCGTTTCCTATAAGGGCGAATTGCTGGCGCCGGTTTTTGTCGACTATCCGGAAGAGAAATTTGGCGGCTTTTATGCCGTGACCGATTATCGTGATCCTGTCATTCAGGACGAAATCAACCAGAATGGCTGGGCCATCTGGCCGCCGGTCCGCTACTCCTACAACACCGTCAATAACGACATTCCGGAAGCAGCTCCCTCAAAGCCTTTCTGGCTGTATACCGAAGAGCAGCGCTGCCAGCGTTATCCGCAAGGGGTGAATGATCCCAATTGCATTGTCGGCAATTTCAACTGGCTCGGCACTGATGATCAGGCACGTGATGTCTTTGCGCGTGCGCTTTACGGCTTCCGCATTTCTGTGATGTTCGGCCTGATCCTGACGTTCTTCTCGGCAATCATTGGTGTGACGGCAGGTGCAGTGCAGGGTTATTTCGGCGGCTGGGTTGATCTCATCTTCCAGCGCGTCATTGAAATCTGGTCATCGATTCCGGTGCTTTATTTGCTGCTAATTATAGCTGCGATCTTACCGCCGGGGTTCTGGGTGTTGCTCGGCATCATGTTGCTGTTTTCATGGGTCGCTTTCGTTGGCGTGGTGCGTGCGGAATTCCTGCGCGCCAGAAACTTCGAATATGTGAATGCGGCGCGCGCCCTTGGTGTGAAGAATGGCACAATCATGTGGCGACACCTTTTGCCCAATGCCATGGTTGCAACACTGACCTTCTTACCGTTCATTCTCAATGGCTCCATCACCACACTCACTTCGCTTGACTTCCTTGGGTTCGGATTGCCTCCGGGCTCTGCTTCGCTTGGAGAGTTGCTCGCGCAGGGCAAGAACAACCTTCAGGCGCCGTGGCTTGGTATTACCGGCTTTGTGGTGATCTCATTGATGCTGTCGCTTTTGATCTTTATTGGCGAAGCAACACGCGATGCATTCGATCCACGAAAGGCATTTCAATGAGTGGGCCAACGAGCGGATCAATGAATAAAAAGATGCTTCTTTCCGTCCGTGATCTTTCGGTGGCCTTCCGTCAGAACGGCGAGGAGCGAATTTCCGTCGACCACGTTTCCTTCGATATTGCAGAGGGTGAAACCGTGGCACTTGTCGGTGAATCCGGTTCGGGCAAGTCAGTTTCTGCGCTGTCTATTCTCAAGCTCCTGCCTTATCCGGCAGCAAGTCATCCATCCGGTGAAATTCTTTTCAACGGCAAGGATTTGATGACGGCATCAGAGCCTGAATTACGCCGCGTGCGCGGCAATGATGTCACCATGATTTTTCAGGAGCCGATGACCTCGCTCAATCCGCTGCATTCAGTGGAACGGCAGATCAGCGAAATCCTGAAAATGCATCAGGGCATGGGTGATCAGGCCGCACGTGCACGAACGCTGGAGCTTTTGCACGAGGTTGGCATTCGTGAACCGGAAAAGCGCCTGAGCGCCTTCCCGCACCAACTTTCAGGTGGTCAGCGTCAACGCGTGATGATCGCCATGGCACTTGCCAATAAGCCTAAGCTGCTGATAGCCGATGAACCTACAACCGCGCTCGATGTGACGGTGCAGGCGCAGATATTACAACTTCTCGCAGAGCTTAAAAGCGCTCAGGGCATGTCGATGCTCTTCATCACCCATGATCTTGGTATCGTGCGCAAAATCGCCGATCGGGTTTGTGTGATGAGCAAAGGGAAGATCGTCGAAACCGGTCCGACCAGGGAAATCTTCGACAATCCGCAGCATGAATATACAAAACATCTTCTCGCGGCAGAACCAAAGGGCGAGCCTCCGCTGGCTGATCTCAGCGCAAAGAAGGTGATGGAAGGCAAGGACGTCCGCGTCTGGTTCCCGATTAAGAAAGGGTTCCTGCGCAAGACCGTTGATCATGTGAAGGCAGTGGACGGCATCAATATCGAATTGCGTGCCGGTCAGACGCTCGGCGTTGTCGGAGAATCAGGGTCCGGCAAGACAACACTTGGTCTCGCTCTTTCACGCATGATTTCGTCGCAGGGGGAAATCCGCTTTGAGGGACGCGATATTGCGAAATACAGCTTTAAGGACATGCGCCCGTTGCGTCGCGAAATGCAGATTGTGTTTCAGGACCCATTCGGCTCGCTGAGCCCACGCATGACCATTGCCGATATCATCGCCGAAGGGCTTCTGGTGCATGAGCCGAAGCTGTCGGCCGACGCACGTGATGAACGTGTGGTGGCGGCACTCAAGGAAGTGAACCTCGATCCCGACAGCCGCTTCCGCTATCCGCACGAGTTCTCGGGCGGTCAGCGCCAGCGTGTCGCGATTGCGCGGGCGATGGTTCTCAACCCGAAATTCGTCATGCTGGACGAGCCGACCTCAGCGCTCGACATGAGTGTTCAGGCTCAGGTGGTCGATCTTTTACGCGCATTGCAGAAAAAGCATGACCTGGCTTATCTTTTCATAAGCCACGACTTGAAAGTGGTGCGGGCGCTGGCCAATGATGTGCTGGTGATGCGCAATGGCAAGGCAGTCGAATATGGAACGTCAAAGGAAGTCTTTGCCAATCCAAAAACCGACTATACCAAGGCGTTGATGGCGGCGGCCTTCCACATGGAGGCTACCGAGGGAGGAATAAGACAATGACGACAGCGGACAAAAAAATCTTTCTGTCTTTGACCAACTGGGATCCGGCTATTTGGGTCGACAGCTTTAAGACACACGCGCCTGAGCGCAATGTCGTGACTGAACGTGGCGAAACCGATCAAAGCGTCGAGTATGCGCTCGTCTGGAAGCAGAAGCCCGGCTCGCTGGCCAATCTTCCAAATCTCAAAGTGATTTTCTCGCTCGGTGCTGGCGTTGATCATGTCTTTCACGATCCGCACATTCCAGACGTGCCGCTCGTGCGTGTTATCTCAGATGATCTCACCATGCGCATGACCGAATATGTGGTCTGGCAGGTGCTTGATCACCATCGTCTTGGCGCAAATTACCGCAAACAGCAGAAGAACCGGGTCTGGCATGAAGACCCGCGCCAGCCAGCGGCCCATGAAGTGACTGTCGGTATCATGGGGCTGGGGGTTCTCGGTCGCGATGCAGCAGCCAAGCTCAAGACGCTCGGCTTCAATGTCACCGGCTGGAGCCGTCGCCCCCAGGAAATCGAGGGCGTTCAGAGCTTCAACGGCAAGGAAGGCTTCGTACGCTTTCTCAAAACGGCCGATATTTTCGTCTGTCTTCTGCCTTTGACACCTGACACCAAAGGCATTCTGTCGATGACAATGTTTGCGCAATTGAAAAGCGACGGCCCACTGGGCGCGCCTGTGCTGATCAACGCAGGTCGTGGCGGCTTGCAGAACGAAGCGGATATTCTGGCAGCACTGGATCGCGGGCTGCTTTCGGCTGTAACGCTTGACGTTTTCAATCAGGAACCGTTGCCAGTTGATAGCCCGCTCTGGACACATCCGAAAGTGACGATCACCCCGCATTCGGCTGCAAGCTCGTCAGCATCTGCCATTGTTCCCCAGATCATCCGTCAGATTGAAGCTTTCGAGCGTGACGGAACTTTGGAAAATGTGGTGGATCGCACCACGCAATATTAAGTTAAGTCCTAATTGAAATCTTTCCGTCCTCGCCGACCATCACGTGATGGCCGGCGAGTTTCTTTTGGGCCTCCCGATCATACTCGACGGCAATCGGCACGTCATGTCCCATCTCGCGCGCAACGATGAGACCAAGAAGCAGAATGGCATCTGGTTCGTGCAGAACAATCGCCGCCGGGGCCAGGCCAGCATGAACCAGTTCCAGCAACACAGCTGCCGCAGAAGACGACCCGATGGTGCCCGGCAGGCATAAGACATAACCCGAAATGCTCTGACCATGTTCAGGATGACGAACATCGGCGATACGGCCGGTTTTGGGATCAACACCGCCCCAGAAACTGATAGGGGCTGAGAGGACCAAAGCCTGAGCTTGAGCGGCCTTTCCGGCGACGAGGACGGACGATGTGAAAGTGATTTCACTCACGCTGCCTGCCTCGCAAAAATCGGGCGGCCAGCGACAGCACTCTCAACGCATTCCTCAAGCGACCCATACAGCACGCCATAGCCCGTATTTCCCGGCGCATAATGGGCAAATTTACCCGAATTGGTCATCAGAACGGCATTATCCTTAGTTGGCAAAATAGGTGTGACAACAACGCAAGTATCAGCGACAATCACAACGCCTGCTTTTTCAAGCAGTTGTCTGCGCCCATTCTTTTCCAGTTCCACAAGAGCATGTCGTCCGGTGCAGGCATAAAGCGGCACGGCCAGCTTGCGGGCAGCAATGGCTCTTTCAAGACGGTCGAACTCAGCAATCGACAAATGCGGACTGCCAATAGCGACCGCATCAATCGCATCCACATGGTCGACCGTCGACAAACGTTTGCGCGTGGCCTCAATCATTTCCTGCGTCACATGGATGATGCCTTCAGGCCTCTGATGCTGAAGGGCGGTTTCAAGATCGGGTGCTTCCGGCGTTACACCGGCAACATGGAAAAGCCCGACTGAACCCACCGAGGCTGCGGCAGCACCAAAAGCTTTCAGTGCATCTTCATCCGGGTGCACACGGGCTCCTGCCACCACGCCAATATTTGTGCCCACACTGCGCCCAAACAGGTTGCCTAGAATCGGCCATGCGACCTCAGAACCAAGAAACGCAGGATTGATTGCCGAAATATCGAGAACGACCGTCGCGCGACGATTCTCAGTTCGATGCAGCCCGTAATCCGGCGCACGACCAGCGATAGCACAAGCTATATCGAGGAAATCGCCATAACGGTTGGTCCGTGCGCCCAGCACGGAATTACAAAAAACAACGGCATTCGATTCGCCCCAGGCAACATCGGTTCCTTTTTCCGGGCGATGACCCGCCTGATAAGGCGCACAAGTCCAAGTCGGCTCGCAACCAAGCTTGATATAGGCGCGCATCATGCGCTTGGCCATTTCCGCCTCATGCTGCGGAAGGAGATTGTGCGAGCAACCGGTGAGATCGATGGAACCAACATTCAGCGTTGCGCGCACTTTGGTTTTCGCACCACCATCAACCAGCCTTTCGGCAAACAGCGTACCGCTGTCCCCATGATAGAGCGCACCATCAATATGAGCTGAAGCAATTGGGATAAGACGCGGTGCGCCCATCAGTCGTGCTGTATCAGCCACAATACGCATAGCCATCGCAGAACCTTCGCCCTCAGCACCGGACGCTATCGACTGCTCTTCATGCGTTAATGTCAGTGCCACGTGTGATCTCCTTGCGCATGGTGATCGATGTCGTGCGCGTAAAGCCAGTATGAGCCGTCTCCGCTACCTTGCGATAGCCTAATTTCTCAAAGACCGCATGGTTGCGCGTAAGCTCAATGCGGGTCTGCAGCTCCATCACGGGTTTGCCACACGTTACTGCATGCTGCTCAACCTTTTCCACGAGGTTGCGCCCAGTCCCCTGACCTTCAAAGCCACGGGCGACTGCGAGCTTACCAAGATAGAAGTGATCATCTTTTTCCTTGATGAACACACAGCCTGCCAGTTCTTCACCAATGAAAGCTGCAAATCCCGTTTCGTCTTTCGCCTTCTCCTGCAGATTATCTGCCGTCAGATGGCGTGCGGAAGATGGTGGATCAATAATACCATCCATATAGGCAAAACTCTCCTGAATGAGCCGGAGAAGATCTTTCCAGCGATCAAAATCCGAACCGATGAGGCAAATGCGGAGAGCCGTCATTTGGGTTTACGTGCCTTATAGCGAATGATTTCGAACCGCACATTCAATGCATTGTAGAGCAGAAGCCGACCAACAAGAGGCTCACCAATACCGGTCACCAGCTTGATCACTTCCATGGCCTGCAAACTGCCAATCACCCCCGGTAAAACGCCTAAAACGCCAGCTTCTGCACAAGTCGGCACTGAGCCCGGTGGCGGCATGTCTGGAAACAGATCGCGATAAGATGGATTGGGATTGCCGTCAGCACCACTGGCATAAGGCATAAGCACCGTGACTGTTCCATCAAAGCGACCCATAGCGCCCGTCACCAGAGGGCGTCCAGCCAAGGCTGCAGCGTCAGCCAGCGCATAACGGGTAGCAAAATTGTCAGAGCCATCGACAACAACGTCGTAATCGCTGATGAGAGCTTGTGCGTTCTCGGCATTGAGCCGCAACGAATAGCCTTCAACCTTCACATGTGGATTAATGCGAGCAATCGAAGACTTGGCGCTCTCCACCTTTGCCTGGCCGACACTTTCCGTATCGTGGATCACCTGCCTTTGCAGGTTCGACAATGAAACCGTATCGTCATCGACGAGGCCGAGCGTGCCTATACCGGCAGCGGCCAGATATTGCAGCACAGGCGCGCCAAGTCCGCCTGCGCCCACAACAAGGACGCGAGCGGCTTTCAGCATTTGCTGACCTGGGCCACCGATTTCCGGCAGCACAATATGGCGCGCATAGCGCTCCAGTTCTTCGGATGAAAAGGGCTTTGATGGTGCATTCATGATGCTTGAACATAGGCCCGCTCAAATGACCTGTCAGCGACTATTTTTAGATTTTTGTCAGTTCGCCCGCCGCCACGTTGAAAAACTGCGCGTCACCTTCTAGCGCTTCGAACAGCGACCGGTCGGTGCCAGTCATGAAGACCTGCCCACCAAGATCATCCAGAATTCCGAACAGAGCGGCACGGCGCCCGATATCGAGGTGAGCCGCAATTTCATCAAGCAGCAGAATCGGCGCCATGCCCGAAAGCTCGCCCGTCAACCTTGCATGCGCCAGAATGAGGCCGATCAGCAACGCCTTCTGCTCGCCGGTAGAGCAAAGTGCTGCAGGCATGGATTTGGGCCGATGCTGAACAATGAGATCAGTACGATGCGGGCCATCCAAAGTGCGTCCGGCAGCGCGATCCCGAGCACGCCCGTCGCGCAATGTGCGCCGAAAATCCTCTTCAAGATCAAGGGCTGCTTCCAAACTAATCCGTTGTTCAAGCGATCCTTCGAGAAAGCAATCCGCTTTGGGAAATGGACCATCACTGGGAAGCCGCTCAATCATCGCAGCAATCATACGCATTGCCTCAGCGCGCGCAGCAGCGATCGCGATGCCGAGTTCGGCCATTTGGCTTTCAATCGCTTCCAGCCACTGATTATCGCTGTTTCCGTCGCTCAACAGACGATTGCGAGAACGCATCGCCTTTTCATAATCAAGCACGCGCTTGCCGTGACTGGTATCGATTGCCAGCACCATGCGATCGAGAAACCGTCGCCGATCCGATGCGCCGCCGGTAAACAGCCCGTCCATCGACGGAACAACCCAGAGAACGCGCGCATAATCAAGGAGTTCATCGCCCGATGCGGCAATACCATTGATACGGACCTTGCGGCCACCTTCGCCGCCACCTGCAGTACCTGTGCCGATTTCGACATCGCCATAAATCATACAATCGAGTGATGCGTGGATGGCAAAGCCATCATGCTTAATTTCGGACCCATTCGTTCGCGCGACATCATCATAGGATGCGCGCCGCAATCCCCTGCCCGGAGACAGGAAGGACAAAGCCTCAATGAGATTGGTTTTGCCTGAACCGTTTTCGCCAGTCAGCACAACATGGCCGGAGCCAAGCGGCAACGTGAGTTCCGAATAATTACGGAAATCAGAAAGTTTAAGCCGCCGGACCGAGACTCGATCCGGACGGCTTAGATTTGGTTCAGAGATGCTCACGATCTGTTTTCTTTAAGGTCCTAAACACGCATCGGCATCAGGACATAAAGCACATCTTCGTCACCCGTATCGCGCACGAGTGTCGGCGAACCGGCATCGGCCAGCATGAAAACTGCTTCGGAACCGGAAAGCTGGCTTGTGATGTCGAGCAGGTACTTTGAGTTGAAGCCGATATCGATCGGATCAGCATCGTAATCGGCAGCCAGTTCGTCAGTAGCACTACCCGAATCGGGATTGTTGACCGTCAGTGTCAGCTGGCCATCGGCAATAGAAAGCTTAACCGCACGGCCACGTTCGCTCGAAATGGTGGAAACGCGATCAACAGAAGCCGCAAAATCCTGACGGCTGATGGTAAGCTTCTTGTCATTGCCCGAAGGAATCACCCGCTGATAATCCGGGAATGTGCCGTCGATCAACTTGGAAGTTAGAACGACGGAACCGACTGTAAAGCGAATCTTCGCATCCGACAGTTCAACCGACACAACAGTGTCCGGCACATCAACGAGCTTCTGCAGTTCAGCAACAGTTTTGCGCGGAATGATGATGCCTGGCATTCCTTCCGTGCCCGACGGTGCTTCCAGCTCAGCGCGAGCAAGACGATGACCATCGGTTGCAACTGCGCGCAGCTTCAGTGCACCGTCGCTTTCAATGGCATGGAAATAGATACCGTTGAGATAATAGCGGGTTTCTTCCGTCGAGATCGCAAACTGTGTGCGGTCGATGAGGCGCTTTAAAGCCTGCGCATCGATGCGGAAGGAATGCGAGAACGAACCGGCTGTCAGTTCCGGGAAATCAGACTGTGGCAGGCACTGCAAGCGGAACGATGACTTGCCCGAAATGACGGACATCGAGCCGCCATCGGGGTTGGTCGACAGCATGACTTCTGCGCCATCAGGCAGCTTGCGCACGATATCGTAGAGAAGATGCGCTGGAACCGTTGTTGCTCCGGCCTGTTCGACCATGGCAGCGGTTGCTTCGTTCACTTCAAGATCAAGGTCCGTTGCCTTGAGCGCGAGGCTTGCGCCTTCGGCTTGCAAAAGCACATTGGACAGAATCGGAATCGTGTTGCGACGCTCCACGACACGGTGGACGTGGTTGAGTGACTTGAGAAGGTTTGATCGCTCTAGGGTAACACGCATATTGAAACGCACTCGCTCTCTAGGACAGGGCAACCGCGTAACGGGCAGATGCCCCCATCAATAAGGCGCCTTAGCGCCAGAAGGTTTGCTAAAGTGGCAGATTTTTGAGCCGAAAAGCAAGCCCACGCCGCATCGCAAAACGACACGGCGCAGGCTTTTTAACGAATTTCTACAGATCAAGCAGCCTGATCGTTGATGAGGCGCTTCAGCAGCTCGAGTTCCTGCGCCAGCTTGCCATCGGCACCGACCAGATCTTCGATCTTACGCACAGCATGAAGCACAGTGGTGTGATCGCGCCCACCAAAACGACGACCGATTTCCGGCAGCGAACGCGGAGTCAGCATCTTGGCCAGATACATGGCAACCTGACGCGGCTTCACAATGGTGCGTGTGCGGCGATTCGAAAGCAGATCCTGCTTCGACACATTGTAATGACGTGCCACGATACGCTGAATTTCTTCAATGCGAATACGCTTAGGTTCGCCAACGCGGGTCAGATGACCGAGGAGTTCATCGACACGGTCGATGGACAGGTTTGGCTCGAATGACTGGCGGAACAGAAGCTGGTTGAAAGCGCCTTCCAGCTCGCGACCCGACCCGGTGACGGTGCGAGCAACATGCGCGAGAATTTCATCGTCAATGTTGAGGCTTGAATCTTCAAGCTGTGCGGTCGTGAGGCGACGACGCAGCATTTCAACACGCATTTCGTAATCAGGTGCTGCAACTTCAAGAGCAACGCCACCCTGAAGGCGCGAGCGAACGCGGACATCAAGTGATTCCAGCTCCGATGGCGGGCGGTCTGCTGCAACAACAACTTGCTTGGCGCTATCGAGCAGCGTGTTGAGAAGATGACAGAACTCATGCTGGATCGACTTGCCCTGCAGAAACTGCATGTCGTCGATGACGAGCAGGTCGATGTCACGCAGCTGTTCCTTGAAAGAAAGCGCATTGTTGTCGCGAATCGCAGTCGCAAAACGCCACATGAAATATTCGGCAGTCAGGTAAACGACGCGGGCCTTTTCCTGACGCTGCAGGGCAGCCGCCGCAATCGCCTGCAAAAGGTGAGTCTTACCAAGACCGACAGATGCATGGATGAAAAGCGGGTTGAAGCGCACGGCACTTGAGCCTGCTTCTGCAATGGTGCGGGCAGCAGCAAGAGCCACGCGGTTGGATGCACCATCGATGAAAGAATCAAACGTGTAACGCGGATCGAGCGGGGAGCCGAGAACCGAACCGGAAGCCGATTCTGCCACGACAGCCGAGCCACGCTTTTCAGCGCTTGGCTGACCAACTGGGAAAACGACCTTTTCACGCATGGCGGAAGGTGACTTGGCGTCAATGGCTTCGTTGGTTTCAGCAGGTGCTGCAGTGCGAACGACACGGCTCACTCCGCGCACAACCACTTCAACTTTGAGAATCTGCGGGTGTTCTTCCTGCCATAGTTCGGTCAGCAGTTCAGAATAATGATTGTTAATCCATGAGCGAAGGAAAGCTGTCGGAACCGACAGGCGAACCACGCTTTTGGACAGATCGTCGAGCTTCAGACGGCCAAACCAGCTTGAATAGATCTCGCTGCCGACGCGGGCTTTCAGCTTTGCTGTCAGACGTTCGAAAACGTCATCACCGACGACATTACCAGCGCTCACCATGAGGCTGTTTTCTTTTCCAGTAGCAGAAGATCCATGGATACGGTTCGCATGCGCATCATCACCCATCGTTGCCGTCGACTTACCAGTCATCAT